>PABG01000123.1 GCA_002699185.1 Gammaproteobacteria bacterium | reverse complement strand
CCGTCGTTGTCGTGGGCGACGAAGGTGCGGTAGACGGCCTTGTGCCGCTTGCAGATGTCCGCGCCCTTGCACTTGTCGACATCGATTTCCAAAGCGTCGGCGATGGTGCGTTTATGGACGGGATCGCCGCCGCCCTGCGCGAGTACCGAAAGAAAGCCGTAGACCTGGGGCGACAGTGCGTGCCGCTCTCCGTCGATCAGTGCGATGCGGCCGGAGTGCATGAGCCGCAGGGAGGTTTCCGAATCCCGTTCGCCGATCCCGGCGGAACCGTCGAGGTATGCGTCGAGATTCTCGATGACGAAGCCGGCCTTGCGGAGATGCGCCACGGCACGCAGCGGAACGACGAGATGGCCGGCGGCCTGGATCGCTTGGGCGACGTCGGGTGTAGTGGTGATGAGGACGCCGCAGCCGGGTGCGCAGGCGGTGCGCAAACGAGCTTCGATGATGGGCGTCAAGGCCGGGTCGCTCAGCCTCCGACCGAAGAAGATAGTGCGCCGCTTTCGTCGATGTTCGATCTCGCCCAGGCGCCACAGCGCTGTCGGAACCATCTCTTCATGTTGATACCGTCCCGCAAGGCCCAGGGCCGAGGCGAGCCACCGGACGATGCGCGTGATGTCCACCCTGAGCCGTGTCACTTGATCACTGGCCAGATCCACCCAGCCGCAGTCCGTGCAGTACCCCTGGCGGCCTCCTTGCTCGAAGCGAATCCCCTCCAGATCGCCCATTCCGCACCAGGGACAGAGGATGCTCGATCCGACACCATCACCCGCCCCGATGGCGCCGAGGTCGAGGAGATGCCGATAAGCATCCATTTGTCCGGAATACCGGGCGGCATCCGGATGGAGGCTTCCCTCGGATTCCTCGACGAGCCCGCAGAGCAGGCCGAAGGCGATGTCGTTGCGCGCCTGCACGGCGGCTTCTACGCGACCAGGGCCAGTTCGACCTCGGTCGGTTCGGAGACGCGCCAGGCACGCAGGAGGCGCTCAGCGAGCTTGGCGTCCTCCTCTGCCATGTCCTGGAGGTTGGAGATCCCCGATTGCTTGAGGTCGATGTTCAGTACGCGACCGCGCTTGCCCATTTCGGCAGGGGCGAAATAGATGCTGATGAGGGCCTCGACGACATTGAACGGACCGCGGAACAGGTCGTGGTCCTTCAGGTGGGCGCTCGATGCAGCGAGCACGCAGTGTTCGGCCTGATCCGCCGGTACGCCTACCCAGAAGTCGCAGATCGGCGCCCTCGTGCTCCTGAGCCGGGCGCGGCGGAGGCGAATGCGATCAATGCCGTGGGCGGCGAGGTCGATGTCGCTGTCCTCCGGAAGGTCCAAGCCGTGCCGCAGCCGGTTGAGATAGAACATCGGCTGCTTCACTGCCTCGGGCTTGACCTCCTGTTTCAGCAGATGGCGTGCGAAGAGCGTCACCAGCGGCTGGTGGACCTTGGCTCCGCCCCGGCCGACGGTGTCGACGATGCCGGATGCGGGGAAGTAGACCAGCGCGAGATTGGTCGCCGGGCGGGTCGTCCGGCGGCGCATGCCCTCTTCGACGAACTCCACCAGATCGTTGGGATCGTCCTCCACGTAGACGCTGATCTGCACACCGCCGTCCAGGTGACGGTCGCAGACGTCTACGTGGCAGGCGCGCCGCGGTCCCTTGCGTTTCGAGAGCACCTCGGACAAGGCGGCCTGCAATCCCTCGATGTCGGCAGCCTCTCGGGACACCGGCTCGGTCACCTTGATGGCTTGCCGTTTCCACGACCGCTTGCCGACGCCGAGATCGAATTGGAGCAGCGCCTCGGCCGTCATGAAGGTTTGCGGCCAGTTCACCAACACCCACATGGCCCGCTCGGCGTGGTTGCGGAGCTGTCCGAAGTCCTCCCGAATGGCCACGTCGTTGTCGCTGGCGTTGAGGATCGCATCGATGCCTTTCTGGGTCGCGAGGGCGTGGACATGGCGCAGCTCGGCGTGCAGCAGGGCCTGTTGATCCGGTTCGAGTTCCTCCAGGAGGGCGATCAGGGCATCGGAAAATGCCTTTTCCTCGGCGCTCCAGTCGAAAGATTCGGGGATGGCGATGGAACGGGAGGACAGATACGCCTGCCAAGTGGTGGCCGGAACCTGACGGGCGAGGTGACGAGGGTTGAACGCGGTCATGCCTTTCTTCTCCTTCTTCGAGACGGACGGTGCCCGGCATGCCGCAACATCCCAGAAGTACTCCTAGACAGGGATATTATGCGTTCGGTGTGCCGAACGATTCGGATTATTGATGGCTTGTGCTGGGTTTGTCAAGCAGATACCAAATCGTTCGGTACAGAGGTATACTTTCAGGCCATTCAGAGAACGAGGTGCCACATGCCATCCCTGCTGGGAGAAAAGATACGGGGCCTCCGCAAACAGCGCGGACTCAGCCTCGAGCAGCTGGCGGAACAGACCGAATCCAGCAAGAGCTACATCTGGGAGCTGGAGAACAAGGACAATCCGAAGCCATCCGCCGAGAAGATCGCGAGAATCGCTGGCGTGCTCAAGGTGACGCCCGAATATTTCATGGACGACCGGATTACCGAGCTTGAACCGTCGGAAGAGGACAAGGCCTTCTTTCGCAAGTATCGGGGCCTGTCGTCGGGAACCAAGAAGAAGCTGGACGACATCCTCAAGATCATAGAAGGCGATGACAAGTAATCCGACCACGCCCGGTGCTTGGGCCAACTTTCTCTCCAAGGCGTGGGGACGCGATCGTTTCCCGATCGACGTCAAGCTCATCGCTCAGGACATCAGTTCCCGCCAACCCGATCCGATCGCCCACATCCGGGGCGGTGACATCGGTGAGCTGGAGGGAATGCTGCTCAAACGGGAAAAGGGCTGGTACCTGCTCTACAACGACCAGGTGCAATCGAGCGGACGCATCAACTTCACCATCGCCCACGAACTGGGCCATTACCTGCTGCATCGCAAAGAGGAAGACGCCTTCCGATGCAGCACGGAGGATCTGTTGGACTGGGGCTCGACAGCCCGGCAGCGGGAAGCCGATGCCGACAAGTTCGCGGCGACGCTGTTGATGCCGCTGGACGATTATCGCAAGCAGGTCGAGTCGGCCAAGGTGGACATCGATCTGCTCGGCGCTTGCGCGGATCGGTATGGGGTATCGCTCGTGGCGGCCATCCGGCAATGGATCGAGTTCACGCCGCTGCGGGCGGTCTTGGTCGTTTCCAACGACGGCTTCATCAATTGGTCCTGGTCGAGTCGCAATGCTCTACGCACCAGGGCCAGGTTTCGGTTCTCAAAGGAGACGATACCCGTCCCCGAGGCGTCCTTGGCGGCGCAGACGATACGTCACCCTGATGAAAGAACGGGAATCGAGTTGCCTGCTCGCGTATGGTTCAAGGAAGAGCCCGCCGACATGTCCCTGCGCGAGATGCGTGTCGTCTCCGATCAGTACGAACTCGTCATCACGCTGCTCATCCTCCCCGACCGCGAGCCCTGGGAGAAAAATGACGACGAAGAGGACGAACTCCTGGTCGACACCTACACAAATTTCATCCGCAACGGGCAGCATCCGTATTAGCGGGGTCGCGACCTTCCGCATCCTTTCGTACCGGCCCGAAACTCCCTGATGGCCGAGGTCACGGCCTGACCGGACAATCTCGTCATCAAGCGAGTTGGACGTTCAGGACCGATACCGATGTGCACGATCAACCACCTACCACCCGAACGGATGACGCCGGAGCAGCGCCGGCGCGAAGCCGCATCCTTGCTGGCCCACGGCCTCGTCCGACTGCGCGAGGCCGTGTTCGCCCAGTCCGCAGGCGGCCCCGCGGAGAGCGAGTTTGAGCTTGGCTTCTCCGGCCACCAGCGCCTTCATAGCCACCCCGTCAACAACACTTTGGAGGAGGCTCCATGAAGGCAAGCACCGTCCCACCCACCCCGCCGAGCGTCGTCGCCCGGATCGCCGGGCTCCCGGATCTCTCGATAGAGGAAATGAGGGCGCTTTGGCGAGAACTCTTCGGCAGCGACAACCCGACGCCCAATCGCCAGTTCATGGAGCGGCGGATCGCGTACAAGCTGCAAGAGATCGAGTTCCGCAAGGTCGATCCCAGCCTCTTGGAGCGCAACAAGCGGCGCATCAAGGCCCTGGTGGAGACCGGCAAGGCGCGCAAGCTCGATCGCGACATCCGGCTGATGCCCGGCACCGTGCTCACCCGGGAGTACCAGGGGATCGAGCACCGGGTGACGGTCGCCCATGACGGACAGTATGAGTTCGAGGGCAGGCGCTACCCGAGCCTGTCCATGATCGCCCGCGAGATCACCGGCACCCGCTGGTCCGGGCCGCTCTTCTTCGGCGTGAAGGCACCGGCCAAGGCGAAGAATCCGAAGAAGCAGGGAGGTCGGCGATGAACGAAGCCCTGAAGCGCCGCCTGCGCTGCGCCGTCTACACTCGGAAGTCCACCGACGAGGGGCTCGACCAGGAGTACAACTCCATCGACGCCCAGCGTGACGCCGGCCACGCCTACATCGCCAGCCAGCGCGCGGAGGGCTGGATTCCGGTGGCCGACGACTACGACGATCCCGCCTTCTCCGGTGGCAACATGGACCGGCCGGCGCTCAAGCGGCTGCTGGCCGACATCGAGGCCGGCAGGATCGACATCGTGGTGGTCTACAAGATCGATCGCCTGACGCGATCGCTGACTGACTTCTCGCGAATGATCGACGTCTTCGAGCGCCACGGGGTCTCCTTCGTCTCGGTCACCCAGCAGTTCAACACCACCACCTCGATGGGGCGGTTGATGCTCAACATCCTGCTCTCCTTCGCCCAGTTCGAGCGCGAGGTTACCGGCGAGCGCATCCGCGACAAGATCGCCGCCAGCAAGCGCAAGGGCATGTGGATGGGTGGCGTGCCGCCGCTCGGCTACGACGTCGAGAACCGGCGGTTGGTGCCCAACGAGCGCGAGGCCAAGATCGTCCGCCACATCTTCCAGCGCTTCGTCGAGCTCGGGTCCTCGACCCTGCTCGTGAAGGAGCTGCGCCTCGACGGCGTGACCTCCAAGGCCTGGACTACCCAAGACGGGCGGGTGCGCGATGGCAAGCCCATCGACAAGAGCCTCGTCTACAAGATCCTCAACAACCGCGTCTACCTGGGCGAGATCCGCCATCGCGATCAGTGGTATCCGGGCGAACACCCGCCCGTCGTCGAGCGCAGGCTGTGGGATGCCGCCCAGGCGATCCTCGCGCAGAACTCGCGTGTGCGAGGCAACAACACCCGCGCCCGGGTGCCGTTCCTGCTCAAGGGGATCGTCGTGGGGATCGATGGCCGGGCGCTCACGCCCTGGTCCACGCGCAAGAAGAACGGACGTATCTACCGCTACTACCTGCCGACGCGGGAGAACAAGGAGCACGCCGGCGCCTCCGGGCTGCCGCGCCTGCCGGCCGGTGAACTGGAGGCCGCCGTGCTGGAGCAGATGCGCCGGGTGCTGCGCGCCCCGGCCATGGTCGCCGGGGTGGCCGAGCGCGCCGCCCGGCTCGACCCCTCCCTGGACGAGGCCCAGGTCACGGTGGCCATGACCCGGCTGGATGCGATTTGGGATCAGCTCTTCCCGGCCGAGCAGCAGCGCATCGTGCGGCTCCTCATCGACAAGGTGATCGTCTCGCCGGACGACATCGAGGTGCGGTTCCGGCCCAACGGCATCGAGGTGCTCGCCCTGGAGCTGCGCCCCGAGCCCGCCCCGGAAACCCTTGAGGAGGCCGTGGCATGAATGAAATCTTGATCGACAAGACCGGTCAGCCAGAGGTGATCACCGCGAGCGACGGCAGCCTTACCATCGCTGTGCCGATCCGGATCAAGCGCCGCGGCAGCCGCAAGGCCGTGGCCCTTCCGGACGGCAGCGCTGTCCAGCCCCGTCCCTGGGATGACACGCCGACGCCGATCCAGCTCGCGCTCGCCCGCGGCCACCGCTGGCTGGCGATGGTGGAGTCCGGCGAGGCGCGCACGCTATCCGAGGTGGCCTAGCGCGAGGGGATGGATCGGGCCTATGTGAGCCGGATGGTGAACCTCACTACCCTTGCGCCGGACATCGTGGCTGCGATCCTGGACGATACGCTGCCGAATCACGTCACCCTGTTTGATCTGGCGTCGGGGACGCCGCTGTTGTGGGATGAGCAGCGAGCCATCATCGATCGCTGATTGCCGCCGGCTCTGACCCTTCAGGTTGGCTTACTTGTCGAGAGACCAGCCGGAGGCCTTGATCAGCTGCAGAACCCGTCCGACTTGGGATGAGGCCGGAGTGGTATCGATGAACGGGAAGAGTTCCTTCAGCATGTCGCCGAAGGTCAAGATCTCGATGGGGTTACCGCCGAGATGCTCACGAAACGTCGCGTTGTCCTGCCAGGCCGATCGGCTGCCGATGACTTTCGTGACGGCCGTGATGTAGGTGAACGAGGACGATCCCGTCAGTTCGGCGACCGTCGCCCTGAACGCCGTTGCCCATTTCTCCTTGGTCAGCTCGCGAAATCCGCGCCACGCTTCGCGCCCCGAGACCACCTTGTTTTTCGCGATGGCGTCGATCCAGTATTCGGGACGAAAGCCACTCTGCCAGCTCTTGCAGCTCACCACCATCACCCGACGCGCGCCGTCGAGTCGCGGGTGGATGCCGATCACGTCGATGTCGCTGTGCACGGCGTCCTGGCGAGTGTCGTACTCCGCGTGATCGCCGGCAGGGCGGAACTTGATGTTGTGCCTGGTGAAGTACCCTTTGTGCTGCAGGTACTCGTCCACCATTTGTTCGAGGATGTCTTCTTTCATTCCTGTTCGCCCTCGCGATCGATCATCCGTTGGCTGGAGAATCCCTCGAACTCGGGCTGGAGGCGGCACTGCAGGAACGCTTCGAGCAGGTTGAGTACGTGGATGCCGAGCACCGCATCGAGGATGAAGTTCACCCGATCGGTGTGCTCCCTGATCCAGCCGGGGACGTTCGTCTCGTTCAGGCCGGCGACGCCGATGCGCTCGCCGTGTTTGATCAACGAGGCTGCCAGGGTGCTCTTCGCGCTGCCGGCGTTGTAGTGTTGAGCCGTGTAGCGGGCAGCGCTGTTGGGGCCGACCTTCCCGACCTTCAGCACATGTTGCCCGAACGCGAAGACGTAGACGGCCATCTTGCCGGGCGGTAGCGACTTGGGCGGCACATGCGGCGCAGGGCGTCGATCGATCGCGATGGCATCGGGCGCCAACGAGACGCCGGCCATGCCGGCGACACGGCGAAAATCCTCCAAGAGCAGATCCGGATTCCAGGTCATCGGCCAGATTCCTCGGTGCTCGGCGTCCACCCGCTATCTGCACGCCACGCCAGCGGAAAAGCGGCAGCTTGCCGTAGCGCGTCCAGCGGGAATGACAGGAACGCACGCAGCCCGGCAATGACCTCGGAAAGCTGAAGCTCGACCAAAGCATTCTTCCTCAAGAATGCCTGCCATTGGGTCTGCTTCTGCCGATCCTGAGCGAATTCGTCACTTAAGCCGAAGGGGACGCCGTCCGGCAGCGGCGTCCTGCGGCGCTCGAAGGTGGCGTGGATCGCCTTGGACAGGAGCGCGCCGTCGAATTCGCTGTGGCGCGACAAGATCCAGAGGTCGAAGTAATCCTTCATGCGGCTATTGGCGATGCCGAGTGACACCAGCGCCTCCAGTTTCTCGGCGACGACCGTGTAGCGGGGGTAGGCACGCAGCTTCGGGGCAGGCATGTCCGGCAGCATCACCGGGTAATCGACAGCCTCGGGGCCGGGTGTCACGGCGTCACCGAAACCCACGTCGACCTGCACGTGGCATCGGGCACCGTCCAACAGTCCGAGGAGCGTGACCCGGACACCGGAGTAGTTGGCTTCCTTGCGGATCTCCTCCGCGTGTACCGAGTCGGCTTGGAAGCGTATGCCGTCGTCCAGTTCCACCGCACAGATCTCCCGAAACGCCGCCTCGACATGCGGAATCTCGGCCGAGCCGAAGCCCAGCAGGTCGGCGTCGCGTGTCGGACGATGCGGGATGTCGAACCACAGGTCGAACAGTAACGCCCCCCTCAGGAGAAAATGGTCGGCATGAGCCGAGACGCTCAGGCGATACAGGAGCCGCTCCAAGGCGTAGCGGGTGAGGACGAGGTTGAAGTCCTGCTTGTCGGTGCGGGCCTTGACGAGCAGTCGCGCGCGGACCGAGGCGGCGGTGTTCCGTTTGCTCACGTCAGACTCTCCAGGTAGGGCCGCATCACATTGGCCACTCGGCACAGCTCAGCAAAGCGCCACAGCTCATCCATGCTGACACGCTTGGCGCGCCAGGCTTCCTGCAGCGCCTCCAGCGCGACATCGAGGCCGATCTTGTTGCGGAATTTGAAGCAGTCGGCCACCGTCCGGGCGACGTTGGTCACGCGCACCGGCACACCATCGACGGAGTGTTCCTCAATCCCCTCCGTCAGCGCTGCGCCAGAGAAGCGCACGATGCGCAGCGGGGGATAATCCATCTTTGGCGCGCGCGCCTTGTTCGGGATCGCCAGCCAGACCTCGAATGGCGACTGTGTGGTGAGTTCGTGCACGCGCAGTGCCGACAGCAGGCAGACGATGGCCTGCGGGTGTTTGCGTGCCACTTCGGCCAGCGCGCCGTGCTCCGAGACGGGCCGGTCCGGAATCGCATACAGGCCCCGTCCCACGCGCTGGAGCAGCCCTTGCCGCACCAGCCGCGTGAGAGCGACAGTGGGTAGCCCGCGCTCATTGAGATCACGTGGGCGAATAAGGCCGCGCTGGGCGGCAAGTTCCAGAATGCTCTGGTGTGAACTGTCCATGCCGTCATAATGTTGCGGAACGTCGGTAGTTGTCAATAATTACCGACAAAACACAACGAGCATGGTTTCCTGTGCCTGCCGGTGCTGCAATCAAACCGCTTGATTCGTCAGCACGTAACCCATTGATCTGTATAGGTCCACGTTGCGGCCTCTGCGGACTTCGGCCCTTAGCCGGCGAGCGAGGCTGGAGAGAAGAATGGCCAGGAGAGAGCGAAATGGGGCCGAGATGGGCGAGACGACCGGAGGAAGGAAGTCCGCAGGAATCCGCAGGAGTCCCCGCGAACACGCGGGAGCGCGCAAGAAAAAAGGCCAACAGCGAACTGTTGACCTTTGTGTATTGGTGGAGGCGGCGAGAATCGAACTCGCGTCCGCAGGTCCTCCGCCATCGGCTCTACATGCTTATCCGCGCCTTTGTATTTAACTGCCGGCTACCCGACGGGCAGGGAAGACCAACAGCGATTCCGGTTGGAGTTTAACGAATCCGCCCCGGACGAGCTTCATCGCGATCCTGTGAGAATCGACGCCTGAATGTCCCGTCTACCCGAAGGTGTTAAGGACTCTGGACGCACAGGCACGGCTCCAGTCAGACGGCATTCTACCGGTTTTTAAGCGGCGAGTGCGTAGTTGTCGTCGTTGGCAACTATGATTGTACAGATGGATTTACGAGGGAATCTGTATCCTCGGCATGCACCTCAGGTTTTGTAACCCACGTCGAAACCAGGTCGCCCCCGATTTCAGTGTGTACTGCATAATATGCGGCCAATCAGAGGGCTTTTCAAGGCCGGATTTGCTGCATTCAGAGCATAAGACAGGGGGTGTCGGGGAAAGTTCCCTTATCTGGAGCCGGATTTCATGATCCGCTGCTTCTCCCGGGCCCAGTCGCGCTCCTTGATGGCGGCGCGCTTGTCGTGGGCCTTCTTGCCCTTGGCCAGTCCGATCTCCAGCTTGGCGCGGCCGCGTTTCCAGTACATGGCCAGCGGTATCAGGGCGTAGCCCTTGCGCTCCACGGCGCCGATGAGCTTGTCCAGTTCCTCGCGGTGCAGCAGCAGCTTGCGGGTGCGGGTGGGGTCCGGATGGATGTGGGTGGAGGCGGTCAGCAGCGGGGTGATCAGGCAGCCGAACAGGAAGGCCTCGCCGTCCTTGACGATGACATAGCTCTCGGTCAGCTGCACCTTGCCGGCGCGCAGGCTCTTCACCTCCCAGCCCTCCAGGGCCAGGCCGGCCTCGAAGCGCTCCTCGATGTGATAGTCGTGGCGCGCCTTCTTGTTCAGGGCGATGGTGCTGCCGCCGCTGCCGGATTTGCTGGATTTGCTCTTGGCCATGGCGCGCATTATACGGGCACGGACCGGCGCGGGCCACGGGAATTCTCTCCAGTCTATTGAGTAAACGGGCGTTTTTCCGGACAATTGTCGGAAACAATACATCCAGGGGGGAAGTCCATGCCTGCACGCCGTACGTCGATCCACGGAGAGTGGTCATCGCGCCTGGCCTTTATTCTGGCCGCGACAGGTTCGGCGGTGGGACTGGGCAATATCTGGCGTTTCCCCTACGTCACCGGCGAGAGCGGCGGCGGCGCCTTCGTGATTCTCTATCTGGTCTGCGTGGCCGCCATCGGTCTGCCGGTGATGATGGCCGAGATCATGCTGGGCCGGCGCGGCCGCCAGAGCCCGATCAACACCATGCACACCCTGGCCCGGGAAGAGGGGCGCAGTCCGGCCTGGCAGTACGTGGGCTGGCTGGGCATGGCGGCGGGTTTTCTGATCCTGTCCTTCTACAGCGTGATCGCCGGCTGGACCCTGGCCTATGCGCTGCGCACCGTCAGCGGTGTGTTCAACGGCGCGACGGCGGAGGGCGTGGCAGCCATCTTCGAGGAGTTCATCAGCGACCCCGAACGGCTGCTGGCCTGGCACACCATCTTCATGGTGATGACCACCATCGTGGTCTCGCGCGGCGTACGCAGCGGGCTGGAACAGGCGGTACGCTACCTGATGCCGGCGCTGTTCGTGCTGCTGGTGGTGATGGTCGGCTATGCCATGAACACCGGTCAGTTCGAGCAGGCGGTGAACTACCTGTTCACGCCCGATTTCAGCAAGATCACCGGCGGCGTGGTACTGAGTGCCATGGGCCAGGCCTTCTTCAGTCTCAGCCTGGGCATGGGCGCGATCATGATCTACGGCTCCTATCTGTCGCACACGGCCTCCATTCCGCGTACCGCCGCCATCATTGCCCTGATGGACACCCTGGTGGCGATCCTGGCGGGGCTGGCCATCTTCCCGCTGGTGTTCGAGTACGGACTCGCGCCCTCGGCCGGGCCTGGGCTGATCTTCCAGACCCTGCCCATCGCCTTCGGCCAGATGCCGGGGGGGGCGCTGGTCGGTTTCCTGTTCTTCGTGCTGCTGGTCTTCGCGGCCTGGACCTCGGCCATCTCCCTGGTCGAGCCGGTGGTGGCCTGGTTGGTGGAGAACCGCGGGATGCAGCGGGTCAAGGCCGCGGCGCTGACCGGGCTGGCGGCCTGGATCTGCGGCATCCTGGCGCTGCTGTCACTCAATCTGTGGGCGGGGGATCAGCGTTTCACCTTCTTCGGCAAGGGCTTCCTGGACCTGTTCGACTGGGTGACCTCCAATGTGATGCTGCCGTTGGGCGGGCTGCTGATCTCGGTGTTCGCGGCCTGGATCATGACCCGCGAATCCAGCCGCGTCGAACTGGGTCTGGCCAACGGCATGGGCTACACCCTGTGGCGAGCGCTGGTGCGCTATGTCACACCGGTGGCGATCGGACTGATTCTGCTGAACAAAACAGGTATCCTTACACCCTGAGTCAGGCAGATTCCCAGCTTCAGGCATGACAACCTCCATCCAGCGCAGTGCCCTGGTACCCTACAGCCCGGCCGAGATGTTCGCCCTGGTCAGTGATGTCGACGCCTATGTCGACTTCCTGCCCTGGTGCAGTGCCTCGCGGGTGCTGGAGCGTCCCGACGAGGACCAGCTCAAGGCCCGGGTCGAGATCAGCAAGGGCGGCCTGCACAAGGCCTTCACCACCCATAACCGCCATCAGCAGGACAAGTGCATCGAGATGCGGCTGGTGGAGGGTCCGTTCAAGCGTCTGGAGGGGTTCTGGCAGTTCGACCCCATGGGCGAGAGCGCCTGCAAGGTGTCGTTGGACCTGGAGTTCGAGTTCGCCAACCGGATGCTGTCCATGATGGTGGGGCCTGTGTTCAACCAGATCGCCAATACCCTGGTGGATGCCTTCCATGAACGCGCACGGCAGGTCTATGGAAAGCGCTGACCGCATCCGCGTGGAGGTGGCCTATGCCCGCCCCGACCAGCAATTGATCCTGCCGCTTGAGGTGCCGCGCGGGACCACCCTGCGCCAGGCCGTGGAGCAGTCCGGCATCCTGGAGCATTTCCCGGAAATCGATCTGGAGAAGCAGCAGGTGGGTATCTTCGGCAAGCTCAACAAGCCGGATACCGAACTGCGCGACGGCGACCGGGTGGAGATCTACCGGCCGCTGATCGCCGATCCCAAGGAGGTGCGCAAGCAGCGCGCGGCCGCGGGCAAGAAGATGAAGAGGGGCGGGGGAGATCTGGACAAGGAGGCATGAATCGCAGGCCGGGATAAGCGCAGCGTTCCCGGCAAATCCGTTGGGTGCCGGAAACGGGCCATGCGGCCCTTATTCCGGCCTACAGCCACATGCTCAACGCGGCAGTTCGTCGTCCTTGCTGAAGGTGATCCACTGCCACAGGCGCGACAGCAGCCCGCGCGGCTTGCGCTGCTGCGGCGGTACCGTGACCGTGGTGCTCTGCGGCGGTTCGGCGCCGGGGGCGTCGGGGTCCGGCCGCAGATCGCCGGTGATCTCACTCAGCCGGTCATTCTCGAACAGCAGGGTCACGCGGTAGCTCTCGCGTTCGCCCCGGCCCGGCTGCATCCAGTAGACATAATCCCAGCGGTCGGCGTGGAAGGTGTCGTCGATCATCGGTGTGCCCAGGATCAGCTGGACCTGGCGCTTGTCCATGCCCGGCTCCAGCCGGTTGAGGTCGTACTGCTCGACCACGTTGCCCTGCTGGACGTCGACGCGGTGCACGAACGGCAGGCGCTCGACGCCGGCACAGCCGCTGATCAGCAGGCTTGTCAAAACGGTTAAAGAAATGAGAAGCTTTCGCATAAGTATCAAAAATACCGGTCACGTCTGGGCGTTATGCGCGGCATGATAACCCAATTGTGCCGGCGATTCACGGACACGGCATGAGGACAGCCAGGTGGAATCACAGGATCTGCGCAAAGTCGGTTTGAAGGTCACCCTGCCCAGGATGAAGATCCTGGAAATTCTGGAACAGAACGAGCAGCGCCACCTCAGCGCCGAGGACGTCTACAAGGCCCTGCTGGAGGCGGGAGAGGATATCGGTCTGGCCACGGTCTACCGGGTGCTGACCCAGTTCGAGACCGCCGGTCTGGTCACGCGTCATCACTTCGAGGGCGGGCACTCGGTGTTCGAGTTGTCCCAGGGCGAGCATCACGATCATATCCTGTGCGTCAAATGCGGACGGGTGGACGAGTTCGTCGACGAGGTCATCGAGGAACGCCAGCACAAGATCGCCGAGAAGGCCGGTTACGAAATGACCGACCACAGCCTGTACATCTACGGGGTGTGCGAGAAGTGCCGCAAGGAAGGGTGAACTCCCTGCTCCATCGCCATTGCGATGCCCAGACCCGAAGGGTGGGGCACCCATAATCAAGCCCGAAGAGATTCTATGGGAGAAGCGAAGCAATCTCCCAACAGTGGCGGTAGCCCGAACGGGATTGCCACGGCGCTTCGCGCCTCGCAATGACGAGGATTTTTATTTCCGCTGCGCGGTCTTCTTCTTTCCCTTCTTTTTCTTCGCTTCCCCCTGCTGCGCCCGCGCGATCATCTCCTCGGCGTGCCTGCGGGTGGAGTCGGTGATCTCCATGCCGCCGAGCATGCGGGCGATCTCGTCGCTGCGCTCGGTGTCGTTGAGCGCGCGGATGCGGGTGCGGGTGCTGTCGTCGCCGGTGAGCTTGTGCACCTGGTAGTGGTGGTGGGCCTGGGCGGCGACCTGCGGCAGATGGGTCACGCACAGCACCTGGCTGCGCTGGCCCAGACCGCGCAGCTGGCGGCCCACCACTTCGGCGATGGCGCCGCCGATGCCGCTGTCGACCTCATCGAATACCAGGGTTGGAGTGGTGGCGGCATCCTTGGCCACCACCTGGATGGCGAGGCTGATGCGGGAGAGTTCGCCGCCTGACGCGACCCTGGCCAGGGGTTGCGGCGGCTGGCCCGGGGTGGCGCTGACCCGGAACTCGATCCGGTCCAGGCCATGTCGGGTCGGCTGCTCGTCCTCGAACGGCTCGACCTGCACCTCGAAACGCCCACCCGGCATGCCCAGTTCCTGCATGGCGTCGGTAATGGCCCGGCCCAGGTCGGCCGCCGCCTGCCGGCGGCGTTTGCGCACGGCCAGCGCCTGTTCGCTCCAGGCCTGCTCCAGTCCGGCGATTTCCTGTGCCATGGCGTCGCGGTTCTGATCGGCCTGCTCCAGGCGGGCCAGTTCGCTACGGGTATCCTCCAGCAGCTGCGGCAGTTCGGCGGGGTCGATCCGGTGCTTGCGTGCCAGCTGCTGCAGGGCGGCGATGCGGTTCTCCAGGTACTGCAGCCGCTCCGGGTCCAGTTCCAGCCGGTCCAGGAAGCGGCGCAGTTCGTCCGCCGCCTCGCGTGCCTGGACCTGGGCCGAGCCCAGCAACTCCAGTACGCCTTTCAGCCGGTCATCGACAGCCTCGAAGCGTTCCAGCGCGTCGACCCCCTGACTGAGCAGGCCGTCGGCGCTGAGTTCGTCGTCATAGAGCCAGCCCAGGGTCTGGTTGCAGCGTTCGATCAGTTCACCGGCATGTGCCAGGCGCCGGTGCTCGGTCCCGATCGCCTCCCATTCGCCGGACTCGGGCGCCAGGCGCTCGAGCTCGTCGAGGTGGAAGCGCAGCAGGTCCAGCCGATCGTCGCGCTGACGGGCGGCGTCCAGCAGTTCATCCAGGGCCTGTCTGCGCTCGCGCCACTGGCGGTAGGCCGCGGCCAGCCGACTGATCGCGTCGGCGTGGCCGGCATAGCTGTCCAGCAGCCTGCGCTGGGTGTCGCGCTGCATCAGCGACTGGTGCTCGTGCTGGCCGTGGATATCGACCAGGCTGTCGCCGATGGCCCTGAGCTGCTGTACCGGTACCGGGCTGCCGTTGATATAGGCGCGCGAGCGGCCCTCGCGCAGGATCACCCGACGCAGCTGGCATTCGCCGCCGGCGGCGAGATCCATTTCCTCCAGCGTCTGCTGGAGTGCGGGCAGGGCGCCGAGGTCGAACAGGACCGCCACCTCGGCCCGGTCGCAGCCGTGGCGGATGACGCCGGTGTCGGCGCGGTCGCCCAGTGCCAGGCCCAGGGCATCGATCAGGATGGACTTGCCCGCACCGGTCTCGCCGGTCAGCGCGGTCATGCCGGCATGGAAATCGAGTTCCAGTTCGTCGACGATGACGAAGTCGCGGATGTGGATGTGGGTCAGCATAGCTGTCAGTCGTTGTTATGTAGGTTGGGCTGAGCAACGCGAAGCCCAACAATAAACCCTGGCGGAAGCCTTGTAGGTCGGATTAGCCCGCAGGGCGTAATCCGACACTGTGCCGAAGCCTTGTCGGGTTACGCTGCGCTAACCCGACCTACGAGACTGTAACGTCTGGAGATTGCTTCGTCACTTTGTTCCTCGCAATGACGTGATTCTTTCACTGGGTGATTGCAAACACTCACGAATGCACGCCCCAGCCGAACTTGCGCTGCAGGATGCCGAAATAATCATAGCCCGGCGGATGGATCAGGCGCAGCTGGTGTTCGTGCCGGCAGACCCGTACACGGTCGCCGGGCATCAGGGTGAAATTGACCTGGCCGTCGCAGGTGACCTGGGCCTGGGTATCGTCACCGTGCAGACCGATGTCGATGATGGCGGCATCGTCGATGACGATGGGGCGGTTGTTCAGGCTGTGCGGACAGATGGGCACCAGGCCGAAGGCATCCAGCCGCGGGTGCAGGATGGGCCCGCCGCCGGACAGGGCATAGGCGGTCGATCCGGTGGGTGTGCACACGATCAGGCCGTCGGCGCGCTGGGTGCTGAGCAGGTTGCCGTCGATGTGCACCTCCAGTTCGATCATGCGGGCGATATCCCACTTGTGCACCACCACGTCGTTCAGTGCATCGCTTGTGTGGACCACCTGGTCCTCGCGCAGGACGCGGGCATGCAGCAGGGTCCGGGATTCCTCGCGATACTGGCCGCTGAGGATCCGGTCCAGTTCATCCGTCATGTCCTCGGGCAGGATGTCGGTCATAAAGCCCAGCCGCCCCAGGTTGATGCCGATCAGGGCCACGCCGGCCGGGGCCAGGTCGCGGGCGGCGTTGAGCATGGTGCCGTCGCCCCCGACCACGATGGCCAGGTCGCAGGCGCCGGCCAGGGCCGGACGCTCCAGCAGCGGCAGGTCGCCGGTGTCGATGCGGCTGCGCATGTCGGCCTCCAGCAGGATCTCCAGCCCGCGTCCGCGCAGGTGGGCGATGAGCCGGTGCAGGGTGTCGCGCACCCGCGGATCGCCGGTTTTGCTGATCAGGCCGATCCGGGAAAATTCGTTATGCATTGCTTCCCCCTTGAATGCTGGCGACAGTAGCACGAGCGCCCCGCCAGCGGCAATGCTCACCGGCGCCAACATCCTAATCATGTTGAAATTTTCGCCATTGCCCCGGCTTGACCCGGGCGGAGCGGGTTGCTAGCCTGTCAAGGACTTAGCACTCCTTTTCATTGAGTGCTAAGATCGAATCCAATCGCAGCCATACCGTACCCGCACATGAGCAGGCAGCCTCCCACCGAGTTGATGAACGAACGTGCCCAGCACCTGTTGCGGGTGCTGATTGACCGATATATCCGTGAGGGTGAGCCGGTCGGCTCGCGTACCCTGGCACGGGACTCGCGTCTGGACCTGAGTCCGGCCACGGTGCGCAACGTCATGTCCGACCTGGAGGAAATGGGGTTCGTCGCCGCACCGCATACCTCGGCCGGCCGCATTCCGACGGTGCAGGGCTACCGCCTGTTCGTCGACAGCCTGCTCAACATCCAGCCGCTGGACTCGGTGCAGGTCGAGCAGCTGCGCCAGGAGTTGTGGGCCGAGGAGACCGATTCCGGGCGCCTGATCGAGACCGCCTCCAATCTGCTCTCGGACATCACCCGGATGGCCGGGGTGGTGACCCTGCCGCGCCGCGAGCATGTCGCGCTGCGTCGGATCGACTTCCTGCCGCTGTCGCAGAACCGGATCCTGGTGATCCTGGTCATCAACGAGAAGGAGGTCCAGAACCGCATCATCCAGACCGACCGCACCTTCAGCGCCTCGGAGCTGGAGACCATTGCCAATTTTCTCAATGCCCACTTCGCCGGCAAGGATATCCACGCAGTGCGCACTCACCTGATCGACGAGATGCAGCAGACGCGCCAGGATATGAACGATCTGATGATGTCGGTGGTCTCGGTGGCCGAGAAGGTCTTCTCCGGCGAGGACAGCGACGAGGAGGACTATGTCCTGGCCGGCCAGACCAACCTGATGCAGTTCCGTGAGCTGTCCGATGTGGAGAAGCTGCGCGAGCTGTTCGAGGCCTTCAACCGCAAACGTGACATTCTGCACCTGCTGGATAAGTGCATCTGCGCCAACGGGGTGCAGCTGTTCATCGGCGAGGAGTCCGGCTATCAGGTGCTCGACGAGTGCAGCCTGGTGACCGCCCCCTATTCGGTCGAGGGCGAGGTGATCGGGGTCCTGGGTGTGATCGGCCCCACCCGCATGGCCTACGACCGCATCATCCCCATCGTCGACGCCACCGCCCGTCTTCTGGGCGCGGCCTTGAATTCCAGGAACTGATCCCCAAATAGGACGCAAAGCTCGCGCAGCGAGACGTTTGCTGCCTCTCCCCTTGTGCGAGAGGATTCCCGCTGTTCGGGACGGCCCGGGCGGCTGGCGGCCGGATTTTTTTAAGGTAAAATGGCGTAAATATATTGCAACCATCAGATATATGGAGAAAATTCATGTCCGATAAGGAGAAGGTGACGACCTCGCCCGAGACCGGAGATGCACCGGAACACACCGAGGACGCCGCCCCCGGGGCGCAGGCCGGTTCCGAGACCGGCCCGGACGAGATGCAGGCCCTGCTCGAGGATGCCCGCAACAAGGCCGACGAACACTGGAATCAGTGCATCCGCCTGCAGGCCGAGCTGGACAACCTGCGCAAGCGCGCCGAGCGCGACGTGGCCAATGCCCACAAGTTCGCGCTGGAGAAATTCGCCAACGACCTGCTGCCGGTCAGGGACAGCCTGGAGATGGGGATAGCCGCCGCCGGCGAGGGCAACGAGGTCGACCCGGTCAAGCTGAGGGAGGGCTCCGAACTCACCCTGAAGATGCTGGCCGACACCATGGCCCGGTTCGGTATCCAGGAGATCGATCCCCAGGGCCAGAAGTTCAATCCCGAATACCACGAGGCCATGTCGATGCAGGAACGCAGCGACGTCGAGCCCAATACCGTGGTCACCGTCATCCAGAAGGGCTACACCCTCAACGACCGGCTGATCCGCCCGGCCATGGTGATGGTATCGCGGGCCCCGGCCCAGGATTCGCCGCAAATCGATGAACGTGCTTGAAACGACGGGAATCGCCCACATCTAGTGGGGCAGACATCGGATAACTGAGCAATCAGGGAACACAGACAAGATCCATTTGGAGAACAGCTATGGGAAAAATCATCGGAATCGATCTGGGCACCACCAACTCCTGCGTGGCGGTGATGGAGGGTGGCAAGGCCCGCGTCATCGAGAACAGCGAGGGTGACCGCACCACGCCGTCCATCGTCGCCTATGCCGAGGACGGCGAGGTCCTGGTCGGCCAGGCGGCCAAGCGTCAGGCCGTCACCAACCCGACCAATACCCTGTTCGCCATCAAGCGCCTGATCGGCCGTCGCTTCGAGGACGACGAGGTCCAGAAGGACATCGATCTGGTCCCCTACAAGATCATGAAGGCCGACAACGGTGATGCCTGGGTCGAGGTCAAGGGCAAGAAGATGGCCCCGCCCGAGGTCTCCGCGCGCGTGCTGCAGAAGATGAAGAAGACCGCCGAGGACTACCTGGGCGAAGCGGTGACCGAGGCGGTCATCACCGTGCCGGCCTATTTCAATGATTCCCAGCGTCAGGCCACCAAGGACGCCGGCAAGATCGCCGGTCTCGAGGTCAAGCGCATCATCAACGAGCCGACCGCGGCCGCGCTGGCCTATGGCATGGACAAGGCCCAGGGCGACCGCAAGATCGCGGTCTATGACCTGGGCGGCGGTACCTTCGATATCTCCATCATCGAGATCGCCGACGTCGATGGCGAACACCAGTTCGAGGTGCTGTCCACCAATGGCGACACCTTCCTCGGGGGTGAGGATTTCGACAAGCGTCTGATCGACTACCTGGCCGACCAGTTCAAGAAGGACAGCGGCATCGATCTGCGCGGCGACGCGCTGGCCATGCAGCGTCTCAAGGAGGCCGCCGAGAAGGCCAAGATCGAGTTGTCCTCCAGCCAGCAGACCGACATCAATCTGCCGTATATCACGGCGGATGCCTCCGGGCCGAAGCACCTCAACGTCAAGGTGACCCGGGCCAAGTTCGAGTCGCTGGTCGAGGATCTGATCGCCCGCACCATCGAGCCGTGCAAGAAGGCGCTTCAGGATGCCGGTGAGTCGGTCGGCGACATCGACGACGTCATCCTGGTCGGCGGCATGACCCGCATGCCCAAGGTGCAGGAGGCGGTGAAGGACTTCTTTGGCAAGGAACCGCGCAAGGACGTCAACCCGGACGAGGCCGTGGCCGTGGGTGCGGCCATCCAGGGCGGTGTGCTGGGCGGCGAGGTCAAGGACGTGCTGCTGCTCGACGTCACCCCGCTGTCGCTGGGCATCGAAACCCTCGGTGGCGTGATGACCAAGCTCATCGAGCGCAACACCACCATCCCGACCAAGGCCACACAGGTGTTCTCCACCGCCGACGACAATCAGACCGCGGTGACTGTGCATGTGCTGCAGGGTGAGCGTGATCGCGCCGCCGACAACAAGTCGCTGGGCCGCTTCGATCTGAGCGACATCCCGCCGGCGCCGCGCGGCGTGCCGCAGATCGAGGTCTCCTTCGACATCGACGCCAACGGCATCCTCAACGTCTCGGCCAAGGACAAGGGTACCGGCAAGGAACAGAACATCGTCATCAAGGCCTCCAGTGGCCTGAACGAGGACGAGATCGACCGCATGGTCAAGGACGCCGAGGCGCACAAGGAAGAGGACCGCAGGTTCCACGAGATGGTCGATGCCCGCAACCAGGCCGACAACATGATCCATGCGACCCGCAAGTCGCTGAAGGATCTCGGCGACAAGGTCACGGACGAGGAGAAGGCCGAGGTCGAGAACGCGATCAAGGCGGTCGAGGAGGTCATGAACGGCGACGACAAGGAGGCCATCGAGCAGAAGACCGCCGCACTGGCCGAGGTCTCTGGTAAACTCGCGCAGCGCGTCTACCAGGAGCAGGGCGGTCAGGCCGGCGCGGCCGGCGCCGAGGCCGCGGGCGAGCAGGCCCAGGGCGGCTCTGAGTCCGGCGACGATGTGGTCGACGCCGAGTTCGAAGAGGTCAAGGAAGACAACAAGTAACCCCTCGGGGTTGGGTATTGGGGGCTGGGGCCCGGGGCGCCGGAGGGCGCTTCAGGCCCGCAGTCCTGTTTGCGTTCCCCCAATCCCGAATCCCGAACCCCGAGTCCCCAGACAATGGCAAAAAAAGATTTCTACGAAATTCTGGGCGTGCAGAAAAACGCCAGCGAGGCCGACATCAAGAAGGCCTATCGGCGCATGGCCCAGAAGTTTCATCCCGATCGCAACCCCGATGACGAGGAGGCGCTGAATCGCTTCAAGGAGGTCAAGGAGGCCTACGAGGTACTGAGCGATGCGCGCAAGCGTGCCGCCTATGACCAGTTCGGTCACGCCGGCGTCGATCCCAACATGGGCGGTGGTGCGGGCGGCGGCTTCGGCGGCGGTGGCGCCTCCTTCTCCGATATCTTCGGCGACGTGTTCGGCGACATCTTCGGCGGCGGCGCCGGTCGCGGTCCCGGCGGCCAGCGGGCCTACCGCGGCGCCGACCTGCGCTACAACCTGGATCTCAGCCTGGAGGAGGCCGTCGCCGGCACCACGGTCAAGATCCGGGTGCCGGCCATGGTCAGCTGCACGGTGTGCGGCGGCAACGGCGCCAGGCCGGGCAGCAAGCCCGAGACCTGCACCACCTGCGGCGGTGTGGGCCAGGTGCGCATGCAGCAGGGTTTCTTCTCGGTGCAGCAGACCTGCCCCCGCTGCCACGGCAGCGGCACTATCGTCTCCGATCCCTGCAGCGCCTGCCAGGGCCACGGCCGGGTGCAGGAGAACAAGACCCTGTCGGTGAAGGTCCCGCCCGGCGTCGACACCGGCGACCGCATCCGCCTGGCCGGCGAGGGCGAGGCCGGCGAGAACGGCGGACCGCCCGGCGATCTGTATGTCCAGATCCGGGTCAAGGAACACCCCATCTTCACCCGTGACGACAACAACCTGTTCTGTGAGGTGCCGATCCCGTTCGTCACCGCGGCGCTGGGCGGCGAGCTCGAGGTGCCGACCCTGGAGGGCAAGGTCAAGCTCAAGATCCCGGCCGAGACCCAGTCCGGCAAGCTGTTCCGGCTGCGCGGCAAGGGTGTGAAGCCGGTACGCGGCGGTCCCGTGGGTGATCTCATGTGCCGGGTGATGGTGGAGACGCCGGTCAATCTCAACGAGAAGCAGAAGCAGATGCTGCGCGATTTCGAGTCCACCATGGATGAGAAGGGCGACAGCCACCACAACCCGCAGTCGCATTCCTGGCTGGACGGGGTGAAGAAGTTCTTCGAGGGCATCAAGCTGTAGCTTTGCTCTTCCCCTCCCTTGATGGGAGTACCCTAAAGGGCATAAAGGGATCAAGGGGAGGGTGAAGTCCGGTGGGACCGCCTGGCTCACCCCCTCCTCGATCCTCCCCCGTCAAGGGGGAGGAGGTGATCTCCGAAACACTGGATCCGAAGCAATGACAACAAGAATCGCAATCGCCGGCGCCGCCGGCCGCATGGGCCGGCACCTGATCGAGGCCGCCCACAATGCCGGGGGCACGCAGCCCACTGTGGCCCTGGAGGCGCCGGGCCACGCCAGCCTGGGCAGCGACGCGGGCGTGCTGGCCGGCGTCGGTGAACTCTGCGTGAGCGTGACCGACGACCTGGCCGCGCAGGCG
Organism: Gammaproteobacteria bacterium; assembly: GCA_002699185.1. GTDB lineage: Bacteria > Pseudomonadota > Gammaproteobacteria > Thiohalobacterales > Thiohalobacteraceae > Thiohalobacter. Next base: position 2,431 of record PABG01000123.1, on the reverse strand, counting down.
GAGCACTTTGACGTCCTGATCGATTTCACCCTCCCCGAGGCGACCCTGGCCAATGTCCGCGCCTGCCGCGCGGCCGGCCGGGCGATCGTGATCGGCACCACCGGCCTGAGCGACGCGCAGAAGTCCGAACTGGCCGGGGCCGCCCGGGACATCCCCATTGTCTTCGCGCCCAATATGAGCGTGGGGGTGAATCTCTGCCTCAAGCTGCTGGACCTGGCCGCCCGGGTGCTGGGCGATACGGTCGACATCGAGGTCATCGAGGCCCATCACCGGCACAAGATCGACGCCCCCTCCGGCACCGCCCTGCGCATGGGCGAGGTGGTGGCCGAAGCGCTCGGGCGGGATCTGAAGGAATGCGCCGTCTACGGCCGCGAGGGCCGCACCGGGGAGCGCGACCGCCGCACCATCGGCTTCGAGACCATCCGCGCCGGCGACATCGTCGGCGAGCACACTGTCATGTTCGCGGCCGAGGGCGAGCGGGTGGAGATCACCCACAAGGCTTCCAGTCGCATGACCTTCGCCAATGGCGCGGTGCGCGCCGCCGCCTGGCTGGCCGGACGCCCGGCCGGCCTCTACGACATGCAGGATGTACTGGGGCTGAAGGACTGAGCGGCCTGGGCGGCATAAACGCAGAGGGCGCAGAGGCGCAAAGATAAAATTATAGCGTCATTGCGAGGAGCGTCAGCGACGTGGCAATCTCCTTACGTGGAATCAGTCGGTTGGAGATTGCTTCGTCACCTTCGGCCACAGAATCCCTCCGGGCTTCATCATGGTTACCTTACCCGCCGGGTCAAGGCATCCTCGCGATGACGAACGAGTATATTGATCTGAATACTCTGCGCCTCCGCGCCTCTGCGTCCTCCGCGTTGTTCCCGCCGCTCTCCGTGCACATCCCCCCGGGGGCGGGAAATAACCTTACTCGATTAGACAGTTGAGGGGGCTTCGGCTAAAATGTGGCCTCAATTCCAGCCGGCTGTTCTGGTCCGGTGACTGCAACACGAAATGATTGCCAGCGGGAGGCTCGGGGAGTGCTCCCGCTTTCCATATCCAAGCCACAGGAACGGAGGCTTCCTTGAGGAAACCCGCCATACTGGTTCTCGAAGACGGCAGTGTCTTCCGGGGCGAATCCATTGGCGCCGACGGCCAGACCGTGGGCGAGGTGGTCTTCAACACCGCCATGACCGGCTATCAGGAAATCCTGACCGACCCTTCCTATTCCCGCCAGATCGTCACCCTGACCTATCCCCACATCGGCAACACCGGGGTCAATGACGAGGACGAGGAATCGGCACGCATCCAGAGCGCCGGGCTGGTGGTGCGCGACCTGCCGACCCGCTACAGCAACTGGCGCGCCCAGCGCTCACTGGGCGATTATCTGCGTGACAATGGCGTGGTCGGCATCGCCGACATCGACACGCGGCGGCTGACCCGCATCCTGCGCGAGAAGGGCGCCCAGAACGGCTGCATCATCGCCGGTGACCAACCCGACGAGACCGCAGCCCTGGAAGCGGCGAAAGGCTTCCCGGGGCTGAAGGGCATGGACCTGGCGCGCGAGGTCACCACCCCCGAGCGCTACGAATGGAGCCAGGGGACCTGGAGCCTGGAGGAGGGTCTGCCGGCGCCGGCCACGGATCTGCCGCATCACGTGGTGGCCTACGATTTCGGCGTCAAGCGCAACATCCTGCGCATGCTGGCCGACCGCGGCTGCCGCCTGACGGTGGTGCCGGCGCAGACCCCGGCCGCCGAGGTGATGGCGCTCAAGCCGGACGGGGTGTTCCTGTCCAACGGTCCCGGCGACCCCGAGCCCTGCGATTACGCCATCGGCGCCATCCGCGAACTGCTCGACGCCGATGTGCCGCTGTTCGGCATCTGCCTCGGTCACCAGTTGCTGGCCCTGGCCAGCGGGGCGAAGACGGTCAAGATGAAGTTCGGCCACCACGGCGCCAATCATCCGGTGCAGGATCTCGAGGCCGGTACGGTCATGATCAGCAGCCAGAACCATGGCTTCGCGGTCGACGACCAGACCCTGCCGGACAACCTCAGGGCGACCCACCGGTCGCTGTTCGACGGCAGCCTGCAGGGCATCCAGCGCACGGACAAGCCGGCCTTCAGCTTCCAGGGCCATCCCGAGGCCAGCCCCGGTCCGCACGATGTGGCTCCCTTGTTTGATCGATTCATTGAACTGATGAAAGCATAGTGAGGAGTGAGGTGTGAGGAGTGAGGAGTCGGGATAGTAGAGGACAAGCTCCTCACTCCTCACTCCTCACTCCTCACCCGTAGGAAACCATGCCTAAACGTACTGACATCCAGAGCATCCTCATTCTCGGCGCCGGTCCCATCGTGATCGGCCAGGCCTGCGAGTTCGACTACTCCGGAACCCAGGCCTGCAAAGCCCTCAGAGCCGAGGGATATGAGGTCATTCTGATCAATT
>PABG01000122.1 GCA_002699185.1 Gammaproteobacteria bacterium | reverse complement strand
GTGGTCGACACCGGGCTGGCGCGCATCAGCCGCTACAGCCATCGCACCAAGGTCCAGCGTCTGCCCGTGGAGCCGGTCTCCCAGGCCTCGGCCAACCAGCGCGCCGGGCGCTGCGGCCGGGTCGCGCCCGGCATCTGCATCCGCCTCTACAGCGAAGAGGACTACGATCAGCGGCCGGCCTTCACCGACCCCGAGATCCGCCGCACCAGTCTGGCCAGTGTCATCCTGCAGATGCTGCAACTGGGACTGGGCGAGACCGAGGCCTTTCCCTTTATCGATCCGCCCGACCCGCGCTATGTGCGCGACGGCTTCCGGCTGCTGCACGAGCTGCAGGCCATCGATGACGACAGTCGCCTGACCGACATCGGACGCAGGCTGGCGCGCCTGCCACTGGACGTGCGCCTGGGCCGCATGCTGCTGGCCGCCCATGAGGAGGGCAGCCTGGAGGAGGTGTTGATCATCGTCAGCGCGCTCACCGTGCCTGACCCGAGGCTGCGGCCGCTGGAGGCGCAGCAGGCCGCCGACGAGGCGCAGGCGCCGTTCCGCGACGAGCAGTCGGACTTCGTCGGTTTCCTCAGGTTATGGCGCTTCTACCGCGAGCAGGAACGGCACCTGACCCGGCGCAAGCTGCAGCGCCTGTGCGAGCGCCACTTTCTGTCCTGGGTGCGGCTGCGGGAATGGAAGGATATTCACGGTCAGTTGCTGGGACTGGTCCGGGAACTGGACCTGCAACTGAATGCCGGGCCGGCCGACCACGCCGCCATTCACCGGGCGCTGCTGAGCGGGCTGCTGGGCAACCTGGCCTTCAAGGGGGAAGGGCAGGAGTACACGGGCGCGCGCGGGATCAAGCTGCATATCTTCCCCGGCTCCGGCCTGTTCCGGAAGCCGCCCAAATGGATCATGGCCGCCGAGCTGGTCGAGACCGGCCGCCAGTATGCCCGCACCGTGGCGCGCATCGAGCCGCAATGGGCCGAGCAGCTGGCGCCGCACCTGGTCAAACGCAGCTGGCGTGACGCCCACTGGGAGCAGAAGCGCGGCCGCGCCGTGGCCGACGAGCAGGTCAGTCTCTACGGCCTGGTGCTGGTGCCGGCGCGACGGGTGGATTACAGCCGGATAGATCCGCAGGCCGCGCGCGAGCTGTTCATCCGCGGCGCGCTGGTGCGCGGCGAGTACCGCACCCGGCTGGGATTTCATCAGCACAACCGGAGCCTGATCGAGGAGGTGGAGGAGCTGGAGGCCAAATCGCGGCGCCAGGACATCCTCATCGACGAGGCCATGCTGTATGACTATTTCGATCGTCTGGTCCCGGCGGATGTCAGCAATGCCCCCGAGTTCGAGCGCTGGTACAAGCGTGCCACGCCGGAGCAGCAACAGGCCTTTCATCTCACCCGCGAGGCCCTGATGCAGCATGCCGCCGGCCATATCACCGGCGAGGCCTTCCCGGCGCGGCTGGAACTGGGCGGGCTGAGCCTGGTGCTGCAGTATCACTTCGAGCCCGGCCACGCCGAGGACGGCGTGACGGTGGAAATCCCGCTGGCGGCGCTGAATCAGCTTGAGCCCGAACCCTTCGAATGGCTGGTGCCCGGTCTGCTGGAGGAGAAGGTGACCGCGCTGATCCGTTCCCTGCCCAAGGCGCTGCGCCGACACTTCGTGCCGGCACCGGATTTCGCTCGCGCCTGTCTGCAGGCACTCACGCCGGGCGATGGCGCGCTTGTCGATGAACTGGCCGCGCAGCTCAGGCGCATGACCGGCGTCGAGGTCGGCCCCGATGACTGGCGGCCGGAACAATTGCCGGCGCATCTGTTCATGAACTTCCGGGTGCTGGACGGCAAGGGGAAATGCCTGGCGCAGGGCCGCGATCTGGAGGCGCTCAAGGCTAGTATCGGCGCTCGCGCCGAGCGCAGCTTCGCCGGTCTGCCCACGGCGGAATATGAACGTGAAGGGATCACGGACTGGGACGTCGGCGATCTGCCGGAACACATCGAACTGGAACGCGACGGCCTGCGCCTGCGCGGTTATCCGGCCCTGGTGGCGGAAGCCGATGGCGTTGCGCTGCGGCTGCTGGACAACCCGGAGCGGGCGCGTCAGGCGCATCGCGCCGGCACCCTCGCCCTGTTCTGCCGCCAGGCGGACAAAACCCTGCGCTACCTGGAGAAGAACCTGCCGCAGGCAAAGCAGCTGTGCCTGCACTATGCGCCGGTCGGCGACTGCGATTCGCTCAAGCGTGACATCATCCGCGCCGCCGCGGCGCAATGCCTGTTTGCAGAGCAGGAGGAACTGCGCACGCAACAGGATTACGCACGCGCCCGCCAGGCGGCCGAGGCCCGGCTGGTGGAGACCGCCAATACCCTCGCCGGCCGGGTCGGCGCCGCCCTGGCGCGCCACCACGCCATCGCCCGCCGCCTCAAGGGCAGCGTCCCGCCGCAGTGGCTGGCCGCGCTCAACGATATCCGCGACCAGCTGGAGCATCTGGTCTATCCGGGCTTTGTCGCCGCCACGCCGCGAGACCGCCTCAATGATCTGCCGCGATATCTGCAGGCCATCGAACGCCGGCTGGACCGGCTGGAGAGCAACCCCGGCCGGGACCGTCAGCTGGCCGCCCAGGTCGCCCCGCACTGGGAGGCGTGCAAGACGCGGCTGCAGGCACAGGGCCCGGCCAGCGAGGCGCTGCAGCAGTTCCGCTGGCGGGTCGAGGAGTTCCGGGTGTCGCTGTTCGCCCAGGAACTGGGCACGCGCGAGAAGGTCTCGGACAAGCGGCTGCGCGAGGCGTGGCGGGACGCAACTACGCATCACTAAAGCTTCACATTCGCCGGCTAGCATTCGTTGCTGATCCCAATCAAGAACGAATCAACGGAGGCGATATGAAACCGCGTGCACTGATTTCCGCGCTGGGTCTGGCCCTGGCCACGACCGGCGCCCAGGCGCTCCAGCCCTGGACCCCCGATCTGTCCCTGGAAGCGATCGGTACCTACCAGACCGGCGTGTTCGACGAGGGCGCGGCCGAGATCGTGGCTCACGATCCCCGCACCCAGCGGCTGTTCGTGATCAATGCCGATGCCGCCACGGTCGATGTGCTGGACATCAATGATCCGACCCGGCCGCTGCTGATCGGCACCCTGGACGCGACCCTGCTGGGCAACGGCGCCAACAGCGTGGCCGTGCACAAGGGATTGGTCGCCGTGGCCATCGAGGCCGCTGACAAGCAGGCGCCGGGCCGGGTGGCCTTCTATGACGCCACCGATCTCACCCTGATCGACAGTGTCGAGGTCGGCGCCCTGCCGGACATGGTCACCTTCACCCCGAACGGCCGCTATGTGCTGGTGGCCAACGAGGGCGAGCCGAACGACGACTACACGATCGATCCCGAGGGCTCGGTCAGCGTCATCGATCTGCGTTTCGGGCCGCAGCATGCACAGGTGCGCACTGCCGACTTCACCGCCTACAACGGCAGGGAGGACGAGTTGCGCGCGCAAGGGGTGCGCATCTTCGGCCCCAATGCCTCGGCCGCGCAGGATCTGGAACCCGAGTACATCACCGTCTCGCGCAACTCGAGCCTTGCCTGGGTGAGCCTGCAGGAGGCCAATGCCCTGGCCGTGGTGGACATTCCCGGCGCCCGCGTCATCGATATCCAGCCGCTGGGCACCAAGGACCACAGCCTGGCCGGCAATGAACTGGACGCCAGCAACCGTGACGGCGGCATCAACCTGGCGAACTGGCCGGTGCAGGGCATGTACATGCCGGACGCCATCGCCAGCTACAGTTTCCGCGGCCGTAGCTACATCGTGACCGCCAATGAGGGCGACAGCCGCGATTACGACGGCTACAGCGAAGAGGTGCGCATCAAGGACCTGAGCCTGGATCCGTCCGCCTTCCCCGACGCCGCCGATCTGCAACAGGACGAGAATCTGGGGCGGCTGAAAACCACCACCGCCAACGGTGACATCGACGGTGACGGCGACTTCGATGTGCTCTACAGCTATGGTGCGCGCTCCTTCTCCATCCGCGATGCCCACGGCAATCTGGTCTATGATTCCGGCAGCGATTTCGAAGTGATCACCGCCATGGAACTGCCGGATGATTTCAACAGCAACAACGACGAGAACGGCTCCTTCGACAGCCGTTCCGACGACAAGGGGCCGGAGCCGGAAGGGGTGACGCTCGGCCGCATTCAGGGGCATACCTATGCCTTCATCGGGCTGGAGCGCGTCGGCGGTATCATGGTCTATGACGTGACCAATCCCCACCGGGTGCGGTTCGTCGATTATGTGAACAATCGCGACTTCGGCGTCGACGCCGAGAACCCGGATGGCAGCACCAACCCACTGGTGGGCGATCTGGCCCCGGAAGGGCTCACCTTCATCCCGGCGCATGAGAGTCCCAACCGCCAGCCGCTGCTGGTGGTCGGCAACGAGGTCAGTGGCAGCACCACAGTGTTCCAGGTCAATGCGGAGCGTTCGCGCCAACCGTTCTGGCGGTTCTGGCGCTGAGGGCTGGGTACATTCTCATACCGGAACAAGGAGGGCGCCGGATGGCGCCCTCTTTTCGTTGCTACGGTGCAGGCGCGGTAACGGCACCCGCTATCCCGCCCGATCGGGCCGCCCGGCAGCACGCCGGCATCAATCACTGTAATATCAATCGGGTACGACGGCGGTTGACGCGGGAGTGGGCCGCGGCCAAGCTCGCGGGCGGGCATTTGAAATGTGCACCGGGTCGCAGCGGACAGGGCGCGTCTTCTTCAGATTGCGATCCATCATTCCAATAACGGAGGACGCGTCATGAATCCCCATGCTTCGAATCTCAACCGTACCCTGCTGGCCGGCATGCTCACTGCCGGTCTTGCTGCCTGCGGTGGTGGCGGCGGCTCCGATTCCGGCGCCACCGGCAGTTTCAGTCTGTCCATCACCGATGCCCCGGTCGATGACGCCCAGGAGGTTGTCGTCACCTTCACCGCCGTGACCCTCAAGCCGGCCGATGGTGATGCGATAACCATCACCCTGGATACGCCGCAGAGCATCAACCTGCTGGACTACCAGAACGGTGCGAGCGTGACCCTGGTTGATGATGAGGCCGTTACTGCCGGGGACTATGCCTGGATCCGGCTGACGCTGGATCAGAACAACACCTATATCGTGGACTCGCTGGGCCGGGAACACGATCTGACCATTCCCAGCAGCGCCCAGACCGGCCTGAAGCTCAATAACAGCTTCACCCTGGCCGCCGACGAGACGCTGGCCTATACCATCGATTTCGACCTGCGCAAGTCGGTGCATCTGACCGGGACGGGGGAGTACATCATGCGGCCCACGCTGCGCATGGTGAAGGATGCCGAGGCGGCGTCACTCGGCGGGTCGGTCGATTCCAGCCTCATTGCCACTCATTGCGTCGATGCCGAGGACATCCCCGCCGTGTATGTGTTCGAGTCGGGCGACCCGGTCGACGACATGGACGGCGGGAACGACCCTGTCGCCACCGCCACGATTCCGATGGACGGGGTGTACGAATACAAGGTCACGCTCCTGGAGCCCGGCACCTATACCCTGGCCTTCACCTGTGACGCGGATCAGGATGGCCCGGACACGGATGACGATGCCGCCATGACCTTCGTGGGTGAAACGGATGTGACCCTGACGGCTGGAGCAACGACCACGCACAACTTCTGATCCTGCGCAGGATGGGTGGAGGCGCACCGCGCCGCAACCCATCGAGGTCCGAGGCAGGATCGGCTGCGCCCCGTTTTACCCGTCCGGCGGTGAATCGGGAGCTGTACGCAGAAAGGGCGGCATGGAATGCCGCCCTTTCTGCGTTTGCGTGTATGGACGAGAGAGGTATCAGTAGCGGTAACCGATATCCCGCCCGATCGAACCGCCCAGCAGCACGCCGGCCACGGTGGCCGCATCGCGGCCGCGGCCCTTGCCCATCTCGTTGCCGATCACGCCGCCGATGATGCCGCCGACGATCATGGGCGTGGCCGAACGGTACTCACCGGCATGGCCGTAGCCCGACGACCGGTGATGGCGCGGCGGGGCCACGACCACGTGCGAGGGACGGTCATAATGGTAGTGCTTATGGATTACCCGCTTCGGCTCACGGTGTTCGTACCGTGAACGCTGATGATAGTGGTGGTGGACCTCCTTGCGGGACTTGTAGTGCCCGTAGCCATGGCCGCGCCCGCGGTCATGGCGGGCATAGTCACGGCCGTAGTCCCGGTCATAGTAATGGTTGTGCTCGACATAACGGTCGGCATGCGCAAGGGGTGCGGCAGCCAGGGCGGCGGCACCCAGTGTCAGTGCGATGAAGCCCTGCTTGATTCGGTTCATGATCTCGCTCCTTCTGTAGAGGTTGTCGAACAGACGGGTCTGTTCTGAGACTGCGGGATCAGTGTAGGGCGGGGGAACTGAATGCCGGCTGAATGGAGAGGAGTGGGCTAACCTTATGATTCATAAGCCACGAATGAACGCGAATAAACGCAAACAGACCAACCTGCGGAGAGCGTCAACTGCCTCCCAAAATCAATATTCGCGTTTATGTGCCTTCATTCGCGGCTTGTGCATGACGCTGTCCGGCCGCGCCACGCGCACAGCCTCACTCGGTCCATTTGCGGAAGACCAGGGTGGCGTTGGCGCCGCCGAAGCCGAAGCTGTTGGACATGACGGTCTCAAGCGATGCGCCTTCCTCGAGTTCGCGCACGATGGGCAGGCCCTCGGCCTTCCCGTCCAGCTGCTCGATATTGGCAGTGGCGGAGATGAAGCCGTCCTGCTGCATCAGCAGGCTGTAGATGGCCTCGTGCACGCCGGCCGCGCCCAGGGCGTGGCCGGTCAGCGATTTGGTGGAACTGATCTTCGGCACCCGGTCGCCGAAGACCTCGCGCACGGCCTCCAGTTCCTTGGTGTCACCCACCGGGGTGCTGGTGCCGTGGGCATTGATGTAGTCGATCGGGCCGTCCACAGTCTCCAGGGCCTGACGCATGCAGCGTGCTGCCCCCTCGCCGGAGGGGGCAACCATGTCGTAGCCGTCGGAGGTGGCGCCGTAGCCGATCAATTCGGCATAGATCTTCGCCCCGCGGGCGCGGGCGTGCTCGAGTTCCTCCAGCACCACCAGGCCGCCGCCGCCGGAGATGACGAAGCCGTCGCGGGCGGCGTCATAGGGGCGTGAGGCCTGTTCGGGACGGTCGTTGTACTTGGATGACAGCGCCCCCATGGCGTCGAACAGCATGGTCATGGACCAGTGCACCTCCTCGCCGCCGCCGGCGAAGACGATGTCCTGCTTGCCCATCTGGATCAGTTCGGCGCCGTGACCGATGCAGTGGGCGCTGGTCGAGCAGGCCGAACTGATGGAGTAGCCCACGCCCTTGATCCTGTAGGCCGTGCCCAGGCAGGCGGAGTTGGTGCTGGACATGGTGCGGGTCACGCCGTAGGGGCCGATGCGCTTCACGCCCTTCTCGCGCAGGGTATCGGCGGCCAGCACCACGTTTTCGGTGGAGGCGCCGCCGGAGCCGACGATCAGGCCGGTGCGCGGATCGGATACCAGATCCTCGCCGAGCCCCGAGTCGGCGATGGCTTCCTGCATGGCGATATAATTGAAGGCGGCGCTGTCGCCCATGAAGCGGCGCAGCTTGCGGTCGATCAGGGCCTCGGTGTCGACGTGCATCGGGGCATGCACCTGGCTGCGAAAGCCGAGTTCCCTGTATTCCTCCGAGAACTCGATGCCCGAGCGGCCCGTGCGCAGGCTCTCACGGACCTCCTGTGCATTGTTGCCGATGGAGGAAACGATACCGACTCCGGTGACGACGACCCTGCGCATAGCCATAGCCCGACCTTAAAATCCTTCCGTTGAGGTAAACAAACCGACCCGCAGATCATTGGCCTGATAGATCGCGCGGTCGTCGACATACATGGTCGCATCGGCGATGCCCATGAACAAGCGCCGTTTGATGACACGCTTGATGTCGATCTGGTAGTGGACCAGGGTGTTCTTCGGCGTGACCTGGCCGCTGAACTTGACCTCGCCGCTGCCCAGGGCGCGCCCGCGTCCCGGACCGCCGCTCCAGCCGAGGAAGAAACCGATCAGCTGCCACATGGCGTCCAGCCCCAGGCAGCCGGGCATGACCGGGTCGCCCTCGAAGTGGCAGTCGAAGAACCACAGATCCGGCCGGATATCGAGTTCGGCCCGGATTTCGCCCCGGCCGTGGGCGCCGCCGGTGTCGCTGATGCGGGTGATGCGGTCGAACATCAGCATGGGCGGCAGGGGCAACTGGGCGTTGCCGGGACCGAACAGTTCGCCATGGCCGCAGCGGATCAGGTCCTCGTAGCTGAAGCTGTCCTGGCGGGGGGTCTCGCTTGTACTCATCTCGGGGCGCTCGTGCGGGTGTCCACAAAGCGCGCTATTGTACCCCAGCCGGCGGGCGGACTCACGCTGCCAGGGATCAGGGATCAGGGATCAAAGAGCAGGCCGGAATAAGCGTAGCGTTTCCGGCAGACCGGCCGCATGCCGGAAACGGGCCTGGCGGGCCTTATTCCGGCCTACGGTTCCGGTTACTGTTCAGGGGGCATCAAGACTGGCGCGGATCTGTTCGACCGCCGTGTCGAGACTGCCGTCCTGCCGGCGCTGCCAGGCCTCCAGCAGCGGCAGGAGTTCCCGGATCAGTCCCGGCAGGTGGGGGGCGACGGCGGCTTCGCCGCTGTGCCGGAGTCGTTGCAGCGCCTGCTCCAGGCTCGGGGCCGGTTCCGGTTCGGCTTCGGGTTGCGGTTCCGGCTCGAGTGCCGCTGTTGCCTGCGTGCGTTCGGCGACGCTTGCGGGCGGGCTTTCCGGTTGCGCTGCGGTTGCCTCCCCGGCGGTATCGCCCCCGGCTTCTGCGACCATGGCTTCGCGTTCGTCCGACGCGGCGGTGCCCTGGTCGAACAGTACCCGGTTGCCGCCGCTGTGCTGGGCGCGGCCCAGCAGGCGCTGGGCCTGTTCCAGCAGTTCCTCGAAGCGGGTGTCGCGCCGGATAAGCGGCGTGATGACCCCGGCGCTGGCGGTGAGTCTCAGGGTGTCGTTGCCGATCTTGAAGGTGCGCGAGGCGATCTGGGTGCAGATGCGCACGGCCAGCTTGCGCGCCCCGACCGCGTTGGCCGAGGGCAGGACCAGGCCGAAGCGGGCCAGGCCGACGCGGCCGGCGGTGTCCTCGGCGCGGATGCTGTCCTGGATGATCCGGGTGAAGATCTTGAGGATGGCCTCGCCGGCCGGTTTGCCGTATTTGATGAAGGCCTCGTCGAAGGCGTCCACATCGATGAATACCAGTCCCAGTTCACTGCGGTGGCGAATCGCATAGGCCAGTTCCTGATGGCCGCGGTCGGTGAAGCTGCGCTGATTGAGCAGGCCGGTGAGCAGATCCACGGTCGGTTCGGTCTCGATGGCCGTGGCGGTCTGCTCCAGTCGGGTCTCGGTCGTGGCCAGCTTGATATGGGAACGGGTATGGGCCAGCAGCTGCACCGAGTCGAAGGGCTTGCTGAGAAAATCGCTGGCACCGGCGGCGAAGGCCGATGACTTGGCGTCCTCGTCGTCCTCGGCGCCGGTGACGATGATCACCGGCAGGTTGGCCAGGCGTTTGTCCTCGGCCTCGCGGATGCGCTTGAGCAGTCCCATGCCGTTGAGATAGGGCATGGACAGGTCGGAGATGACCAGGGCGATACCCGGGTTCTGCTGCAGCGCATCCCAGGCGGCCTCGCCATCGCCGGCCTCGAGAACCTCGAACTCCTCTTTGAGAATCTTCCTGGCGGCGACGCGGATGACACGCGAGTCATCCACGACCAGTACCTGGGTTCCGGCCGCTGTGCTTTCCTCGGACATAGGTCTTCCCTGTGACGTTAAAACCGCGGTTTCATGGGAGAATCGGCCGCAGGACGGAAAGGCTTTAGCCATTCCGGACGCTACCCCACCTGATAATAATCCCGTCCCGGCCGCAGATCGTGGGCCTGCAGCCAGGCGGCGACCTCCTCGCGGGCGCCATGACTGGCGATATAGACCAGGACGACCGGCCTGAGCGGCTGTTCCAGCAGCCATGGCGGCGCCACGACGGGTACGCCATCCAAGCGCTGGCCCAGCTTGCGCGGGTCGATATCGATCCAGGCATCCGGCCGGTGACCCAGTTCCAGCAGCGGCCGGACCCGGCGCCGGGTCTTGCGCCCGGCGCCCCAGATGGCCAGCGGCCGGCCCTGCTGCAGTAGCGGGTCGCGGCTCAGGTAACGGGCGCGGATGCGGTCGAAGGCCGCGCGCGAGCAGCGCGGGTCGCAGCGCGAGACCCGGTCCGGCCGCTCGCGCCAGTCCAGCAGTGCCTGGTCCACCTTGCCGAAGCGCACGCCCTGTTGATGCAGGCGCAGCCAGAGTTCATAGTCCTCCGGGAAATCGCCGTTGCGGTAGCCGCCGTGCGCCAGCACGGCACGGCGCCGGAACATGACCGAAGGGTGGGCCAGGGGCGATTCCAGGTAGATGTCCTGGTGGATCTGGGTCGGGGTAAGACAGCGGTTGAGCCAGTCGACATAATGGCGCATGCCGTTTTGTACCGCCCCGGCCGGAAACAGATCCACCCGGCAGCCCACCACGTCATGGTCGGGATGGGCCTGCAGCCAGTCCCGCTGACGCTGGAGCCGCTGCGGGTGCATGCGGTCGTCGGCGTCCATGCGCGCAATCAGTTCGCCGCGTGCCTGTTCCAGGCCCAGGTTCAGGGCGTTGACCAGCCCGGGTTCGGGATTGTCGAGCAGGCGCAGACGCGTATCCTGCCTTCGGTACTGTTGCAGAATGTCGACTGTGGCATCATCCGAGGCGTCATTGACCGCGATCACCTCGTAATCGGTGCAACTCTGGCGAGCGATCGAGTCCAGCGCCTCGGGCAGGGTGGCGGCGCCGTTGCGTACGGGCAGAAGGATGCTGATACGGGGCATGATGCGGTCAGGAACAGGTGCGGGTGCAGGCTCCGGTTCGGCAATCATACCGGAAGCGGTAGCGGCGCGCCCTTCATCAATCAGCGGAGAACTCCATGCAGCAACAGGAACGCCAACGTCTGTTCGATCTGTTAAGCATTCCGACGGCGCCGTTCCGGGAACAGGCCATTCATGCCCATGCCGTTGAGCGCCTGCAACAGGCCGGCGTGGCACACTTCACCGATCCGTACGGCAACCTGGTGGTCGGCGTGGATTCACCCGTCGCCTATCGGCGTCTGCTGCGACAGCATTCGCAGGAGCCGGTCCGGCTGTTCATCGCCCACATGGATCATCCCGGATTTCATGGCCGGCGCTGGCATGATGATCGTACCCTGGAGATTGCCTGGCATGGCGGCTCGCCGGTCAGGCACCTGCGCAATGCCCGGGTATGGCTGGCCGACGCCCGGGGCTATGTGGGAACAGGGCGGCTGCAGGCCGTGGAACTGCATGAGAAGGGCTACTGCATCACCCGCGCCCGGGTGCGCACGGAAGGCGAGCTCAGGCGCGGCGTGTCGGCCCGGAAGCTGTTCGGCGGCTTCGCCTTCCGCAAACCCGTGTGGCGCAGCGGCGCGCGCGTCTATACCAAGGCGGCCGACGACCTGGTGGGTGTGCACTGCATACTCGAGACGGCTGTGCGCCTGAAACGCACTGGCGAACGGCCCTTTCTCGGTCTGCTCACTCGGGCCGAAGAGGTCGGTTTCGTCGGTGCGGTGGCGCACTTCGAACTGGGCTGGCTGGAGACACGCCGGCGGCCGCTGGTGTGCGTCAGTCTGGAAGCCTCGCGCACCCTGCCGGGGGCATGCATCGGCCGCGGACCGGTTGTGCGACTCGGGGACAGGCGCACGGTATTCGAGGCCAATGCCATGCAACTGCTGGATGAACTGGCGGCGCGCACGCTCAAGGACGGTTATCAACGCCGTATCATGGATGGCGGGTCCTGCGAGGCGACGGCGGCCACGGCCTTCGGCCTGCCCACCGTGGGCCTGACGGTGCCGCTGGGCAACTATCATAATGAAGGCTATGAAGGGGGCGCAGACTGTCCGCGCATGCGCGGACCGGCGCCCGAGTTCGTCAATCTCCGGGATGTGGAGGGCATGCGCCGCCTGTGTCAGGCGCTGATGCGTCGCAACCTCCCCTGGCAGGATCCCTGGCGCGGGGTGCGGCGCCGCCTGCAGCGCAATCGCAAGGGCTATGGCGCACTGTTGAAGGAGTGGAACTGATGCCGCGACTCACACCGATGTTTGCCGTCTTTGTGCTGGCGGGCTGTGCTTCCATGGATTCCTACATGGCGGTGCCGCTGCCGCTCAAGCCGGGCGAACGACTGCGGATCGAACAGAGACTGAACCTGCCGGACGACGGCAGTCGACTCTATATCCAGCAAGGCGAAGCGGGCGGCGCGCGCGATTACACCGTGTGGGAGCATCATTGTTCACTGGTGGTGCGTACGCCGGGACAGACCCTGCCACCGATCGAGGCAGGCACCGAGCTGGTTGTTGCAAATGTGCAACGCTCGGCCGATTTCGGCGTATGGGAGCGGGGCGTGATCAACTATCACACCCTCATTCAGCTGGAAGCAGGGCGCCATCCGCTGCAGGCGCTGGAGTGCGAGATCTGGGCGCACGGTCATGATCAGCGGGCCTATATCGGGCGGGCTGAACTGCGGCGGCTTCTGGCGCCCGTCATCCTTCTGGAAGGGGCTGATTAACTTGTTGTTTATAAAATAGAAAAGGCCCGCTTTCGCGGGCCTTTCGTCAGCGTTAAAGTCGCCGGTATTACCGCCGCCGCTTGGTGGTGCGGCGCTTGGCGACCTTCTTCTTGGTCGGCCGTTTCTTGGCGACTTTCTTCTTCGCCTTCTTCTTGGCGACCTTCTTCCTGGTCGGCCGCTTCTTGGCTACCTTCTTCTTCGCCTTCTTCTTGGCGACCTTCTTCTTGGTCGGCCGTTTCTTGGCGACTTTCTTCTTCGCCTTCTTCTTGGCGACCTTCTTCTTGGTCGGCCGCTTCTTGGCTACCTTCTTCTTCGCCTTCTTCTTGGCGACTTTCTTGCGAGCGGTGGTCTTGCGTGCCGTGGTCTTGCGAGCTGTGGTCTTGCGTGCCGTTGTCTTGCGCTTGACGGCTGCCTTCTTCCTGGCTGTCGTCTTACGTTTCGTGGTTTTCTTTCTCACTGCCATGAGGAAACCCTCCTGTTTAATGGTTCGCGCAACATAACGGCTATTGATTATAAAAACTTTAACGAAAAATAAAAGATTAGCGCCGGAAAATGATATTGAACTGTACTAGTGTGTGATAACTTTCAACTGGCCTGCTCGGGCGAGCCGGCCGCGCCTGCGGCTATGAAGCCATACCGTGCAATCGTCTGCCACGACACATACAGTGGATTGTTAGAGTGCGTAAAACACTATATATACAGTCTGAAAACGATTCATTGCCACGCCGCCCGCAAAATCCCGGACGGGTGGCTCTGGTGCTGCCGGGATTGGCATGCGTCGTGACGCAGGCTTCGCCATGGGTGTTTGCGGCCTCGTGTGAGGGGGCAGGGAGGGCCGTTCGGCATCGGCAAAAATTGCCGGGATTTTGGGGTGTGTGTTGCATGAACGGCATGTGACGGGTCTGTTGCATGCATGTGCGCTAGACTTGCAGGCAGGGCATCGTCAGCGTGGTATCGATCAACTAATGAGGCTGTCATGTATCAGTTGAACGAAGTCATAACCCGGCTTAACGGACTCGTATGGGACGATGATCTGCGTTCGCTGTCACCGTTTCGCCGGATACTGCTACGCAGTCTGCGCCTGCTCTATGTCATGGTGCGCGACTTCCTCTCCGGGGATCTGACGCTGCGGGCGATGAGCCTGGTCTACACCACCCTGCTGTCACTGGTGCCGCTGCTGGCGGTCAGTTTCTCCGTGCTGAAGGGGTTCGGTGTGCACAAGCAGATCGAGCCTCTGCTGTACGGCTTTCTGGAACCGCTCGGCCCCAAGGGCGGCGAGGTTGCCGCCCAGATCATGACCTTCGTCGACAACGTCAAGGGCGGGGTCCTGGGCGGCATCGGTCTCCTGCTCCTGGTTTATACCGTATTGTCTTTGCTGAAAAAAATTGAGGGCTCATTCAATTTCGTCTGGCGGGTGGAGCAGTTGCGGCCCTTCGCCCAGCGGTTCAGCAATTACCTCAGTGTGATACTGATCGGCCCGTTGCTGATCATCAGTGCCCTGGGCATGACCGCCTCGGTGATGAATACCGGGCTGATGCAGCAGCTGATGGCGATCGAGCCCTTCGGTACCCTGATCGTCCTGGCCACCAGGCTGGTGCCCTATGTGCTGATCTGGGTCGCCTTCACCTTCATTTATATATTCATCCCCAATGTGCGGGTGCGCTTCGGCCCGGCGGCGATCGCCGCCCTGCTGGCAGGCTTTCTGTGGCAGACCACCGGCTGGGTCTTTGCCTCCTTCATCGCCTCATCGACCAAGTACGCCGCCATCTACTCCAGCTTCGCCATCCTGGTGATGCTGCTGATCTGGCTCTACATCAACTGGCTGGTGCTGCTGCTGGGCGCGCAGCTGGCGTTCTATATCCAGAACCCCCAGTACCTGACCCGGTACCGGGTGCGGTTGCTGCTGAGCAACCGGCTCAAGGAGCGGCTGGCGCTGACGGTGATGTACCTGGTCGGCGAGAATCACTTCCACAATCGCCCGCCCTGGACGCTGACGCAG
>PABG01000121.1 GCA_002699185.1 Gammaproteobacteria bacterium | reverse complement strand
TATTTCTCCAGGAAGAAACGGATGCGCTCGCGCCCGCCGGTCACGCCCAGCAGATCACCATAGGTGGCCTGATCCCAGTGCCAGTCCAGCCCGGCCGCGGCGAACGCACTGTTGAAGGCCTCACGATGGACCTCCTCGGTCTCGGCCAGGGTACCGTCCACATCAAACAGCAATGCCTGTAATTCCGTCATCGAAAGGGGTTCTCCGGGAGCTGAAGGCGGCCAAGCTTACCCGAGCCGGAGCCGGTTTTCATCGTCACGGCGCCGCCGGCAGGAAAATCGCCCGCCCGCGGGCTTGACTCGGGCTCCCTGTATCCCGAAACTTACCCGCTTGTAGTTTTTCGCCGTGACGATCCGCTGGCGTTGAACCGGGACAATCCGCAGTCACCGATCCATGTAGGAGAACTGGATGGCTACCAAGAAAAAGGCCACCGCCAAGAAGAAGGCGGTTGCGAAGAAGGCAGCGAAAACCGCAGTCAAGAAAAAGGCCGCGCCCGCCAGGAAGGCCGCGGTGAAGAAGAAAGCAGCGGTCAAGAAAGCTGCCACCGGGAAGAGCGCAGCCAAGAAGGCGCCGGCAAAGAAGGCCTCGGTGAAGAAAAAGGTCGCGGTGAAGAAGGCCGCGGCGAAGAAGGCTGCAGTAAAGAAGCCGGCGGGCAAAAAGGCGCCCGCGGCGGAAAAGGTCGGCGGCAAGGGTACGACGCTGATCGAGGAGATCGCGCCCTACCAGGAAGCGGCTGGCGAGGAGTACATGAACGAGGACCAGAAGTCGCACTTCCGCGACCTGCTCTGGGCCTGGAAACGTGAACTGATGGAAGAGGTCGACCGGACCGTGCATCACATGCAGGACGAGGCGGCCAATTTCCCCGACCCCAACGACCGTGCAACCCAGGAATCCGAGTTCAGTCTCGAGCTTCGCACCCGCGACCGCGAGCGCAAGCTGATCAAGAAGATCGACGAGGCGCTGGACAAGCTGGATCATGACGAGTACGGGTACTGCGAGTCCTGCGGCATCGAGATCGGCATCCGCCGGCTGGAGGCCCGTCCCACCGCGACCCTGTGCATCGACTGCAAGACCCTCGACGAGATCCGCGAGAAGCACATGGGCAAATAGGCCCAGGCGCGTATGGTGGTTCCGGAGCCGTCCCTGTCCCGTCCGGACAGGGGCGGACCGGAGCGACCCGGCGTCAGTTCCCTCCCTTCGCATGGGTTGGATAGAATCCCCCCATGAACGACACCCCCTACCGCGGCCGCTTCGCACCCTCTCCCACCGGCCCGCTGCATATCGGCTCCCTGATCGCGGCCATGGCGAGTTATCTGGACGCGCGCAGCCGGGGCGGACACTGGCTGGTGCGCATGGAGGACCTGGATCCGCCGCGCGAGATGCCGGGGGCAGCCGACAGCATCCTGCACACCCTGGACCGGTTCGGTTTCGAATGGGATGGGCCGGTGTGGTACCAGAGCCGGCGCAGCGAGGTCTATCAGGCGGAACTCGAGCGGCTGCTTGCCGGCGGGCAGGCCTTCCACTGCGGCTGCAGCCGGCAGGAGATCCTGCAGGACGCCCGCTTCGGTGCCGAGGGGCCGGTCTATCCGGGAACCTGCCGCGAGGGTCTGTCGCCGGGCAAAAGGCCGCGTGCGGTGAGGCTGCGGGTCGCGGATACGGAAATCAGCCTGGAGGACCGGCTGCAGGGGCGCATCTGTCAGAACCTCGGCCGTGAGTTGGGCGACTTCGTCATCCGCCGCGCCGACGGCCTGTTCGCCTACCAGCTCGCCGTGGTCATCGACGACGCCGCCCAGGGCATCACCGATGTGGTGCGCGGCAGTGACCTGCTGGGGTCGACGCCGCGCCAGTGCTGGCTGCAGACCCAACTGGGTCTGCCACGCCCCAGCTACATGCACGTTCCCGTCGCGGTCAATGCCGCGGGTGACAAGCTGAGCAAACAGACCCGTGCGCCGGGCCTGGAGGACGCCGAGCCCGTGGAGACGCTGTGGCGGGCCGCCGCCTTTCTGGAACTCAGCCCGCCCGAGCGGTTGCGGGCAGCGTCGCTGGTCAGCTTCTGGGACTGGGCCCTGAATCACTGGCAGGTGGACAGGCTCAGGGGAATCCTGAACAAGCCGGCGCCGGATCAGATCTGATCCGGCGCCGGACCGGCAGCCCGGGTCTCAGGGTTTGATATAGGTAAAGCCCTGTTGCTGCAGATGTGACACCTCGGCCACTCCGCTGGGGACGATATCCTCTTCGCTCACATAATGCAGATCGGCGGCGATATCCACGTTGCGCCCGCGCACGGTGTTGTTGCAGACGTTGAATTTCACCCCCTGGCCGCGCAGGCCGTCGATACGTGCTGCCATCTTCTGATCGGCGTTGCCGGTTCTGAACTTCTCCAGCCGTTCGCCGGCCTCGGGGGTCAGCAGCAGACTCAGGCCGTTGCCGTGCATCACAACGCGCACCTCCAGATTTTCAGCGCCAACCGCATTGATGTGGTTCTGGATATTGCGCATGGCGGCCGTCTGCAGCTTGGGATCGTCATAATTGATGTGATAAACCACCTTCTGCTTTTCATAGTCCCCGGCCAGCCCTGCTGTGGAAATCATTCCCAACAGGCCGGCCAGTACGGCGGCAATGATGTGTTTCATGATCTCGTTCCTCCTGACGCGGTATGGTTGAATCTGTTTTCGATGTTGCCGGCACTCCCTCACTAGAGATCCGGCATCCGGTTTTTATTCCGGCTGCGTGTTCGCGCTGTCCGTCAGCCTGTGTACAGCCTCACCGCCATGACTCCACATGCACGGCCGCTCTGGGCTAGAATGGTGGCCGGCCCGTCTCGCGCGGGACTGGAAGCGGCCGCCGGCCCTGATCAAACGGCCGGCGCAGGCAACCCATAGGCACCAGGAGGCTCTATGTCGGATATCAAGGTCCATCCCGTCCCGGACGACTTCGCGGCCAACGCTCTGATTGATGCCGCGGAGTACGACAGCATGTACCGCCGCTCCGTCGAGGATCCGGAGGGCTTCTGGTCCGAACAGGCCGAACGGTTCCTGACCTGGTTCAAGCCCTGGAACCAGGTGCTGGAGTGGGATTTTCACAAGGCCCACATCCGCTGGTTCGAGGGCGGAACACTCAATGCCTGCTACAACTGCCTGGACCGGCATCTGGACACGCGCGGCGAGCAGACCGCGCTGATCTGGGAGGGTGACGATCCGGAGATCGACAAGAAGCTCACTTACCGTGAGCTGTTTGAAGCGGTGTGCAGGTTCGCCAATGCGCTCAAATCGCGCGGGGTGAAAAAGGGCGACCGGGTGTGCATCTACATGCCCATGATCCCCGAGGCGGTCATTGCCATGCTGGCCTGCGCCCGCATTGGCGCGGTGCACTCGGTGGTCTTCGGCGGCTTCTCGCCGGAATCGCTCAAGGACCGCATTCTGGATTCCGACTGCCGGGTCGTCATAACCGCCGACGAGGGCGTGCGCGGCGGCCGCCATGTCCCGCTCAAGGCCAATGCGGACAAGGCCCTGCAATCCTGTCCCGATGTCCATACCGTATTCACCGTCAAGCGTACCGGTGGGGACGTCCACTGGGAGACGAACCGCGACGTCTGGTACCACGAGGAAGTGGCCGAGGCCTCCGTCGACTGCCCGGCCGAGGAGATGGACGCCGAGGATCCGTTGTTCATCCTCTATACCTCGGGCTCCACCGGCAAGCCGAAGGGCGTGCTGCACACCACCGGCGGTTACCTGCTCTACTGCGCCATCACCCACAAGTACACCTTTGACTACCATGACGGCGATATCTACTGGTGCACCGCCGATGTGGGGTGGATCACCGGTCACTCCTACATCGTCTACGGCCCGCTGGCCAACGGCGCCATCAGCCTGGTGTTCGAGGGCGTGCCCACCTGGCCTGATGCCTCGCGCTTCTGGCAGGTGGTGGACAAGCACCGGGTCAATACCTTCTACACCGCGCCGACCGCCATCCGCGCCCTGATGCGTGAAGGCGAGGCGCCGGTGCAGGCGACCAAGCGCAGTTCGCTCAAGCTGCTCGGCACCGTGGGGGAGCCCATCAACCCGGAGGCCTGGGAATGGTATTACAACGTGGTGGGCGACGGCCGCTGCCCGATTGTGGACACCTGGTGGCAGACCGAGACCGGCGGCCACATGATCACCTCCCTGCCCGGCGCCATCCCGATGAAACCCGGCTCGGCCACCCGCCCCTTCTTCGGCGTCGTGCCCGGTATCGTCGACAACGAGGGCCGACTGCTCGAGGGCGAATGCGAGGGCAGCCTGGTCATCACCCGGCCCTGGCCCGGCCAGATGCGCACCGTCTACGGTGACCACCAGCGCTTCATCGACACCTATTTCAAGGCCTTCCCGGGCTACTACTTCTCCGGCGACGGCGCCCGCCGCGACGCCGACGGCGATTACTGGATCACCGGCCGGGTGGACGATGTGCTCAATGTCTCCGGCCACCGGCTGGGCACCGCCGAGGTGGAGAGCGCACTGGTGCTGCACAAGGCGGTGGCCGAGGCGGCCGTGGTCGGCTATCCGCATGACGTGAAGGGCCAGGGCATCTATGCCTATGTCACCCTGGTCAAGAATGTCGAGCCCAGTGACGAACTGCGCCAGGAGCTGATCGCGCTGGTCCGGGACGAAATCGGCCCCATTGCCAAGCCGGATGTCATTCAGTGGGCGCCGGCCCTGCCCAAGACCCGCTCGGGCAAGATCATGCGCCGCATCCTGCGCAAGATCGCCGCCAACGAACTGGACACGCTGGGGGATACCTCCACCCTGGCCGACCCCGGCGTGGTGGACGAGTTGACCGCAAACCGCGCCAATCACTGACACAACAATCCACCCGGAAAGGGCCGCTGCATGGATATTACCCAGCTGTACGTATTGCTGGTCGAGCCGTCTTCCACACAGCAACGCATCGTTCGCGACTGGCTGCAGGATTTCGGTATCGAACACCTGAGTTGCGTGCACACGGCCGGCGAGGCGCTAACCCAGATCCAGGGTAAACGGCCCGATCTCGTCGTCAGCGCAATGCATCTGGCCGACCGTACCGGCACCGAATTGCTTCAGGACATGCGCGGACTGCCGGGTTCGGAAGAGATCGGCTTTATCCTCATCTCCAGTGAAACCGGATTCCGCTACCTGGAACCGCTACGTCAGGCCGGTGTGACCGCCATCCTGCCCAAGCCCTTCGACCAGGAACAACTCAAGCGCGCCCTCTATTCCACCCTGGACTACCTCGAACCCGGCACGCTGCAACTGGGCCACTACACCGCCGAGGAACTCAATCTCCTGCTGGTCGATGACATGCAGACCGGCCGGCGCTTCATGCGGCATATACTTGAGCGGCTCGGCATTGAAAAGATCGACGAGGCCGCCAATGGCCGCGAGGCACGCGAACTCATCGATCACAATTTTTACGACCTGATCATCAGCGACTATTACATGCCCGAGATGGACGGCCAGGCGCTGGTCGATTACATCCGCAACCAGAGCAGCCAGCCGGGCGTGCCGGTTCTCATGGTCAGTTCGCGCACTGATCAAAACCGTATCGCCGCACTGCAGCAGAGCGGCGTGTCGGCCGTGTTCGACAAGCCCTTCGATGTCGAGACCCTGCGCCGCATGATCGAGACCGTGCTGGCCTGATCCCCGGCCGGAGCCTGCCCGACGAAATTTTGATGCCGCTGTGGGCCGACCTCCAGGCTCAACCGCAACCGCTCCCGCGCACTCTCCCGCACCATCGCCGCCCCGGTCGTGTTCACACCCGGATCCGGAATCCAGCTGGCCGGTAACCAATAAATCATTGTATTTACGGTATTAATATCCGCTCTTCGACGCGCACCCCAGGTGCGGCGCGGCGCCCTGCCCGTCCAGTGTTCAAGTCGGCCGGAGAAGTGCCGCTACCTGAACTAGAACCGGATGTCAAGGATTTGGCGCGCAAATCACCCCGGCCGGGCACAACAACAACCGAACTCAACGCACACGGGACCCGCGGGCCCCTCGACCAGAGCGAGCTTCTACTATGAATGGCCTGAAATCTCTCTTTATCGTCAGCTTCGCCTTCGTCAGCCATCTCTGCCTGAACCAGGCCCATGCCGGCGCCGAGGACATTTATGCCGTGCAGTTCTCCGCCGATGGCAGGCATCTGGTGACCGGCGGCTCCGGTGGCAACAGCCTTGAATATGACGAGAATTTCAGTGGCGGCATCAAGCTGTGGGACGTAAGCAGCGGCAAGCTGGTCAAGGCCTTCGGCCAGCAGGCGGATATACAGACGATCTTCGGTGAACGGCACGGCCGGGTCGGCAAACGCCGCTGGAACATACACAGCTTCAAGGACATCGTCGTCTCCGGCAACTATCCCGACGGCAAGGTGGTGCTGCTGCCGAGCTCGCTGGGCCGGATCCAGGATCGCACCGATGTGCAGCTGCCGGATCTGATCGGCGGTTATTTCAATCTCGACAGCAGGCAGCCGTCCCGCATCCCCTTGAGTGCCAAGCGTCAGGCCAGTGGCTGCGATGCGGAAAACGCCTATGAATTCGTCGGCCCCGTGGCCGCCTCGGACAACGGCCGTTACGCCGCCGTCGTCGTCAATACCTGCAAGTCCGAGAACGACCGTCCCGTGCCTATCGCCCAGTACGATTCCACCCTGCATATCGTCGACCTGCAGGACATGAGTATCAAGCGCACGGTGGAAAAACTGGACTCGGGAGTCTACGCCATCGGCGTCGCCAATCACGGCGAACGGGTCGCCTACGTGGGTCGCGACCAGTTCGCCGTGCTCGATCTGAAAGACCGGAACAAGCGCGTGATCGAGGAATATCCCGATGCGGTATATCAGGTACCGCGCCAGTTCAGCACCCTTTACTTCAATGAAGAGGCCACCCGCCTGGTCTCGCTGCACTTCATCTATGATATTGAAAGCGGTAACGAGAAGGAGCTGGCCTGGAGTGATGATTCAGCCGTCAACAAGGGCCGCACGTCCTCTGTCAGCGTCTCACCCGACCTCAGCTATTTTGTGCTGGTCAAGCCCAAGCGCTCCTTCATCACCTTTGACGAGAAGGGCCTGCCGCGTTCCTACGGCAAGGCCGACAAGGTCTTCGTGGTGGACGTCCAGACCGGCGAGGAACGGGAACTGAAGGTGACCGATGCCCGCACCGAGGGTAAGCGCTGCGCCACCGACATCTCGCCTGACAGCCGCCGCGTCGCCGTGGCTTGTGCCGGCGGCCTGATCAAGGTCTTCGACGCCAGCTCCGGAAACCTGGTATGGGAGCAGCGCAACGTGGGCTACAAGCGCCATGATCTGGACAAGAATCTGATCAAGGTCCGCCACGATGCACCGACGCAGCCGCTGTACTCCTACATCTCCGCGGCGGACAGTATGATCAACTGATCGTTACGGAGCACCGGAAAACACCTGGATGCGGCTGAGCGATCAGCCGCATTTTTCATTGCCATGCATTGCTCTTACCAGGCGTAGGCGCTGGATACCACCACCAGGCCCATGAGATACACAAGCCAGGGCCATCGATAAAACCGGACCCGCATGAACCAATCCAGAACCTTCATCCCCAGATAAATGAATACCATATATATCGGAATGACCTGAACCGAGGTCAGGTGGAATAATTCACCAGGCAGATAATACGCGTAGTATTCGCCCAGAAGCAGAAGAAACAGAAGATTGCCGCAGACTTCGTAGAACAGGGGGGCGTCGAGGCCTATCACTGCCGCATATATGCGGTCTCTGTTGAATTGCTTCGGCAAGCGCTTTGCCAGCACCTGCCGGAAAAAGTACAGATGCACACCGTAGACAGGCCAGATGATGAATGCCAGCAGGGAGATGTCGCCGTCATACAGGGGGAGGATCCGGTATTCCCACAGCTTGCGCCCGAACAGGGCTTCATATCCGGAATTAACCAGAATCTCGCAAGTTACCGCAACAAGAAACACGGTAGCGGCATACAAGGCGATTTCCAGCGCATCGATACGAAAGGGGCCGCGCATCAAGCGCCGGTTCAGCACCCAGGAGAACCCGAGAAAGATCAAGGCGCACAGGATACCGATCAGGAACACATGGGTATCAGTCTGCATTGTTGTTATCCTGGTTCACACAGAAAAAGGGGGCCTGATGGGCCCCCTTTCCTGAGACAGCTATCGCCTTGCCGACGCCATTGCGAGCAAAGCGCGGCAACCCCGATACTTCAAATACAGCGTTGGGAGATGGCCGCGGCGCTGTCAAGCGCCTCGCAATGACGGTGTATTACTCGTTGACGGCCTTCATGCTCAGGCGGATGCGGCCCTGCTTGTCCACTTCCAGTACCTTGACCCTGACCACGTCGCCCTCGCTCAGCTTGTCGCTGACATTCTGAACGCGCTCCTCGCAGATCTGGGAAATGTGCACCAGGCCGTCCTTGCCGGGCAGGATGGTCACGAATGCGCCGAAGTCCATCAGCTTGACCACCTTGCCCTCGTAGATCTTGCCCACCTCGACGTCGGCGGTCAGCTGTTCGATGCGCTTGCGGGCCTCCTCGCCGGCGGTGGCATCGATGGAGGCGATCTTCACGTTGCCGTTGTCGTCGATGTCGACGCTGGTACCGGTCTCCTCGGTGATGGCGCGGATGGTGGCACCGCCCTTGCCGATCACGTCGCGGATCTTGTCCGGGTTGATCTTCATGGTGATGTAGCGCGGCGCGAATTTGGACATATCCTCGCGCGGTGCGGAGATGACCTTGTTCATCTCGCCCAGGATGTGCAGCCGGCCCTGGTGAGCCTGTTCCAGCGCCACCTCCATGATCTCGCGGGTGATACCGTCGATCTTGATGTCCATCTGCAGCGCGGTCACGCCATCGCTGGTGCCGGCCACCTTGAAGTCCATGTCGCCGAGGTGGTCCTCGTCGCCCATGATGTCGGTCAGCACGGCGTAGTTGTCGCCTTCCTTGATCAGGCCCATGGCCACGCCGGCCACCGGCGCCTTGATCGGCACGCCGGCGTCCATCATGGCCAGGCTGCTGCCGCACACACTGGCCATGGAACTGGAACCGTTGGATTCGGTGATCTCGGAAACCACGCGGATGCTGTAGGGGAAGCTCTCCTGCGGCGGCATCACTGCGGCCACGCCGCGCTTGGCCAGCCGGCCATGGCCGATCTCGCGGCGCTTGGGAGAACCCACACGGCCGGTCTCGCCCACGCAGTAGGGCGGAAAGTTGTAGTGCAGCATGAAGTGCTCGCGACGCTCGCCCTGAATGGCATCGATGATCTGGGCGTCGCGGGCCGTGCCCAGGGTGGTGACCACCAGGGCCTGGGTCTCGCCGCGGGTGAACAGGGCCGAGCCGTGAACGCGGGGCAGTACGCCGGTGCGAATGGTGATCGGACGTACGGTTTTGGTGTCGCGGCCGTCGATGCGCTTCTCGCCCGCCAGGATGCGATCACGCACGATGCGCTTCTCCAGCTTCTCGATGGCGGACTGCACGGCGGCCTCATCGAAGGCCGGATCGGCACCCTCGCCGCACAGCTTCTGGACGATCTCTTCGCGCACGCTGTCCAGGCGACTGTAGCGATCCATCTTCTCGGCGATCTGGTAGGCCTCGGTCAGGGCTTCCCTGCCGGCGGCGGCCACGGCATCGGCCACACTGGTATCGGCGGCGAGCTCGGGAAGTTCCCAGACCGGCTTGCCGGCCTCGGCCTTCAGTTCGTTGATGGCGTTGATGGCGGCCTGGAACTGTTCGTGGCCATACATGACCGCCCCGAGCATCGTCTCCTCGGGCAACTCCCTGGCTTCGGACTCGACCATCAGCACGGCATTGGCCGTGCCGGCCACCACCAGGTCGAGCTGGGACTCTTCCAGCTGGCTGTGGGTCGGGTTGAGCACGTAGTTGCCGTCGATATAGCCGACCCGGGCCGCGCCGATGGGGCCGTTGAAGGGCAGACCGGAAATGCTCAGGGCGGCGGAGGTGCCGATCAGGGAGGGGATGTCGGGGTCGACTTCGGGATTCAGGGAGAGAACGGTGGCGACGACCTGGACTTCGTTGGTGAAACCTTTGGGAAAGAGCGGACGGATCGGGCGGTCAATGAGGCGGGATACCAGAGTCTCGTTCTCGCTCGGCCTGCCCTCGCGCCGGAAGAAACCGCCCGGGATCCTGCCTGCCGAGTAGGTGCGTTCCTGGTAGTCCACGGTCAACGGAAAGAAGTCGCGTCCTTCCATCGCCTTTTTGTTGCCGACCACGGTGACCAGCACCACGGTCTCGTCCATGTTGACCATCACGGCCCCGGTGGCCTGGCGGGCGATCTCGCCGGTCTCCAGGGTTACGTTGTGCTCACCGAACTGAAAGCTCTTTTTGACTAAACTCACGGGCAGATCCTGTTTTGGCGGTTGTTCGCTGGTATCGCGCTGCTGTTCCAGTGGACAATCAGCGACGCAGACCCAGACGGCTGATCAGGTCCTGGTAACGCTTGGTGTCCTTGCGCTTGAGATAATCCAGCAGCTTGCGGCGCTGGTTGACCATGCGCAGCAGACCGCGACGGGAATGGTGATCCTGCTTGTGAGCGGAGAAGTGATCCTGCAGGTGGGTGATGCGCGCGGACAGCAGCGCAACCTGCACTTCGGGCGAACCGGTATCTTCCGGCGCCTGCTGGAAATCCTTGACGATTTCGCTCTTCTGTTCAGCCGACAGTGATGACATCTGTTTACTCTCTCCCAAAAATACGGATGTATCGAAGCCGCGTATTGTAACTTCCCCCCAGAGGGGCCACAAGTTCCAATCGCGGCAGAAACTTAGCCCACTCCGGAGGGCGGATCAGCGGGCACCCATCAGGCGGCGGGGGGCCACCCGGCCATCGTCCAGGATCTGGCCCATACCGAGAAAGCGATCGCCGTTCTGGTACATGCGTACCCACCCGCTGGTCGGGGCATGCGGTACCTGCACCGGCTGCCCCTGCCGCACGTAATAGGCGGCATCGTCGTTGAGCCGGACATCCGGCCACTGGGCCAGGGCACTCTCAATCGGCAGCAGAAGCGCGTCCAGATCTTCGAAACTACCTTCAGATAATTCTTTAAGTTTTTCCAAAGTCACCATTTTTTCGCTGTCATACGGCCCCACGCCCAGGCGTCGCAGGGCGGTGACGTGGGCACCGCAGCCGAGCGCCTCGCCGATGTCCTCGGCCAGGGTGCGCACATAGGTGCCCTTGGTGCAGTGGACATCGAGGTCGAAGAAGGGCAGATCCATCGATTCGAGGATCAGCTTGTGAATGGTCACATGCCGGGGCTCACGTTCGACCTCCACCCCCTGACGGGCCAGCTTGTACAGCCGCTGCCCCTGGTGCTTGACGGCCGAGTACATGGGCGGGATCTGGACGATCTCGCCGCGGAAACCGGCCAGTACCGACTCAAGGCGGGCAGCGTCGATGCCCTCGACCGGCCGGGTCTCGGTCACCTCGCCCTCGGCATCACCGGTGGCGGTCTTCTCACCCAGCTTGCAGCGCACCTGATAGTGCTTGTCGGCATCCAGAAGAAAGCCTGAGGCCTTGGTCGCCTCGCCCAGGCAGATGGGCAGCAGACCGCTGGCAAGCGGATCCAGGCTGCCGGTATGCCCGGCCTTGCGGGCCTTGAACAGTCGTTTGACGCTCTGCAACGCCTCGTTGGATGTGATACCGGTGGGCTTGTCCAGCAACAGGATGCCATTGACGTTTCTGCCCTTGGGACGATGACGCGCCATCGTTGTCTCTACCTCGGCTGTGAATGATTCATGAAACTTGATCGCAGGTCGGGTCAGCCGCAGCGTAACCCGACATTTCTGCGGCCAACGTCGGATTACGCCCTGCGGGCTAATCCGACCTACGCTACTTTGGTGGATTTCGTGGCGATTTCCCACAGGCCCTGCTAGTCCCGGTGCCGGGCCTTGTCCTCGGTCACCGCCTGCTCGATCAGCGCATCGAGGCGGCTGCCGCGCTCGATGGACTCGTCATAGACGAAATGCAGTTCGGGAACGGTACGGATCAGCATGCGCCGGCCCAGTTCCCGACGCAGGAAACCGGCAGCCCGACGCAGCACCTCCAGCGACTGATGCTGCACCCCGGCATCGCCCAGTACCGTGACGTAGACCTTGGCATGGCTGAAATCGCGCGAGACATGGACCGCCGAGACGGTGGTCATGCCCAGGCGCGGGTCCTTGATCTCCTCGCGCACGAGCATGGCCAGTTCTCGCTGAATCTGTTCGCCGACACGGCGGGTTCGTGGATAGTCTTTGGGCATAGGCGGACAACGGGCGCCGGGGCGGCCGCGGACGGATCAGACCGTGCGGCTCACCTCGGTACGCTCGAAGACCTCGATCTGGTCGCCGGGCTTGACATCATTGTAGTCCTTCACGCCGATGCCGCACTCGGTACCGGCCCGCACCTCGCTGACATCGTCCTTGTGGCGGCGCAGGGATTCCAGCTCGCCCTCGTAGACGACCACGTTGTCGCGCAGCACACGGATGGGCGCGCTGCGCCGGACCACACCCTCGACCACCATGGACCCGGCAATGGCACCGAACTTGGAGGAACGGAACACGTCCTTGACCTCGGCCAGGCCGATGATCTCCTCGCGGATCTCGGGCGAAAGCAGCCCGCTGATGGCCTTCTTGACCTCGTCGATGGCGTCGTAGATGACACTGTAATAGTGCAGATCGACGCCCTGCTCCTCGACCAGCCTGCGGGCGGCGGCATCGGCACGTACATTGAAGCCGATCATGATGGCGCCGGAGGCCGCGGCCAGGTTGACGTCGGACTCGTTGATGCCGCCGACGCCGCCGGAGACCACCTTGACCCGGACCTCGTCGTTGGACAGTTTGGTCAACGCATCGCGCAGCGCCTCCAGGCTGCCCTGAACGTCGGCCTTGAGCACCAGGTTGACGTCGCTGACCTCGCCCTCGCTCATCTGATTGAAGACCTCGTCCAGACGCGCCTGCTTCTGACGGGCCAGGCGGGTATCGCGGGACTTGTCCTGACGGAAACTGGCCACTTCGCGCGCCTTGCGCTCATCCTTGACCACCATGACATCGTCGCCGGCGTTCGGGGTTCCGGACAGACCCAGCACCAGCGCCGGAATGGTCGGGCCGGCCTCTTCGATCTGCTCGCCCTTTTCGTCGAACATGGCACGCACGCGGCCATACTCACTGCCGCTCAGGATCACGTCGCCCTTGTGCAGAATGCCGTTGCGCACCAGCACGGTGGCGACCGGACCGCGGCCGCGGTCGAGGCTGGATTCGATGATCACGCCGTTGGCCGGGCAGTCGATGACCGCCTTGAGTTCCATCACCTCGGCCTGCAGCAGCACCGCCTCGAGCAGCTGGTCGACGCCTTCGCCGGTATGGGCCGAGACATTGACGAACTGGGTGTCGCCGCCCCAGTCCTCGGGGATGACCTCGTGCTGGGCCAGTTCGTTCTTGACCCGGTCCGGATCGGCCTCGGGCTTGTCGATCTTGTTCACCGCCACCACCAGCGGCACGCCGGCGGCCCGGGCGTGCTGGATCGCCTCCTCGGTCTGCGGCATGACGCCGTCATCGGCAGCCACCACCAGGATAACGATATCGGTGATCTGGGCGCCGCGGGCGCGCATGGCGGTAAAGGCGGCATGGCCCGGTGTATCCAGGAAGGAGATGCTGCCCTTGTCGGTGTCGACGTGATAGGCGCCGATGTGCTGGGTGATCCCGCCGGCCTCGCCTGCGGCCACCTTGGTACGGCGGATGTAGTCGAGCAGCGAGGTCTTGCCGTGATCGACGTGGCCCATGATGGTCACCACCGGGGCGCGGGGAACCCGCTCGCCCTCGACCTCGGTCTGGACCAGTTCCTCCTCGATCTCGTTCTCGCTGAGCAGCTTGGGCTTGTGGCCCATCTCCTCGACGATGAGCTGGGCGGTTTCCTGGTCCAGCACCTCGTTGATGGTCGCCATCACGCCCATCTTCATGAGTACCTTGATCAGTTCGGCGGCCTTGACCGACATCTTCTGCGCCAGTTCCGCGACCGTGATGCTCTCGGGGATACCGACCTCGCGCACGATCGGCGCGGTCGGTTTCTCGAAGCCGTGCCTGTCGGAACTGCTGAGGGAAACCGACCTCTGGCGCGATTTCTTGCGCCGCTTGCCGCTCTTGTCGGCGGAGACGTGCAATTCCTCGCGGCCGTACTTGCGGCTCTGCTTGCGGTCCTCATCCGCGCCCGGCTCGGCATGGCGCTTGTGCTTGGGCTGCTTCTTGCCCTTGCCCTTGTCGGCTTCCGGCGCGGCCCCCGGCTTGGCCTCGGCGGCCTGCTGACGCGCCTGTTCCTCGACAATGCGCTGAGCCTCGGCCTCGCGCGCGGCCGCTTCCTCGGCCTGCTTGCGTTCGGCCTCCTCGCGGGCCTGGCGTTCGGCCTCTTCCTTCGCCTTGCGTTCTTCCTCGGCCTTGCGTGCGGCGGCCTCCTCGGCCTCCTGGCGGGCGCGTTCCTCGGCCTCGGCCTGCAGCCGCTTCTCCTCTTCCTCCAGGATGTCGCTGCGCTTGACGTAGGTACGCTTCTTGCGCACCTCGACCGTGACCGTCTTGGTCGTGGTGGCGCGCCCCTGGGCCGAGGGCACCTTCAGTTCACTGTGGGTCTTGCGCTTGAGCGTGATCTTCTTCGGCCCGGACTCTTCCTGCTTGCCCAGCTTGCCGTGGCTCTTGCGCAGATAGGCCAACAATTCCATCTTCTCGTCATCGGAGATGGTATCGTCCGCGCCACCCACACTGATCCCGGCGTTGCCGAGTTGGGTGAGCAGGCGGTCGACCGGAATCCCGACGACTTCAGCGAATTGTTTGACTGTGACTTCCGACATAATTTCTCTCTTCTCCCGAACGGTCATGGCGCCATGACCGGCTCCCTCACCCCGACCCTCTCCGTGAGGGAGGGCGGGGGACAGGGAGCGCGCTACGCGCATTCCATTACTTTGGTTAACCCTGCTGTTCTTCCGCGAACCAGGGTGCGCGCGCGGCCATGATCAGGGCGCCGGCGCGATCTTCGTCCATGTCCTCTGCGATTTCCTGCAACTCGTCGACGGCGAGCTCGGCCAGGTCCTCCTGGGTGCACACACCCTTGGCCGCCAGCTTGTAGGCCAGGTCCTGATCCATGCCCTCCAGATCGAGCAGATCCTGAGCCGGCTCGGTGTCCGGCATCTGTTCCTCGCTCTGGATCGCCTTGGTCAGGAGCACGTCACGGGCACGCCCGCGCAGCTCCTCGACGATATCCTCGTCGAACTCCTCGACCTGGACCAGTTCCGAGGCCGGTACATAGGCGATCTCGTCGATGCTGGAAAAGCCCTCCTGCACCAGGATGGCGGCGATCTCCTCGTCGACGTCCAGCTGCTCCATGAACATCTGCTGCAGCTGCTGGGCCTCCTGCTCACTCTTCTGCTCGGCGTCCTCCACCGTCATCACGTTGAGCTCCCAGCCGGAGAGCTGGCTGGCCAGGCGCACGTTCTGGCCGCCGCGGCCGATGGCCTGCGAGAGCTGCTCCTCGGCCACCGCGATGTCCATGCTGTGGGTATCCTCGTCGACCACGATCGAGACCACCTCAGCCGGCGACATGGCGTTGATGACGAACTGGGCCGGGTTCTCGTCCCAGAGAATGATGTCGACACGCTCTCCGGCCAGTTCATTGGACACGGCCTGCACGCGCGAGCCGCGCATGCCCACGCAGGCGCCGACCGGATCGATGCGCGGATCCAGCGAGCGCACCGCGATCTTGGCGCGCAGGCCGGGATCGCGCGCCGCGCCCAGGATCTCGATCAGTTCCTGGCCGATCTCCGGCACCTCGATGGTGAACAGTTCGATCAGAAACTGCGGCGCGACGCGGCTGACGAACAGCTGCGGGCCGCGCGGCTCGGAACGCACATCGACCAG
Organism: Gammaproteobacteria bacterium; assembly: GCA_002699185.1. Taxonomy (GTDB): domain Bacteria; phylum Pseudomonadota; class Gammaproteobacteria; order Thiohalobacterales; family Thiohalobacteraceae; genus Thiohalobacter. Next base: position 42,488 of record PABG01000121.1, on the reverse strand, counting down.
GAAGCCGCGCAGGCGGTCACCCGGGCGAACCGACTCGCGCGGGATCATCCACTCGCGCGGGATGAAGGCCTCAACGCCCTCGCCCAGATCCAGGTGGACATTGCCACGCTCGACCCGCTTGACGGTGCCGTTGACCAGCGTGCCCTTCTTGTCCTGGTAGGCCTCCACCACCTGCGCCCGCTCGGCCTCGCGCACCTTCTGCACGATCACCTGCTTGGCGGTCTGGGCAGCGATGCGGCCGAATTCCTCGGACTCGATCGGCTCCTCGATGTAGTCGCCCACCTCGATACCCGGCTGGATCTGCTGGGCCCGTGTGTAGAGCACCTGGTAGTCGGGCGATTCGAAATTCTCATCCTCGTCGTCGACCACCAGCCAGCGGCGGAAGGTCTCGTAGTCCCCCGTCTTGCGGTCGATCGCCACGCGCGCATCGATGCCGCCGCCGTGACGCTTCTTCGTGGCGGACGCCAGCGCCGCTTCGATGGCCTGGAAGATGATTTCTTTATCGACACCCTTCTCGTTCGAGACGGCATCGACCACCATTAAAATGTCTTTGCTCATGACTGCCTGTCTCCGACTGGCTACCCAAGTCGAAAAAATTACCCCTGAAACTCAGGGACCAATCGTGCCTGCTCGATCTGATCCAGCGGCAGACACACTTCATTGCCCTCGTCGTCGATGATGACGACATCCTCCTGCCGCAATCCCTGCAGCAGGCCGGTGAACTTGCGCTGCCCGCCCACCGGCAGACGCGTGCGCAGCTTTACCCTGTTGCCCCGGAAGCGCTCATAGTCCGCGGCCTGGAACAACGGCCGGTCAAGCCCCGGGGAGGAAATCTCCAGGCTGTACTGGCCCGGCACCGGATCCTCCACATCGAGGATGCCGCTGACCTGATGACTCACCGCGGTGCAGTCATCCAGCGTAATACCGGCTTCACTGTCTATATATATACGCAGCACGCTGTGTTTGCCGCTGGGGTGATACTCGATCCCCACCAGCTCGTAACCCAGTGCGCGCACCGCGGGTTCCAGCAGTTCCCGCAGCTTGAACGGATCCTTGCGCATCTTTTCGCCGTGGCCGCCTTACCCTGTCCGCACCGTCATCCGGCACGCCGCTGTCGCAAACAAAAAATGGGCCGACGGCCCACTCCAGGTGCCGGCCTGCTCCTGAATACAAGATAGCAGGCGCGGATATGAAAAGACCCCGAGAACGGGGCCACCTTTCACCTCAATCCCGGCTGCCAGGCTCGACAACCAACGCGGATTATAAAAGTCTCTGCAATGACTTGCAAGACAACAGCTTAGGATAATCACTCCGGCCCGGGGCTCGGGCTCGACCGGGGGCGGCGCGGTTTATCCCAATACAATCATGGTGTTATGGATCACACGACGGTCCCTGGCACAGGCTGCCGTGGATACGCCGCCCCCACCGCCCGGCGACATGACGGCGACATCCCGGCCACAGCTGTCGCTGTCGGCGGTACCCTCCTCCACCCACACATACAGCAGGATGACCCGGCCTCAAGTTACATCATTACCCATATCCTGTTATAATCGAGCGCTTTCACTCTAACAACAATAAATGGCTCCCGATGCGGGTGCACACAGGGCACAGAGGCGGAGACAGAAGAAACATTTTGCAGTTGTCAATTCAATTCAAGAGGCCGACAAATCCATGCCTTCAATCAATACCGTCATCAAGCAACTTGGAGACACCTACCTCACCATCGCCGATTACCACAACTCCAAGGGTGTCTGGGTACGCATCGTCAAGAATGGTGAGCTGCTCGAACCGGCGTTCTTTTCCCTGGCCCAGTACGGCTCGTTCGACAAGGCCAAAAAGGCCGCCATCCGCTACCGCAACCAGCTGGTGCGCAAGTACAACGTCATCCCCCGCAAGCTGCGCGCGGCCGGGCCCTACGCCAATTACCGCGAAACCGATCCGCGCAACTTCACCGGCGTAGTGGGTGTAGGTCTGCAGCTGCACGAGAAGGACGGTTACTATCACGCGACCTGGAAGGCTCAGTGGTACCGCAAGGACACCGGCCTCAAGACCCGCAGCCTGTCGATCGCCAAGCACGGTTACAAGACAGCCTTCCGCACCCTGGTCAAGAAGCGGTTCGAGGAAACCGGCCAGGACGTCAAGCGCCTGCCCAGCGCCCCCGATCGCAAGGCCATGGCCGCCCATCTCAGGGAACGCCTGGGCCCCAAGTGGCGCAGCCTGATCAGTCCCAAGTGGGACCAGTGGTGGGACGGGCGTTGAGCGCGTTCTGACATCCCGTGAAAAAAAACGGCCCGTCATTCGACGGGCCGTTTTTTTGTGGAACGGTTTTGGCTGTTTTCAAGCGTAGGATGGGTGGAGGCGGCTGCGCCGCAACCCATCAATTTCAACCGCACTGCGATGGGTTGCGCTTCGCTTCACCCATCCTACGATTCCTGCGGATTTTCGTCCGCCAGCGCCTCGGCGGCCTCCTTTTTCGCCGCGGCCTGGTGGTCGCGCGCCAGCAGCAGGTATACCGCCGGCACCACGTACAGGGTGAACAGGGTACCGATGCCCAGGCCGGTGGCGATCACCAGACCGATGTGCAGGCGGCTGACCGCGCCGGGACCGGTGGCGAACAGCAGCGGCAGCATGGCCATGACCATGGCCAGGGTGGTCATGATGATGGGCCGCAGGCGGATGGCCGCGGCCTGCTCCACCGCCGCGCGCCGTGACAGCTTGTCGCGGATCTGCAGCTGGTTGGCGAATTCCACGATCAGAATGCCGTTCTTGGCGATCAGGCCGATCAGGGTGATCAGCCCCACCTGGGTGTAGATATTCACCGTCGCCCCGCCCACGCCGAGGGTCATGAAGATAAGCGCGCCGGCGATGGACATGGGCACTGACACCAGAATGATCACCGGATCGCGCCAGCTCTCGAACTGAGCCGCCAGCACCAGGTAGATCACCAGGATGGACATGAAGAAGGTGAGTATCAGCGCGCTGCCCTGCTGGGTGAACTGGCGCGACATGCCGGTGTAGTCCCAGCCGAAGTTGCGTGGGAATTCCTCGGCGGCGATGGTCTCGAGACGGTTCAGCGCATCGCCCAGGGTCACGCCGCCGGCCATCACGCCCTGCACGGTCACGGCATTGAGCTGCTGGTGCTGGGTACGCTGGCTGGGCTCGACCTGCTCGGTCAGGCTGGCAAAGGAGGCCAGCGGCACCATCTCGCCGGAGGCCGTCGGTATGTAGTACTGCTTGAGGTCCTCCGGCTCGAGACGGAACTCGCGCGCCACCTGCGGAATGACCTTGTAGCTGCGTCCCTCCAGATTGAAGCGGTTCACATACCCGCCGCCGAGCATGGAGCCTAGATTGGCGGCGATGTCCTGCATGCGGATTCCCAGGTCCGCCGCCCGGTCGCGGTCGATGACCAGATTGACCCGCGGCCGGGTGAACTCCACCGTCTTCTGCAGGAAGATGAAATCCCCCGACTGCATGGCGCGGCCGATCAGGGTGTCGGCCACCTGGTCCAGCTGCTCGTAGCCGGCATCGGTGGTGATGACGAACTGCACCGGCAGGCCGCCGCCCGACCCGGGCAGGCTGGGACGTGGGAAAACCGCGGTCTGGAACCCAGCGATGCCCGCCAGCTTGCCCTGCACCTCCGGCTGGACCTGCATCTGCGAACGCTCGCGCAGGGTCGGCGGTTCCATCTTGAAGCCGCCGAACACGGTGCTGGCATCGCGGCCGAAGCCGAGGATCAGAAAGCTCTCGTGATATTCCGGAACAGACTCGAAGGCCTCCACGATCTGGCGGGTATAGATCTCGTTGTACTCCAGCGTCGCGGTCTGGGGCGCGCGCGCCTGGAAGAACAGGATGCTCTGATCCTCGGTCGGGGCCAGCTCGTTCGGGGTGGTGACGAACATGAAGTAGATGCTCACCAGGATCACTCCGGCGAAGGTCAGCACCACCGGCAGATAACTCAGCGCCGCGTGCAAACTGCGCTGATAGCTGTCGGCCAGCCAGTTGAAGAAACGCTCCACCCGCTGCTCGAACGGCCCGGACTGGCCGTGGGGCTTGAGCACGCGCGAGGAGACCATGGGTGAGAGCGTGAGCGCCACCACGCCGGAGATGAGCACCGCCCCGGCCAGGGCGAAGGCGAATTCGGTGAACAGGGTGCCCACGAGTCCGCCCATGAAGCCGATCGGCGCATACACCGCGACCAGGGTGGTGGTCATGGCAATGATGGGCAGGGCCAGTTCGCGCGCGCCCTTGAGCGCGGCCTCGATCCGGCCCGCTCCCTCCTCGATGTGACGGTGCACGTTCTCCACCACGATGATGGCGTCATCGACCACCAGGCCGATGGCCAGCACCAGCGCCAGCAGGGTCAGCAGGTTCACCGAAAAGCCCAGCATCAGCATGATGATGCCGGCACCGATCAGCGACAGGGGCACGGCGATGACAGGGACGATGGCCGCCCGGATCGAGCCCAGGGTCAGGTAGATGATCACCAGCACGATGATCACCGCCTCGCCGATGGTCTTGAACACCTCGTTGATGGAGTCCTCGATGAAGACACTGGCGTCGTAGGGGATGTGGGCCTGGAGGCCTTCCGGCATCTGGCTGCGGATCTCCGGCATGGCGTCGCGCACCCGCTTCGCCACGTCCAGCGGATTGGCGCCCGGTGCCTGCTCGATGCCGATGAAGATGGCCGGCTTGCCCTTGTACCAGTTGGTCGAATCGTAATCCTCGGCACCCAGTTCGGGGACGGCGATGTCCGACAGGCGCACCAGGCTGCCGTCCTCGGAACGCACCACCAGGTCGCGGAAATCCTGCACCCGGCTGATATCGGTGTTGGCACCCAGATCGATGGCCACGTAGGCGCCCTTGGACTGGCCGACCGCGGCCAGGTAGTTGTTCTCGCGCAGCACCTCGGCCACCGTCTGAGCCGAAACGCCGAGCGCGGCCATGCGCTGCGGATCCAGCCAGATGCGCATGGCGAAGATCTTGTTGCCGAGCAGTTCCGCCTTGGCCACGCCCGGCAGCGCCTGCAGTTTGGGCTGCACCACCCGCAGCAGATAGTCGGTGATCTGCGAGGGCGTCATCTCTTCGCTGTAGTAGGCCATGTACATCAGCGCGGTGGTATCGCCGGTGGTGGAGTCGATCACCGGATCCTCGGCCTCGGCCGGAAGCACGTTGCGCTGACTGGCCACCTTGGCCTGGATCTCGGCCACGGCGGCGTTGGCATCGTAGTTCAGTTCCATGTGGGCCTCGATCACCGAGGTCCCCTGGGTACTGCGGGCGAACAGATAGTCGATGCCGTTGGCCTCGGCGATGGCCTGCTGCAGCGGCGTGGTGATGAAGCCCTTGACCAGTTCGGAACTCGCCCCGGGATAGGTGGTGGTCACGGTGACCACGGTGTTCTCGGTCTCGGGGTACTGGCGCACCTCGAGCAGGCCGAGTGAGCGCAGGCCGATGACCAGTATCAGCAGGCTGACCACGCTGGCCAGCACCGGACGATGGACGAAGATATCGGTGAAGCGCTTCATTTACCGAACTCGCCGGTCATTTCGGCCGAATTGTCGATGCTCACGGCCTGGCCGTTGCGCAACTTGACCTGGCCGGCGCTGACCACGCGGTCTCCCGCCTCGAGTCCCTTGGTGATACTGATGCGGCCATCGCGCACCTCGCCGGTCTGCACCTGGCGGGTCTGGACGGTCAGGCTGCCGTCCTCCTGCTCCTGAATCAGGAACACGCTGCTGCCGTAGGGGTTGTAGACCACGGCCTGGCGCGGCAGGGTCAGGACCTCCTCGATCTCGGGCAGCCAGACCTCCACCTCGGCGAACATACCCGGACGCAGACGCTGCTCGGGATTGGGCAGGGTGGCGCGCACCCGGATCTGGCGCGAACCCTGATCGATGCGCGACTCGAGCGCGCTGAGGGTGCCTTCGAAGCGCGCGTCGGGATAGGCCTGTACCGCGACGGTCACGGTCTGGCCGGGTTCGAGATCGTCCAGGTAGCGTTCCGGCAGACTGAAATCGGCATAGACCGGATCCAGCGCCTGCAGGGTCACAACCGGATCGCCCGGGGTGAGGTACTGGCCCGGGTCGACCCGGCGGATACCCAGGCGGCCGGCAAAGGGCGCGCGCAGGGTCATCTTGTCCAGCCGTGCCCGCTGGGCGGCAACCGCGGCGGTGGCCTCGTCCAGGCTGGCACGGGCCGCGTCCAGTTCGGACTGGGAGACACTGTTCTCGCGCCGCAGCCGCTGGTTGCGTTCGAACTGCAGCTGCGCCAGCTTGCGCTGTGCCACCAGACCCTCGAGCACGGCGCGGTCCACGCTGGCATCGAGCTGCAGCAGTGCCTGACCGGCCTCGGCCGTCTGGCCGGAATCGAACCCCAGCGATTCCACCACGCCGGCAACCTCGATGGTCAGGTCGATGCCCCGGGATGCAGTCAGGCTGCCCACGGCCCGCAGCTTGGGCTGCCAGCGCTGGCGCTCGACCTCGGCGGCGGCCACGGTCGCCGGCGGCGGCGGCTGGGTAGCCTGCTCGATCATTTTCTGCATCTGCAGGTATTTCCAGCCGAAGATGCCGCCGAACAGGACGGCCAGCAACAGCAGGACGATGATCAGTCGCTTGATCACGGCATCACCTCATTTCCGGAATCGGCGCGGCCACCGCAGCGGACACGCGTGAAGGCAGCTATTCTGGCTGAATTAGACTGGACGGTCCAGTCCAGATCTGTAAAAATTCCTGTCAACTTCATTGCCCACTGATTGTATCTCCCGATGTCCCGCACCCCTGTCCCCCAGTGCTCTCCACCGGCCGTCACCGAAAAGCAGCAGGCCATCATCCAGGCCGCCACCGCCATATTCCTGGAACAGGGCTACGACCAGGCCAGCATGGAGCGGATCGCCCGCACGGCGGGGGTGTCGAAGCAGACCATCTACAACCAGTTCGGCAACAAGGAGGCCCTGTTCCGGGCCATCATCACCCAGCGCTGCAGCGAACTGCTGGACACGCTGCTGTCCTCCTCGCCCGACGAGGACGGCATCGAGCGCATCCTGACCCGATTCGCCACCCTCCTGCTCAACATCCTGCTGGAACCCTCGGCGCTGGCCCTGCACCGGCTGATCGTGGCCGAGAGCCGGAGCCTGCCGCGGGTCGGCCGGCTCTATTACGAATCCGGCCCCGAGCGTGGCAACCGGCGGCTGGCCGAGTATCTGCAGAGCCTGTGCGAGCGCGGGATGCTCGATATCGAGGATCCGGACCTGGCTGCCCGGCAGTTCACCGGCGCCCTGCTCGGCTCGCTGCGCACCCGCGCCCTGGTCCTTGAGGAAGCGATTCCGCAGGCCGAGATCGACCGGGTGGTGCGGCACACGGTGCAGTGCTTTCTGGCCCTGCACCGGCCCCGGCGCTGATCCCCGGGCGGGCGTCATGCCTGTCATTCCACGTTCCGGCTGGTAGAATTACGCACCTTTGCCCACGGCCCACCCCGGCCGCCGGCACCAAACCAGACCAGTCACAAGGTGTGAACGTGAGTGAAAGCCTCAGTCTGAACAAGAAACAGATCATCGCCGCTGTCCTGTTCCTGGCGGCGGGTGTCTATATCGCCGGTGTGGTGCCCACGGTGGAGATCGCCTGGGTCAGCGCCTTTCTGCTGTTCACCATTTTCCTGTTCGCCTTCGAGGTGGTCGAGGTCGATGTCGCCGCCGTCACCGTGATGGTACTGCTGGGGCTGAGCGCGCTGTTCGCACCCCTGATGGGGCTGGAGCGGGGCCTGGTGGATCCCAACAACCTGTTCACCGGCTTTGCCAGCAACGCGGTGATCTCCATCATTGCGGTCATGATCATCGGCGCCGGCCTGGACCGCACCGGCATCATGACCCAGGTCGCCGGCTTCATTCTGCGCATCGGCGGTTCCACCGAGGCGCGCGTGATCCCGTTGATCTCGGGCACGGTCGGGGTCATTTCCAGCTTCATGCAGAACGTGGGCGCCGCCGCCCTGTTCCTGCCGGTGGTCTCGCGCATCTCGGCCCGCACCGGCCTGCCCATGTCGCGCCTGCTCATGCCCATGGGCTTCTGCGCCATCCTCGGCGGCACCATGACCATGGTCGGCTCCAGTCCGGTGATCCTGCTCAACGACCTGCTGCTCACTTCCAACAAGGGCCTGCCGCCCGACCAGCAGATGGAGACCTTCGGACTGTTCGCCATCACCCCCATCGGCATCGCCCTGGTCACCACCGGCGTGCTCTATTTCATCCTGGCCGGCCGCTTCGTGCTGCCCTCGGACAGCGCTGCCGGCGAGGAAGGTCGCAGCCGCGGCGAGGACACCAAGCGCTACTTCCAGGAAGTCTACGGGGTGGGCTACGACATCGTGGAGGCCGAGGTGCCCGCCAACTGCCCGCTGGTGGGACACGACCTGGACCAGATGGAACACGACTACCGGGTACGGGTGATCGCCCTCGACAAGGGTGACGGCATCCGCGTCGGCGCCGCCGGCGTGGACCGCAGCCTGGGCATCGAGCCCGGCACCCGGCTGGCCCTGCTCGGCACGCGCGAAGCGCTGGACAGCTTCGCCGGCGAGCATCAGCTGCGGGTACGGACGGACCTGGACCGCTTCAGCGAGGTGCTGGTGCCGACCAAGGCGGGCATCGCCGAGATCGTCATTCCGCCCGGCTCCAAGATGATCGGCCAGTCCGCCCGGGAGTTGTGGCTGCGCAAGACCTACGGCCTGTCACTGCTGGCCCTCCACCGCGGCGGCAAGACCCTGAGCCGCGAGGGCGAAGGCGTGCGCGACATCCCATTCGAATCCGGCGACACCCTGGTGGTGCACACCACCTGGGCGGACCTGGCGCGACTGGAGCGGGACCGCAACTTCGTCATCGTCACCACCGAGTACCCGCACGAGGAGGAACGCCCGCACAAGGTGCCGCACGCCCTGCTGTTCTTTGTCATCACGCTGGGACTGGTCCTGTTCACCGACCTGCGTCTGTCGGTGGCGCTGTTGACAGGGGCCATGGGCATGGTGCTCTCCGGCGTACTGTCCATCGACGAGGCCTACCGCGCGGTGAGTTGGAAGACGGTGTTCCTGCTCGCCTCGCTGATCCCGCTGGGACTGGCGGTGGAGACCAGCGGCACCGCCCGCTACATCGCCGAGGAGGTCGTGGCCCGGGTCGGCGAGGCCGCGCCCTGGATCATTCAGGCCGCCATCGCCGTGCTGGCGACCTTCTTCACCCTGGTGATGTCCAACGTCGGCGCCACCGTGCTGCTGGTGCCGCTGGCGGTCAACATCGCCGTCCAGGTCGGCGCCGATCCGGCCATCTATGCACTGACCGTGGCCATCGCCACCTCCAACTCCTTCCTCATCCCCACCCACCAGGTCAATGCCCTGATCATGGGGCCGGGCGGCTACCGGGTGCCGGACTTCATGCGGGCCGGCGGCATCATGACGGTACTGTTCCTGGTGGTGTCGCTGACCATGCTGAATGTGGTGTTCTGAACGTCGCGATATGAATGCAGCGCGCGCAGAGGCACGGAGTCGCACCGGAAACCGGCTCAGAGTTCGATATGCTGCATGTAATCGGGTGTGTCGCACATGCGCCGGGCCTGTTGGAAGGCATCCTCAGACATGTCGCGGGCCACGATATTGCGCAGAATGCGCGCCTCCCCATCACCCTGAGCGCACGCCTGGCTGAGCCAGAAATAGGCCCTGGCATCATCGATGGCCACGCCCCGACCCTCGGCATAGCTCAGGCCCAGGGCATACTGGGCATCCACATCCCCCCTCCTCGCCCGCTCGAACAGGCGACGGGCAGCCTCGGGATCATTGCGCAGCAGTGACATTCGTTCCAGCACTGTGATCTCCTCATCCGGTTGCGCTTAACCGGCGCTGCAGCAGGGCCAGCATGCCGCGCAGCACGGGGATGTGTCGGTAGATGGCAGTCGCATCCCAGTAATCGTGATGGGCCGCCACGCGTCCGGCGGCGTCGAAGCGGACGCGGGACATGCCCTCGACCTCGAGCGGCCGTCCACCGGCCAGGCGGCGGGCGGAAAAACGGAACCGCCACAGCATACAGGCCCAGTCGTCCCTGCAGGCCCAGTGCAGGATCTCGAAACGGGGATCGTGCAGCTGTGTGAACATGTGCCGGTAGATCGCCCGGATCGCCGGCGTGCCATGCACGTCGTTGAAGGGATCGCGGAAGTGGGCGTCCGGGGCATAGAACTCGTCCACACGCTCCAGGTCAGCGGGCGCAAGCTCCGCATAGAACTGAGCCAGGGCAGCGGTCAGGTGTTCGATGTCCTGTGCCATGCCTACACCAGCCTGCGCGTCAGCGCGAAGAACAGCCGATACGGCAGCATCCGCAGCAGGCACAGCATCCAGGCCAGACGCCGCGGGAACCGGATCTCGAAGCCCGGATCGTCGAGATGTTCAAGAATGGCCGCCGCAGCGGCGGCCGGCTCCAGCAGCTGCGGCATGGTGAATTCGTTCTTTTCAGTCAGGCGCGTTCTGACAAAACCGTGATTGATGACGCCGAGATGAATACCCACGCGTGTCAGTTCCGGGTGCAGCGATTCGGCCAGATTGATCAGGGCCGCCTTGGTCGGGCCGTAGGCCGCGGCATGCGGCAGCCCCGCGTAGCCGGACAGACTGGCATTGATCAGGATACGGCCACCGCCGCTGGCGCGCATACGGGGGACCACGGCGGCCAGGCAGTTGACCGCGCCGAGATAGTTGATCCGGGTGATGCGTTCGAACACGGCCGGGTCGAGCTGATCCATGCCGGCGGGCTCGTAGTCGCCGACATTGTAGATGACCAGATCGGGCACGCCGGCCTGCTCCTCGACGGCCAGCGCGGCTGCAGCGACAGCGTCGGCATCGACCACATCCACCGGCACTACCCGTATGTCCCCGCCCCGCTGCGACAGCTTGTCACGCACCGCCTCCAGGCGGTCGCGCCGCCGGGCCGAGATCACCAGCTGCCGGCAGCAGCCTGCAGACCCTGTTCGCCCGCCCGGGCAGTCTGACCGACCCCCGCCACCTGCGCATGCTGCGCGAGATCCTCGACTTCAATCGCCGGGCCACGCGGCAGCTGCAGCAGCCCTCGTCACTGACCCTGGGCGGCTTCCTGGATCGTCACGGTTACAGCCGTGAACTGCGCGATCATTACCTGCTGCCCATGGCGGCGGCGATCTGGTCCTGTCCCGTGGAGGCCATGCTGGCCTACCCGATGCACAGCTTCAGTCGCTTCTTCGCCAATCACGGCCTGCTCAGCCTGCGCAACCGGCCGCAGTGGCGCAGCGTGCGCGGGGGCAGCTATCTCTACGTCAAGGCCATGCTGCGCGATCTGAACCAGCGTGCCCGGCGCGACTGCCGGGTGGAGCAGGTGCGGCGCTGCGCAGACGGGCGGTGGTCCCTGCACACCACCGACGGCGAGCTTGCCGGCTACGATCATGTGGTACTGGCCTGTCACGCCGACGAGGCCTGGGCCATGCTGGCACCGGAATTGCGCACTGACCGCGAGCCGCTGGCCGCCTTCCGCTACCAGCAGAACCGGGCGGTACTGCACAGCGACAGCGGCCTGATGCCGCGGCTGCGCCGGGTCTGGTCGGCCTGGAACTACCGCTCCGAGCAGGACACCTCCGGAGGCCGCGCGGTGTGTGTGACCTACTGGATGAACCGGCTGCAGCGACTCGACAGCCCGCAGCCGTATTTCGTCACCCTGAATCCGCTGCAGGAACCGGCCCCCGAGACCGTGCATGCCCGCATGGTCTACCATCATCCGGTCTATGACAGCGAGGCCCTGCGCCAGCAGCCACGGCTGCAATCGCTGCAGGGCCGCGACGGCCTGTGGCTGTGCGGTTCCTATTCCGGCTACGGCTTCCATGAGGACGCCCTGCGCTCGGCCGTGACGGTCGCCGAACGGCTGGGGGTGCAGCCGCCCTGGGTCACCCGGGGCGAGCGGCGGGGCGCGGCCTGACATGACGGACGCGGCCGGCTGCATCTATGCGGGCGAGGTCATGCACCGGCGACGTTTCCCGGTGGCCTATCGTTTCCGCTATCGGGTCTTCAATCTGTTCGTGGACATCGACCGCATCGACGAGGCCGTCGCGCACTGCCGGCTGTTCTCGCACAATCGCTTCAACCTGTTCGACTTCCACGATCGCGACCATGGCCTCCGCGACGGCAGCAGCCTGCGCGCCTGGGCCGAGCGGCTGCTGCGCGATGCCGGCCTGCCGGACGCGGGGACCCGCATCCATCTGCTGTGCTTTCCCCGTGTACTGGGCTATGTCTTCAACCCGCTCAGCCTGTGGTACGTGGAAACCGCCGAGGGCCGGCCCGTCGCCGTGCTGTGCGAGGTCCACAACACCTTCGACGAGTCCCATACCTATGTCCTGCATGCGCAGGGCGCGGCGTTGTCGTGGCCGGTCACGGGCGAGCATGACAAGCAGTTTCACGTCTCGCCCTTCATCGACATGAACGCCCGCTACCATTTCCGGCTGTCGCGACCGGATGCGCGCCTGCAGTACGTCATCCGGGAATACCAGCAGGACCGGCTGCTGCTGGCCGCGGTGCAGACCGGACAGCGCCGCCCGCTGAATGACCGCACCTGGCTGGCACTCGCCCTGCGCATACCGCTGATGACCTTCAAGGTCATGGCCATGATCCACTGGCAGGCCCTGAAGCTGTGGTTCAGGCAGGTGCCCTTCCATCGCAAACCCTCACCGCCCCGCAAGGAGTTCAGTTCATGAACACAGAAAAGGTGCTGCGCTTCGAGCCGCGGCCGCAACAGATTCCCGGCGCACTGCGACTGCTGCTGCCCCTGCTGCGCGCCATCCGTATCGGTTCCCTGCGTCTGGAACTGGCCGACGGCCGCCACTTCGATTTCATCGGCGACCGGGACGGACCGGCCGGCGTGCTGCGGCTGCAGCATCCCGCCCGCTTCAGCCTGCGCCTGATCGCCAATGCCGGCATGGGCCTGGCGCAGGGGTATCTGCGGGGCGACTGGTCCAGCACCCGGCTGGCGGAGACCCTGCAGGTCCTGGCGCTGAATGAACGCCACATGCGCGCGGCCTTCCCGGGGCGGCAGCTGCTGGCGGGTCTGGACCGGCTGCAGCATCGCCTGCGCGCCAACACCCGGCGCGGCAGCCGCCGCAACATCCGCCGCCACTACGACCTGGGCAATGATTTCTACCGGCTCTGGCTCGACCCGGGCATGACCTACTCCGGCGCCCGCTTCGACCGCCCCGACGAGGCACTGGAGGCGGCGCAGACGCGCAAGTACGCCGAATTGCTGGCGTCGCTGCATGCCGCCCCGGGTGATCATATCCTGGAAATCGGCTGCGGCTGGGGCGGCTTTGCCGAATACGCCGCCCGCCACGGTCACCGGGTCACCGGGATCACCCTGTCCCACGCCCAGTATGAGTATGCCCGCGCGCGCATCGAGGCCGCCGGCCTGTCCGGACGCGTCGAACTGCGGCTGCAGGACTACCGCGACCTGCGCGGCCGTTTCGACCATGTCGTCTCGATCGAGATGTTCGAGGCCGTGGGCACTGACTACTGGCCGGATTTCTTCGCTTCGGTGTTCAACTGTCTGCGCCCCGGCGGGCGCGCGGCCCTGCAGGTCATCACCATCGATCAGACCGCCTTCGAGCGTTATACCCGTCGGGCCGACTTCATTCAGAAGTACATCTTCCCCGGCGGCATGCTGCCCTCGGTCCCGGTGTTCGCCGCCCACGCCGCCCGGGCCGGCTTGCAGATCAGCCGTTGCGAGTTCCACGGCGCCGACTATGCCCGCACCCTGCGCCACTGGGAGCACCGCTTCATGCTCAACCGCAACGCGGTGCGCGAACAGGGCTTCGACACCCGCTTCATCCGCCTGTGGCACTATTATCTCGCTTACTGTGAGGCGGGCTTCGAGAGCGGCCGCATCGACCTGATGCAGACCACCCTGATCCGGCCGCCGTGTCCGTGAGCATCGCGCACTGGAGGCGCAGCCTGCTGGCCTACGGCGTGACCGCCCTGCCGCTGGCCGCGCTCGGCCTGCCGCTGTACGTGTTCCTGCCGGCCTTCTATGCCGGCCTGCCGGAGGTGGGGCTGGCGGTGGCCGGCATTGCCATCCTGCTGGCGCGTTCACTGGATGTGTTCACCGATCCACTGGTCGGCTACTGGTATGACCGCAACCGCTGGGGCAACCGCCTGCGCCGGCCGCTGATGCTGGTCGGCGCCCTGCTGCTGCTGTTCGGCATCAGCCGCCTGTTCGTGCCGCCGGCGGATGCCGGCGGCGTCTACCTGTTCCTGTGGAGCCTGGTCAGTTACACCGGCTGGACCCTGATCAGCGTGCCCTACCTGGCCTGGGGCGCTGAGTTGACCGAGGCCTATCATGCCCGCACCAGCGTGACCGTCGCGCGCGAGGCCTTCACCATCCTCGGCACGATACTGATGATCGCCCTGCCGCTGCTGACGGGGCATACGGACGAACTGGCGCTGCTGATGCGGGATGCGGCCTGGCTGCTCTACCTCCTGCTGCCGACGGCGGTGCTGATCACCCTGCTCGCCACCCCCGCCCCGGCACAGCGGCGGGCGACGGCCCCCGGTTATCTGCGGGCGCTGCTCGAGGACCCCCTGCTGCGACGGCTGTCGCTGGCCTTCTTCAGCAACAGCATGGCCAACGCCATCCCCGCCTCGCTGATCATTCTGTACGTGGAAACGGTGTTGCAGGCGGGGACCTCACTGCCGCTGTTTCTCGGCGCCTACTTCTTCAGCGGTCTGCTCGCCCTGCCTCTGTGGCAGGCATTGGCGCGGCGCCTGGGCAAGGCCCGCACCTGGGCGCTGTCCATGCTGCTGGCCAGCGCCGCCTTTGTCGGCGTGCTCGGCCTGGGGCCGGGGGACGTCGCCGGCTTCACCGTTATCTGCCTGCTCACCGGCGCCAGTCTGGGCATCGACATGGCGCTGCCGGCCTCGATCCAGGCCGATGTCGCCGAGCAGCAGCGACTGGTCTCCGGCCAGCACCGCACCGGCACCCTGTTCGGGCTGTGGAGCCTGCTCACCAAGCTGGCACTGGCGGTGGCCGTGGGCATCGCCTTCCCCCTGCTGTCGGCTACCGGATTGGAGTCGGGTCGGACGGCCACTTCGATGCAGCAGCTGTGGCTCACCCTGCTCTATGCCCTGCTGCCGGTGACCATCAAGCTCCACGCCACCTGGCTGGTCTGGCGGCTGCCGTTGACCGAATCCGAGTTGCTCACCCTGCGCGACAGCGCCCGTTCCCCGGAGAGAAGCGATGATGAGATTGTCCCTGCTGATACTGATCGCCTGCGGCCTGTGGCTGAGCGCCGGGTGTAGTCACATGCAGGCGCAGGACTACCAGGGTCAGCAACCAGCGCTGGTGCTGGAGGAGTACTTCCAGGGCGGGCTGCAGGCCTGGGGGATGTTCCAGAACCGTCGCGGCGAGGTTAAACGTCGGTTCCACGTCGATATCCAGGGCCGGATGGAAGGCGACGAGCTGGTGCTGCAGGAGGACTTCGTCTATGCCGACGGCGAACGCCAGCAGCGCATCTGGCGCATCCGCAAGCTGGACGCACACCATTACGAGGGTCGGGCCGACGATGTGGTCGGAGTGGCCCGCGGAGCGCAATACGGCAATGCCCTGAACTGGGAATACCGGCTGCGCCTGGAAGTGGGCGGCAAACACTATGTCGTGCACTTCGATGACTGGATGTTCCTGCAGGACGAGCGGGTGATGATCAACCGCGCCACCATGAGCAAATGGGGCATCCGGCTGGGCGAGGTCACGCTGGTGTTCATCAAGACCGATGCCGGGACGGCTGCGCCATGATGCATGTCGCCATACTGCGCGCACGATCTGTTCGAGGCTGGCTGATCGGTCTGCTGCTGGCGCTGGCGGCGCCGGTCCGGGCCGAGGTGGCGCTGCCGGCGGCGGTGGAGGTCGGGGACGAACGCCTGTCCCTGATCCGGCAGGATACCATTCGTTATGGCGGACTGTTCCGGGTCTACAGCCTCGGTGTCTACGCCCCCGCGCCACAACCGCTGCCGCAGCTGCTGGCCACCGATGCCAGCACCTGCATCGAGGCCCGCTATCATCGCGACCTGGCGCGGGAAATCCTGATCGAGGCGGCACACCGGATCCTGCAACGGCAGCATCCGGCGCCGCGTCTGCAGGCGTTCAGTGACGGCCTGGCGCGGCTGCACGCGGCCTATGTCGATATCCGCGTCGGCGACAGCTACCGCCTGTGCCGGCTCCCGGACAGCGGCCTGACGCTCGATCACAACGGCCGGCGGGTGCTGTTTCAGCCCGATCCGGAACTGGCCCGGCTGTATCTGGGTATCTGGTTGGGGGCCGGCGGTATCCTCGGCGGCGACGGGTGATATTCAGCAGGCTGGATGGATGAAGCGCAGCGCAAGCCGGCGTCACCCGGCCTGGAGATGGGGTACGGCGCAAGCGCCTTCACCCATCCAGCCCGCTGCGTTGAACTCTCCCGGCAGCTGGCATCACCGCTCGATATTGAACAGCAGATCCACCCCGCTCTCGACGCCGACCTCGCTCTCCAGGGTCCAGCGCCTGGACAGCTCGTAGCGCAGATTGAGGGTACTGAGGTTTTCGAACAGACCCACACTGTAGTTCACGTACAGGCGCGGCGAGAGATACTTGCCCAGCACCAGCGAGGCATCCTGCGCGGTCTCGCCGCCGCTGACGCTGACCTCGTCCAGCCCCAGGCTTTCGCCGATCTGCCCGGCCAGGGCATTGCCACCCTTCACCCCCATGGCGGTGGCAGCGCGCATCAACAACTGTCCCTCGGCCCCGCTTGCCCCGGCCATGGGCCGCCCCAGCATCAGATAGGACAGGACATCGCCCTCGGCCATCGCTGGCCGCGAGAACAACTCCAGTTCCGGATCCTGCAGGAAGCCTCCCAGCCGGAGGCCGGCGGTAACCTCGTCGACCCGGCGCACGGCGGTGGCATCCAGTGCCGGGTTGTCCACCGGACCACCGCTGTAGATCACCCGGCCCTGGGTGATCTCCAGCGTCTGGCCATAGGCCGCATAGCTGCCGTCGACCACCTGCAGTTCACCCCGGGCGCGGGTCAGCTGGCCCGGCTCGTCGATCAGCTCGATCTGGCCGGCGAGGCGCCCGGTCAGGCCGTAGCCCTCGAACATGACCGCCTCGCCCAGACTCAGCGTCACCCGCGTATGAACCTCCCAGTGCGGCGGCGGCTGAGCCTCCCCTGTGACCACAACCACATCGCGTGACGGTCCGACCGCGCCGCTGAAATCACGCGGTGCCAGCCGCGCCTCCGGCACATGCACCCGGCCGGCAAGATCGATGCGCGACGGCTGCACCTTCAGTTCCAGCTCGGGTGAGACCGGCAACCGCGCCTCGGGCACATCCAGCACCAGGAACTCCTCGCCCTCGACACCAAGCTGCAAGCGCCAGTCCGGCAACCGGGCCAGATCCAGTGTGCCGTCGAGCCCGATCCGGCCCCCGCCGGAACGCGCCCCGCCCTGCAATCGCAGCTGCCCGTCGGCGGCCGAAGCCAACTCCAGCCCGATGTCCTCGATATGAATACCGGCTGCCGGCACCCACAGGGCGGCCTCATGCAGCCGCGCCCCGAGTTCCAGTTCCGGGGCGATCAGGCGGCCGGCGATGCGGCTGTCGATGTCCAGCCGCCCCTGCACCCGGGTGACGGCGGGGACGAACAGTTCAATCACCTCGAGTCGGCGGATCCCGCCCTGCAGGCGACCGGTAATGGTCTGCTGATCCATCGCCACCCCCGGCCGGAAACCGGGCAGGTTCACTTCGGCGCTCAGATGATCCTGCTCCAGCAGACCAAGCCGGGCGACGGCCTGGAGACCTTCTGCATCCAGCCGCCAGTCCAGGGTGCCCGCGCCGTGCGCAAGCCGCTGCCGGCCCTCGCCCTCGCCCCAGGCCACCGTCCCGGCCGGCAGATCAAGCCTGCCCTCGCTGCGCAAGCGGCCTTCGGCCTGCTGCGCGGACAGCCGCGCCGACAGGCTTGAATCGAACCCGACCCCCACCGGCAGCCAGGGCTGCAGCCGGTTCAGGGGCAGTCCGTCGAGTCGGAGCTCGGCCTGCCAGTCGGTCCAGGCGCGGGCGGCACGGCCTTCCAGGCACAACGCGGCCGCCGCCTGCTGCCAGCAGGCGGGATCGACCCGCGCGGCCTCGGGCCCCAGGGTCATGGCCACGGCCTCCTTCAGCGTCCAGGCGCCGGTCTCCGGCAGGGTCCAGTCGAGCCGGACGATGCGCCCGCTCCAGTCGGGGTCCTGCCAGCTGCCGTTCAGCGCCAGCTGCAGCGCATGCGAAGGCCCGCCGGCATCGACCTGCAGCCGGTGCCTGGCAAGACTGCCAGTAAGCTCCGCGCTGACCCTGTCCAGTTCGCGTGCCTGCCACTGCCAGCCCCGGCCCTGGAGCTGCAACTGCACGGGCGCATCCGGACTGCCCAGTCCGGCATCGAAGTCGAGCTCGGCCTGCGCCATCATCAGATCGGCGTGTTCCAGCGCCTCCAGTCGCAACTCACCCGTGATCCGGCTCTGCGGCCAGGCACCCTGCAGCCGGCCCTGACCCACCGCCGCACCCCGGATGCCCGGCAGGGTGTCGGCCAGCTCGGGGAAGTCCAGCCGCCAGCGCAACCCGTCCGCCTCGTGCGGTCCACCGTTCAGGGTCAGCCGGTTCGCGCCCGTGCGCAATGCGAGATCGGCGAAGCGCCAGCCGTCGGGACCGAGCGCGAAGCTGCCGCCGCCGGTCAGCGGCAGACCGCGCAACTGTCCGTCCAGTTGCTGCAGCTCTACCCCGGCTGTCAGCGTCTCGCCCTTCAGCTCGCCGCTGGATTCCAGCACCGCTGACAGCCGCCCCGGCCAGTCCGGCCAGTGGCGGCCCGGATCGATGTCCTGTGCGCTGAAGCTCAGACGCCAGTCCAGTGTATCGCCCCAGCCGATCCGACCCTTCCCCTGCATCTGGCCGTCGAGCAGTCCGGCCCGGAACCGATCCAGGGAAAATCCTTCTGCATCCCCGCGCCCCTGCAGGGCGAGCTGCGCAGCCGGCACGGACTGCCCGGCCAGCGCCGTGTGCAGTTCGAGCGTGAAATCCTGCCTGCCGCCCTGCCAGACCAGCCGGCCGTCGGCAGCGCTGAACGCCGGTGTCAGCGGTGGCCAGGCCAGGGCCGGCCAGTCCAGTTCCAACCGGCCGCTGGCTGTATCGAGTGTCCAGTCGGCATTCACCTGCAGACGGTTCCCGGCCAGCTGAAGTTCGGTCGACTCCAGGCGGTAATGGTTCCAGTCGCTGTGGCGCAATCGGCCCTGGAGGCTCAGCGGCTCCCCCTGCAGATCGGGATGATCGCTGACCAGGCTGGCTTCGAAATGCGCGGCGGAGAGATCGCCGCCGGCCTGCAGCGTCAGGCCGAGCGTATGCTCGGGCAGTTCCGGAGCGAACTCGGGCAGAGCGGCAGGCGGCAGCGACACTGCCAGTGTCCATTGCAGCGCGTCCAGGGGTTCACGCACCTGCAGTTCCAACTCCGCCGGGGCCGGCTGCTTCAGACGATGCGTCAGCGTCAGCATTGCCGGAGTGCCGCGCAGCGTGCCGGCACCGGCATAGGCTGGCAACTCGGAAAGGGCCGCGTGCCACTGGAAATCGAGCTGGGTCTGGCTGTCGGGGTCGAGGGCAACGTGGCCGCCGGCCTGCACCGTCACGCCGGCCAGCACCAGTTCCAGGTGCTGCAGACTCACTGTGCTGCCGGCAGCGTCCGCGTTGAGCTGCAGCCGTTCAATACGTTGCGCCGCGCCGTCGGGCGGTATGAATTCCATGCCGTTGAGTTGCACGTCGCGTACCCTGATGCGCAGCGGCAGCCGGATATCGGGCAGGGCGGTTTGTTCCGCAGCGGCAGCGGGCGTCCCGGACGCGGGCGCCGGGGCCAGGCGCAATCCGTCCAGGTGCAGCCGCTCCACGGCCAGGGTCATGTCGGCCAGGGCCTTCGGAGACCAGTCGAAATCGAGCCGTTGCAGGCGGTAATCGCCGGCGGCGCCGCTGAAGTGCAGGCCATGGATCTGCAGCGGTCCGGCGAGGCGGCC
Source organism: Gammaproteobacteria bacterium (assembly GCA_002699185.1). Classification (GTDB taxonomy): domain Bacteria; phylum Pseudomonadota; class Gammaproteobacteria; order Thiohalobacterales; family Thiohalobacteraceae; genus Thiohalobacter. The sequence continues at coordinate 22,421 of PABG01000121.1, read as the reverse complement.
GTCCACCTCCTCCCAGCGCAGCTCACCCGGCACCAGCCGGGCGGTCAGTGCCAGGCCGGTGCGCAGACCGCTGGGGGTCAGGCTCAGCCACAGCAGTACCAGCAGCAGCAGGAGCAGCAGGACGCCGATGAGCCAGCCGATGCGGCGCAGCGCCGTCACAGGTCCGGCCCCAGGGTGATGTGCAGCCGCAGCGGATTGTCCGGACGGCTGACCGCCGAAGCGATGTCGACGCGCAGCAGACCCACGGGTGATTCCCACCGCACCCCGATGCCGGCGCCGGTTTCCAGTTCGTCGCCGAAATCATCGAAGGCGTTGCCGGTATCGACGAACACCGCGGCGCGCCACTTGCCCCTGATCCTGTGCTCGTATTCAAGGCTGCCGGTCAGCAGGTGGCGGCCGCCGACCACCTCGCCGCTGGCGTCGGTCGGCCCCAGTTTCTGGTAATCGAAGCCGCGCACGCTGCGATCGCCGCCGGCGAAGAAGCGCACCGAGGCCGGCAGCACATCGAAGTCCGACATCCAGGTGGTACCGACCCGGCCGCGGGTGAGAATGCGTCCGCGGGAACCGAGGGGAAGGATGTACTTGGCGCCGGCGACGAGCTGCAGGAAGCGGGTCTCGGAGATGAGTTCCGGGGTCGCCCCGCGCAGTTCCAGCTGCGCCCGCCAGCCATGCCGGGTGATCAGGGGATCGTCGGCCTTGATGTAGGTCCAGGCCACGCCAGGCATCAGCAACCGGGTACTGCCCTTCTGATCGCCCAGGCGGAAATCCTCATCCAGGAAGGTCAGCGACAGATTCTCGCGCAGTCGTCCCCGGACCCGACTCAGATTCGCCGCCAGGGTGCGGGAGTCACTCTCGATCGTAGCGCTGTCCTCCTGTTCCACGGCACCGGTGAAGCTCAGGCGGTCGGTGCGTGGATTGCGCACCGGAATACCGTATTCCACGCTCGTGCCCTGGCGGATCTCCGAGGCCCTGAGTTCGGTCAGCAGGGTGTGTCCGCGGCTGTTGATGCGCCGCACCTCCCAGCCCAGCTTGCCGCGCACGCCCGTATCGGTACCGAAACCGATGCCCGCGGTATAGCGATGGCGCTTGCGCGGCTCCAGGCGGACTTCGATCGGGATGGCGTAATCCTGCGCGGCCTCGCGCTGATCGACCACGTTCACCGATTCGAAGTAGTCACTGTCGAGCAGGGCACGCTGAAACTCGAGCAGCTTGCGATCCGAGTAGGGCTCACCCGGAGCAAAGCTTAGATACCGGCGCAGCAGGGTTTCGCGCAGCCCGGCCTCTTCGAAGCTGATCTCGCCGAAGCGATAGCGCCGACCTGTATCCAGCTGCAGCAGCACTGCCGCGCTCCCGGCAGCCGGATCGATGCGCAGTTCGTGACGGGTGTAGGCGGCGTCCAGGTAGCCCAGTTCCAGTGCCTTGCCGAGCAGGGATTTCTTCAAGGCCTCATAGCGGGCATGCACGGCCACCTCGCCCAGACCGAGCAGCGGATCATCAATCAGCACCTGCAGGTCCGGTGCTTCGCGGCCCGGACCCTGCAACTCCAGCGCCAACTCGCGTACCCGCACCGGCTCCCCCGGCTCGATATCGAAGCTGGCCTGCCAGCCCGCCTCGGTACGCTGCAGACGGGACTCGATCTGCGGACGGTAATAACCGAAGGGTTCCAGCGCGGTGTGGATCTCCCGTTCGGCCAGGTTGAAATAACGCCGCACCCGCACCTCGGAGGGTGCCTCACGTTCCTTCAGGGTGGTCAGTGACAGCAGTGCCAGGACATTTGCGCGCAGGCTGTCCTGTCCCAGGCCCTCGATACGTATATTGATTTCCGCGGCCGGCAGCAGCTGCGGATACAGCATCAGGAACAGGAGGGTGAGAAACCGGCGCACGGACATGGGCCGGATTATACTGGATGCGGTATTGCGGACACCTCAGGAAACAAAAACCCCCGCGTCAGGGCGGGGGTTTTCAGAGCAGCCGGAGGCGGGAATCAGCCGGCGAGCCTGGCCTTGATGGTCTTGACCACCTCATCGCTGGAAGTGGCGTTCACATCCAGCAGCAGACCCTCGTTGCGGTAGAACTCGACCAGCGGGGCCGTCTTCTCGTTATAGACGTCGAGGCGGTTGGAAATGGCCTCCTCGGTCTCATCGTCACGCTGTACCACCGGACCACCGCACTTGTCGCAAACACCTTCAACCTTGGGCGGGGCGCTCTTGACGTTGTAGATGGCACCGCAATTGGTGCAGGTACGCCGGGTGGTCAGGCGATCGAGGATGACCTCGCGCGGCACTTCCAGATTCACGGCCATGTCCAGCTTGATCCCCAGCTTGTCCAGCAGCGCCTTGAGTTGCTCGGCCTGCGGGATGGTGCGGGGGAAACCGTCGAGCAGGAAGCCGTTGGCGCAGTCCGGTTCCTGCAGGCGCTGCTCCATGATGCCCATGATGAGCTCATCCGGAACCAGGTCGCCCGCCTTCATGTAAGCCTCGGCCTGTTTGCCCAGCTCGGTGCCCTCCTTCACGGCGGCGCGCAGGATGTCGCCGGTGGAGATCTGCACCGAACCGTCGATGTCGGTCAGCATCTTGGCGACCGTGCCCTTGCCCGCACCGGGCGCGCCCAAAAGAATCAGCTTCACGGAATTCCTCCTTCAACCTGTCGAATCGTTTCCCCGGGCAGGCGCCCGGCGTGGGCGGCAATTGTGCGCGACTCGCCCGGCAGGTTCAATCCATGAGCATTTCTTTAGCAGGCATAGAAGATATTGATGGCTCGGACCTGTATACTGAGCCGCCCGAAATCGCCTGCGAGGCCGCATGCCGCTACGCCATTCCCATCGCTGGCTGATACTGGGCCTGGTGCTTCTGGCACTGGTCCTGGCCTGGCGCCTGACGCCACTGTCTGAATGGGCCGATCCGCAGCGTCTGCTCGGTACGCTGGAGGCGGTGCGCAACTTCGGGTACGGGCCGCTGGTGGTGGTCGTTCTGTTCGTGGTCGGCGGCCTGCTGATCATGCCGATCACGGCCCTGATCGTGGCGACCATTCTGACCTACGGCGCGCTGGCCGGCTTTGTCTATGCCCTGCTGGGCGTCATCGCCAATGCCGCGTCCGGCTACGCCGTCGGTGCCCACCTCGGCCGGCGCGGCATCCGCCAGCTGGCGGGTGAACGCATCAACGCGGTGAGTAGCCGGCTCGGCCAGCGCGGCATCCTGACCGTGTTCCTGCTGCGGGTGATCCCGGTCGCCCCCTTCAGCATCATCAACCTGGTGGCCGGCGCCTCTCATGTCGGTTTCCGGGATTATCTCATCGGCACGCTGCTCGGCATGGCACCGGGCATGATCGCCATTGCCCTGTTGATCGACCGTATCCTGGCCATCATCCGCAACCCGACGCCGCGGACCCTGGCCGTATTTGTCGCGGTGGTGGCCATACTGGCCGTGTCCGCCCTGTTGCTTTCGCGCTGGGCACACCGGCGCCGGAAGCGCGGCGCCTGAGCTGCGCCGACACCTGGCCGGCGCTTTCCCCCGGTTCACCGCCCCCGGTGGATTGGTTAGACTGGGCTCGACAAGCCCTCATCCCGCCCGCAGGAAAATCATCCGATCATGGCCGATCCCGCTCCGACCCCTCCCGCCGACTGGCATGCCCGCGAGCCGCAGGCCGCCTTCGATCATTTCCAGACCGATCCCGGGGGACTGGATGCGCAGACAGCGAAGACGCGGCTGGAAGAGTACGGCCGAAACGAACTGCGCCCGCCCGAGAAACAGAGCCGACTGAAGCGCTTTGCGCTGCAGTTCCACAATCTGCTGATCTACGTACTGCTGGCCGCGGCCCTGGTCACCCTGCTGCTGCAGCACTGGGTGGACAGCGGCGTGATCCTGGGCGTGGTGCTCATCAACGCCCTGATCGGCCACATCCAGGAAGGCAAGGCGGAGAAGGCGCTCGATGCCATCCGCCGCATGCTGTCGCAGCAGGCCATGGTCAAGCGCGACAATGCCTTCATCACCCTGCCCGCCACCGAGGTCGTCCCCGGCGACATCCTCAGCCTGCAATCCGGCGACAAGGTGCCGGCCGATGTGCGCCTGTTCAAGGTCAAGGATCTGCGCATCGACGAGGCGATCCTAACCGGCGAGTCGGAGGCGGTGGAAAAGGACACCCGGGCGGTAGCCGAGACAGCCGTGCTCGGTGATCGCACTTGCATGGCCTACTCCGGCACCCTGGTCAGCTACGGCCACGGCCTGGGCGTGGTGGTCGCCACCGGCGAGCAGACCGAGATCGGCCGCATCAGCGGCATGCTCGGACAGGTCGAATCCCTGACCACGCCGTTGCTGCGGCAGATGGCGCAGTTCGCGCGCTGGCTGACCGGTGCCATCCTGGTGCTGGCCACGGCCACCTTCGTCTACGGTGTCGGCTTCCAGGCCTATTCCGCCGCCGACATGTTCCTGGCCGCCGTCGGCCTGGCCGTGGCCGCCATCCCGGAGGGCCTGCCGGCCATCATGACCATCACCCTGGCCATCGGCGTGCAGCGCATGGCCCGGCGCAATGCCATCATCCGCCGGCTGCCGGCGGTCGAGACCCTGGGCTCGGTCACGGTGATCTGCTCCGACAAGACCGGAACACTCACCCACAACGAAATGATGGTCCAGGAGATCATCTGCGACAACAAACGCTTCGAGGTCAGCGGCTCGGGTTACGACCCGCACGGCGGCTTCACCCGGGACGGCGAGACAGTCGACCCCGACACCGAAGCCGAACTCACGGAACTCATGCGGGCAGGGATCCTCTGCAACGACAGCAGCCTGACCCGGGACGAACAGGGCTGGCACATCCACGGCGACCCCACCGAGGGCGCCCTGCTCACCCTCGGGCGCAAGGGCGGGCTGGATCTGGCGTATCAGCATGAGCAGTGGCCGCGCACCGACGTGATTCCGTTTGAATCCATGCACAAGTTCATGGCGACCCTGCACCATGACCACGCCGGCCACGCCTTCATCTATCTCAAGGGTGCGCCCGAGCGGGTGCTGGAGATGTGCACCTGTCAGCGGGTCCGGGGCGAGGACATCCCCCTGGACCACGAGGAATGGGCCCGCCGCATGCACGTCATGGCCGAACACGGCCAGCGACTGCTGGCGCTGGCCTACCGCGGTGCCGCGCCGGAGCAGCGCGAGTTGCGCTTCGAGGATGTCAACGGCGGCCTCACCCTGCTCGGGGTGGTCGGCCTGATCGATCCGCCGCGCGAAGACGCCATCCAGGCCATCCGGACCTGCCGCAGCGCCGGCATCAGGGTGAAGATGATCACCGGCGATCATGCCGTCACGGCGAAGAGCATCGGCGAACAGATGGGAATCGGCGAAGACATCCAGGCGATCAACGGCACGGATCTGGACCAGTACGACGACGCTCAGCTGCAGCGGGCGGCGATTGAAGCCAGCGTGTTCGCCCGCACCAGTCCGGAGCACAAGCTGCGCCTGGTCTCCACGCTGCAGGCCGACGGCGCGGTGGTGGCCATGACCGGCGACGGTGTGAACGACGCCCCGGCCCTGAAGCGGGCCGATGTCGGCATTGCCATGGGCATGAAGGGCACCGAGGTCTCCAAGGAGGCCTCAGAGATGGTGCTGGCCGATGACAACTTCGCCTCCATCGCCCATGCCGTGGAGGAAGGCCGCACCGTCTACGACAACCTGAAGAAATCCATCCTGTTCATCCTGCCGACCAACGGCGGCCAGGCCCTGGCCATCATCGCCGCCATCCTGGGCGGCTACATGCTGCCCATCACGCCGGTGCAGATCCTGTGGGTGAACATGGTCACCGCCGTGACGCTGGCCCTGGCCCTGGCCTTCGAACCGGCGGAGAAGGACGTCATGCAGCGGCCGCCGCGCAATGCGCGCGAGCCGCTGCTCACGGGCTTTCTCATCTGGCGTATCCTGCTGGTATCGGTCATCCTGGTCAGCGGCAGCTTCGGCCTGTTCATCCTGGAACGCAATGCCGGCGTGCCGATCGACACCGCCCGCACCATCGCGGTCAACACCCTGGTCAGCTTCGAGATCTTCTATCTGTTCTGCGCCCGCTATCTGCTGGCGCCCTCGCTCAACTGGGAGGGGCTGACGGGCAACCGCTATGTACTGATCGCCGTGGGTGTGCTGATCCTGCTGCAGCTGGCCTTCACCTATCTGCCCCCGATGCAGTATCTGTTCGGCACCGCGCCCATCGGCCTGGACACCTGGGGCCGGATCCTGCTCGTTGCACTCAGCGTGGTGGTGATCGTGGAACTGGAGAAATGGGGCATCCGCCGCCACCTGGCACGCCGCCAGCGGCGTGCCGCGGCAGCATGAGCCGGATACTGATCTTCAATGCCGGCAGCTCCTCGCTGCGCAGCGCCCTGTACCGGGTCGATGCCGGAGCCGCGGACTGCCTGTGGCAGGATCACCGGGAGCAGCCCCCCGAGCAGCTGGGGCAGCAGCTGGACGATCTGCTGGCGACGATCCCGCTGCCGGTGGACGCCGCGGCCCACCGGGTGGTGCATGGCGGTCCGCAGCTGTGGCGGCCCGCCCGCATTTCGGAACAGGTCGAACGGGCCATCGAACAGGCCGGCGAACTGGCCCCGCTGCACAACCCGCATGCCCTGAACCTGCTGCGCCGGGTGCGCGCGCAGCTCGACCCGGAACTGGCGCACATCGCCTGCTTCGACACCGGCTTCTATCACGACCTGCCGGAAGTGGCCGCCACCTACCCGCTGCCGCATGGGATCAGCTCGGAACAGGGTCTGCGCCGCTACGGCTTTCACGGGCTCGCGCACCAGTCCATGCTGGCCGGGCTGTCCGCATGCCACAGCGCCGCATCCACGCCGCGACGGGTCATTTCGCTGCAGCTCGGCGGCGGCTGTTCCGTCACCGCCTCGCTGGACGACCGGGCACTCGATACCTCCATGGGCTTCACCCCGCTGGAAGGCCTGATGATGCGCACACGCTGCGGTGATATCGATCCCGGCCTGCTGTTCCATCTCAAGCGCAGCCTGGGCCTGTCAGACGCCGGGCTGGAATCCCTGCTCAATCACGACAGCGGACTGCTCGGCGTCTCCGGCCGCAGCGGCGACATGAAGACCCTGCTGGAGGCGGACGACGACCGCTCCCGTCTGGCAGTGGAACTGTTCTGCTACCGCACCCGCAAGTACCTCGCCGCCTACACCGGCGTGCTGGGCGGCGTGGATGCCGTCCTGTTCGGCGGCGGCGTGGGCGAGAACGCCGCGCCGGTGCGCGCCGGCATCCTGGAAGGGCTGGACTACCTGGGCATCCGCCTGGATCCGGACCTCAATTCAGCCGCACGCGGCGAGCGCCGGCGCATCAGCAGCGACGACAGCCGGGTCGAAGTGTGGGTCATGCCCGTCGACGAGGGGGCCTTGATGGCGCGGCAGGCAGCGGAGTTGCTGACCAGAGAAACGTAGGCCGTGATAAGCGCAGCGTTCCCGGCAATCCCGGTTGCCGCCGGAAACGGGCCTCACGGCCCTTATTCCAGTACGTAGGTCGGGTTAGTGTAGCGTAACCCGACACCCCGCGGCATGTTGGGTTACGGTGCCATGCACCTAACCCAACCTACTACTGCTGACTCAACCTGCAACACCCGCATCCTTCAACTTGTCTCCTGTATCTGCCGTCAATACGGCCACTCCCACTCCAGCACCTCGGGCAGGTCCTGGCCGTAACGGCGGATGTATTCCCGGTGCTCGATCAGCTTGTCGCGGATCACCTGCCTGGCATGGGCGGCCAGGTAGCCCAGCCGCGGCACCCGGTCGATCACGTCACTGGCCAGATGAAACCGGTCGATGTCGTTGCGCACCGCCATGTCGAAGGGCGTGGTGGTGGTGCCCTCCTCCTTGTAGCCACGCACGTGCAGGTTGGCGTGATTGGTGCGCCGGTAGGTCAGCCGGTGGATCAGCCAGGGATAGCCGTGATAGGCGAAGATGATCGGCTTGTCGGTGGTGAACAGGGTGTCGAAATCCCGGTCGTTCAGGCCGTGGGGATGTTCGGTGTGGTGCTGCAGCGTCATCAGGTCCACCACATTGATCACACGGATCTTCAGGTCCGGCACCAGTTCGCGCAGGTAGGCCACCGCGGCCAGGGTCTCCAGCGTGGGCACATCGCCGGCGCAGGCCATGACCACGTCCGGATCGGCGCCCTGGTCATTGCTGGCCCATTGCCAGATGCCCACGCCGGCGCTGCAGTGCTTGATGGCGGCGTCCATATCCAGCCACTGCGGCTGCGGTTGCTTGCCGGCGACGATCACGTTGATGAAGTTGCGCGAGCGCAGACACTTGTCGGTGACATGGAGCAGCGTGTTGGCATCCGGCGGCAGGTACACGCGGATGACATCGGCCTTCTTGTTGACCACATGGTCGATGAAGCCCGGGTCCTGGTGCGAGAAACCGTTGTGGTCCTGGCGCCAGACATGCGAGGTCAGCAGATAGTTCAGCGAGGCGATGGGGCGGCGCCAGGGGATCTCGCTGCCGGCGACCTTGAGCCACTTGGCGTGCTGGTTGAACATGGAATCGACGATGTGGATGAAGGCCTCGTAGCAGGAGAACAGGCCGTGACGGCCGGTGAGCAGATAACCTTCCAGCCAGCCCTGGCAGGTATGCTCGCTCAGGATCTCCATCACCCGCCCGTCGGGGGCGAGATGCTCGTCCTCGGGCAGGCGCGGTTCCATCCAGGTACGGGCGGTCTCCTCGAACAGGGCGTCCAGCCGGTTGGAACTGGTCTCGTCGGGACCGAAGACGCGGAAGTTGGCGCGCTTGCGGTTGGCGCGCATCACGTCCCGCAGCAGCTGTCCCATCACCCGGGTGGCCTCGGCCCGGGTGCGGCCGGGCTCATCCACCGCCACGGCGTAATCCCGGTAATCCGGCAGGCTGAGGTCGCGCAGCAGGCTGCCGCCGTTGGCATGGGGGTTGGCGCCCATGCGCCGCTCGCCGGCCGGCGCCAGTGCGGCCAGTTCGGGCAGCAGCCCGCCCTGCTCCGTGAACAGTTCCCGCGGCCGGTAGCTCAGCATCCAGTCCTCGAGCAGCTGCAGGCGTTCGGGGTGCTGGTCCAGACCGGTGATGGGCACCTGGTGGGCCCGCCAGAAGTCCTCCACCTTCCTGCCCTCGACTTCCTTCGGCCCGGTCCAGCCCTTGGGACTGCGCAGGATGATCAGGGGCCAGCGGGGACGCCTCTGCTCGCCGCCGCCGCGGGCCTGCTGTTGGATCCTGCCGATCCGCTCCACGGCCGCGTCCATGGCAGCGGCCATGGCCTGATGCATCGATTCAGGTTCGCTGCCCTCGACAAACAGGGGCTCGTAGCCATAACCGGTGAACAGGCTGGCAAGCTCGTCGCGTTCCATGCGGGCGAACAGGCTGGGATTGGCGATCTTGTAGCCGTTCAGGTGCAGCACCGGCAGCACGGCGCCGTCGCGGGCGGGATTGAGGAACTTGGTCGAATGCCAGGCCGCGGCCAGCGGGCCGGTCTCGGCCTCGCCGTCGCCCACCACGCAGCAGGCAATGAGCTCCGGGTTGTCGAACACCGCGCCGAAGGCGTGCGCGAGGGAATAGCCCAACTCGCCGCCTTCGTGGATCGAGCCGGGTATCTCGGGCGCGACATGACTGGGAATGCCGCCCGGAAAGGAGAACTGACGGAACAGCTTGCGCATGCCGTCGGCATCCGGGGTGACATCGGGATAGAACTCGCTGTAGCTGCCTTCCAGCCAGGTATTGGCCACCAGCGCCGGGCCGCCGTGGCCCGGGCCGGTGATGAAGATCATGTCCATGTCATCGCGTCGGATGACCCGATTGCAGTGCAGATAGATGAAATTCAACCCGGGCGTCGTCCCCCAGTGGCCGAGCAGGCGCGGCTTGACGTCCTTCAGTTCCAGGCTGCGGGCCAGCAGGGGATTGTCGAGCAGATAGATCTGGCCGACGGACAGATAATTCGCCGCCCGCCAGTAGGCATCCAGATGGCCCAGCTCAGCGGCCCCCAGCGGGCGGGTTTCAATGGTCGCGTACGCGGGGATGGACATGTCGGCTCCTGTCAGGGCCTGTTGGCCCTGCCGCGGGGATGGATGCGGCAGGGCTACCAGAAAGATAAACGCTGTCCGGGTGATTGCAAGCGCCCCGCCCATCGGTCGCGGGCGCTATCCAGCCCGGCCCTGGACAGGTACACTGGCGAAGCAGTAATCCAACCATGAGGGGATGACAGATCCATGACAGGACTTGCTGCCGCGATGCGGTATCCGGGCGGTCTCATCGTGCTGCTCGTCAGCCTGCTGCTGTCTCCGGCTGCGGTCGGAGAAACGCCACCCGCTGCTCAACCGGCCGATCCGCGCGAACTGGTCATGCACGTCTCCAATGAACTGGTCGATGCCCTGCGCGATCAGCGCGAGGCCATTCGCCAGGACGACGCCATCGCCTATCGGCTGGCCGACCGGATCGTGGTGCCCCACATCGATTTCGAACGCATCGCACGCTGGGTGCTCGGCAAGCACTGGCGCAGCGCCAGCGAAGCACAGCGGGCAGCCTTCATGGATGGCTTCAGGCAGCACCTGATGCGCACCTATGTCAGTTCCATGATCACCTACACCGACGAGATTCTCGCGCATGCCGACGAGGTCAGCTACCCTCCCCTGCGCGATCCGAACGGCAGCGACCAGGTGACGGTACGCAGCCGCATTTCTCTGCCCAGGGGCGGAACCGCTCAGGTCGACTACACCATGGTCAAAACCGCCGGGAACTGGAAAATCGCTGACCTGGCCATCGACGGCATCAGCCTGGCGCTCACCTATCGCAAGGAATTTTCGGCACAAATCAGCCGCAACGGGCTGGATGCCCTGATCGCGGATCTGAAGCAATAGACAGGGAGAGGATACACATGCCCGCTCACCCCACCATACTTGTCTGGGAAGGCAAGGAGACGATTCGGGAAACGCTGCAACTGATCGACCAGCGCACTCCGCTGGAACTGCAGCTGCCGCCCGATACGCACTTCGCCCTGTGCAGTCACCTGGCACCCGCAGACAGCCGGCCGGAATCACTTGACCTGGACGGTGGTCACGAACTGGTGGAACAGGCCGCACAAGTCGGCGTCCTGGCGGCGCTCGCCGAACTCATCGTGCCGCTGCGGGAAGCCAATGCCATGGTGCATATCGTCAGCCCGAGCCCGGCCATTCAGATCGGCTTTCCCGGGAACTGAACAGACGGCTGTCTGCCACAGCTATGCGGCGGAACCAGAACGGGAAAGGAAGGGAAAGTGGTAGCGGGGGCAGGATTTGAACCTGCGACCTTCGGGTTATGAGCCCGACGAGCTGCCAGACTGCTCCACCCCGCAACAGAGAGAACGCATTCTAATGACAAGGCCGGTGCTTTGCAAGCCCGTCGCGGATTATCGCCGCCTGCGCCTGGCCTTTTCCAGGTGCGCCTTCAGGTCATAGCGATAGATGAAACCCGGCAGCGCGAACACCATGAACAGGCACAGGGTCACCACGTAGAATTCCCAGTCCTGGGCGTGGATCCCGCCGGTGCTCTTCTGTTCCAGTCCCAGGGCAATGCCCCCTGCGACAAAATACAGCACCAGCCACTCCATTAAACAGAACCAGGCCGGCTTGCCCTGGGCCCCTGCGGGCAGCAGGAAGAATCGGCGTTCTGTCAGCCAGGGCAGATTTGCCGCCAGAAAGGCGACCAGGATGAGCAGCCAGGAGAAATGAATATCGGACATGCGGATTCCGGCAGGCCATTTGCGCTGAAGAGGATTGTACCGGAAATCGGCGGCCCGCGGCAGACCCCCCTCAGCCTGCCATTGCAGCCATGCAGGCACCCATCAGAGCGCCGGGAAACAACCCCAGCAGGAGTATGGCCAGACCATTGACGCTGATGGCCACATGCATATCGGTCCCGTATTGCAGCGGCCGGGTATCCACCGGCTCGTCGAAATACATCAGCTTCACCACCCGCAGGTAGTAGAAGGCGCCGATGATGGAGAAGAATACCGCGGCCAGCGCCAGCCACAGCAGATCGACGCCGACCACCGCCTGAATCACGGCCAGCTTGGCGTAGAAACCCACGGTCGGCGGCACACCCGCCATGGAGAACATCACCAGCAGCATCAGAAAGGCATGCCAGGGGCTGCGGGTATTCAGGCCCTTGAAGTCCTCCAGGGTATCGGCTTCGAAGCCGCTGCGGCTGAGCAGGATGATCATACCGAAGGCCGCCGCGGCCATGATGGCGTAGGTAATGGCGTAGAACAGCGCCGAGGCATAGCCCTCCACCGTACCGGAGAGGATGCCCAGCAGCAGAAAGCCGACATGCGATATGGTCGAATATGCCAGCATGCGCTTGAGATTGGCCTGGGCGATGGCAATGATGTTGCCCACGGCCAGGGACAGCACCGCCAGGATGGCCAGCATCCCGCCCCAGTCGGCCTGCACCCCGCCCAGGGATTCGGCAAGCAGGCGCATCGCCATGGCGAAGGCGGCGATCTTGGGCGCACTGCCGATAAAGACGGTCACACAGGTCGGCGCGCCGTGATAGACATCCGGAATCCACATGTGGAACGGCACCGCGCCCAGCTTGAAGGCCAGCCCCAGCACCACGAAGGAAAGCGCGAAGATCAGCGCCAGATCCAGTTCCGCCATGGCGCTGATGCTGGAGGCCACCTCGGCGATATTCAGACTGCCGGTGATGCCATAGAGCAGCGACATACCGTAAAGCAGCATGCCGGAGGCCAGCGCGCCGAGAACGAAATATTTCATCGCCGCCTCGGAGGCGATGCTGGAATCGCGGTGCAGGGCCACCATGGCGTAGAGTGACAGCGAAAGCAGCTCCAGGCCGAGGTACAGGGTCAGGTAGCTGTGGGCGGAGATCATGATCATCATGCCCAGCACGCCGAACAGGCCGAGTACGTAATACTCGCCCTTGAACAGATCGCGCTGGCGCAGATAATCCTTGGAATAAAGGAACACCGCGAATACCACGATCATCACAAAGGCCTTGGCCAGAGATGCCATCGGATCAGCCACATAGGTGCCGAACATGGCCGTATGCGATTCGCCGTCCGCCAGCGCAATCACCAGGGCCAGGGCACCGAACAGGGTCAGCTGCGACAGTCCATAGGTAATGACCCGGTTGCGGTCATGGATGAACAGGTCCAGCACCAGCACGATGCAGGCCATGCTGAGCACGAAGATCTCGGGCATCAGAAGTTGAAATTCAATTAGTTCGACAGTCATTCTGCATACCTGATTCACCACAAAGCACGCAAAGGCCACCAAGCATATTCATGGACTCTGAGTTCTTTGTGTCCTTCGTGGTTGACAAATTCATAATTTGGACACCATCACATGGGCCAGCAGGTTCTCCAGCGTGGCATGCATGAGATCCACCAGCGGCGCCGGCCACAGACCGAGCAGCAGCACGGCAGCGGCGAGTACGCCAAGGATGAGAAATTCCCGCCGGTTCACGTCCTGCAGCTCGGCGACCCGCTTGTTGGCCACCTCGCCGAACACCACCCGCTTGACCAGCCACAGACTGTAGGCCGCGCCCAGCATCAGGGTGGTGGCCGCGAGGAAGGCGTACCAGAAGTTGGCCTTGAAGCTCGCCAGGATCACCATGAACTCACCGATGAAACCGGAGGTCCCGGGCAGACCGGAATTGGCCATGGCGAACAGCACCATGAAACCGCCGAATACCGGCATGGTGTTCACCACCCCGCCGTAGTCGGCGATCTCGCGCGAGTGCATGCGGTCATAGAGTACGCCCACGCACAGGAACAGCGCCCCGGAGATGAAGCCGTGCGATATCATCTGCACCATCCCGCCTTCCAGACCCAGCAACGCGCCCTGTACCGTGCCGGTGTTCTCGAGAATGGCAAAGATCAGGAAGAAGCCCAGGGTGGCGAAGCCCATGTGGGCGATGGATGAGTAGGCGATAAGCTTCTTCATGTCCTGCTGGACGATGGCGACGAAGCCGATATAGACCACGGCGATCAGCGACAGACCGATGATGAGCCAGTCCAGTTCCTGGCTGGCATCGGGCGTGATCGGCAGACTGAAGCGCAGGAAACCGTAGCCACCGATCTTGAGCATGATGGCTGCCAGGATCACCGATCCGCCGGTGGGCGCCTCGACATGCGCATCCGGCAGCCAGGTATGTACCGGCCACATCGGAACCTTGACCGCGAAGGCCAGCAGGAAGGCGATGAAGATCAGGATCTGCTCGGTCATGCCCAGCGGCAGCAGGTGGAAGTCCAGGATGCCGAAACTGCCCGACCGGATGTACATGTAGATCAGTGCGACCAGCATGAACACCGAGCCGAAGAAGGTATAGAGAAAGAACTTGATGGTGGCATAGACACGGCGCGGCCCGCCCCAGATACCGATGATGAGGAACATCGGAATCAGCATGCCTTCCCAGAACACATAGAACAGCACCGCATCAAGCGCGGCAAACACCCCGATCATCAGGCCTTCCATGATCAGGAAGGCGGCCATGTACTGGGCCACGCGCTTCTGGATGACCTCCCAGCCGGCCAGTACCACCAGCACGGTGGTGAAGGTGGTGAGGATGATCAAGGGGACCGAGATCCCGTCCACGCCGAGGTGATAATTGACATTGAAGGCCGGTATCCAGGGTCTGAGCTCCTCGAACTGCATCGCCGCCGTACCGGTCTCGAAACCGGTGAACAGGGGGATGCTGAGCAGGAAGGTCAGCAGCGATGTCGCCAGCGCCAGGGTCCGCGCGCCCCAGGGCTCACGGTCGCCGGCCGCGAGCACAGCAATGCCGCCCAGGATGGGGACCCAGATCAACAGGCTCAGTAATGGCAGTTCTGACAACATTCAGGTTTCCTTGATTCTTCTTCTGCCGGCGGCCGGCACTCAGCGCATGAATACCGTCCAGCTGATCAGGGCCAGCAGGCCCAGGATCATGGCGAAGGCATAGTGGTACAGGTAGCCGGTCTGCACATGACGCGCGAAGGCGGCAACCCAGCCAACCACGCGGGCACTGCCATTGACGATCAGCCCGTCGATGATGATGCGGTCGCCCAGGTTCCACAGAGCATGACCTATGCCGCGTGTCCCGCCTGCGAACACGGTCTGGTTGAAATCGTCGGCATAGTACTTGTTGACCAGCAGCCGGTGGATCCAGGAAAAATTGCGCTGCGCGCGGTCGGCGAGCCCGGGATTGATCATGTAGATGTACCAGGCCGTCAGCACCCCGGCCAGTGCCAGGTAGAAGGCCGGATTGGCGAAGGCATGCAGCGCAAAGGCCACGGTGCCGTGGAAATGCCCGCCCAGTTGCGCCAGGCCGTCATGCGCGGGCGCCACATGGATCACGCCGTCGAAATAGCTCCCGAACAGCATCGGCTCCATCCAGTAGCCGGCAAAGATGGAGGGAATGGCCAGCAGCACCAGCGGCAGGGTCACCACCCAGGGCGTTTCGTGCAGGTGCTCGCGGGTATGGGTATCCATCCGCGGCTTGCCGTGAAACACCAGGAAATACATGCGAAAGCTGTACAGGGCAGTGACGAACACCCCGGCCAGCACGGCGACATAGGCAAAGTCCGAGCCGGGGATCTGGGACAGATGCACCGCCTCGATGATGCTGTCCTTGGAGAAATAGCCCGAGAAGAAGGGCGTGCCGATCAGCGCCAGCGAGCCGATCAGCGAGGTGAGCCAGGTAATGGGCATGTACCTGCGCAGCCCACCCATATTGCGCATGTCCTGGTCGTGGTGCATGGCGATGATGACCGACCCCGCCCCCAGGAACAGCAACGCCTTGAAGAAGGCGTGGGTCATGAGATGGAAGATGCCGGCGGCATAGGCCGAGGCGCCGAGCGCGACCGTCATGTAGCCAAGCTGCGACAGGGTGGAGTAAGCCACCACCCGCTTGATGTCATTCTGCACCAGGCCCAGAAAACCCATGAACAGGGCGGTAATGGCGCCGATCACCAGCACGAAACTCAATGCCGCCTCGGACAGTTCGAACAGAGGCGACATGCGCGCCACCATGAAGATGCCGGCCGTGACCATGGTGGCGGCATGGATGAGGGCCGAAATGGGTGTCGGGCCTTCCATGGAATCGGGCAGCCATACGTGCAACGGCACCTGGGCCGACTTGCCCATGGCACCGATGAACAGCAGGATGCAGATCACCGACATCAGCGACCAGGCCTGGCCGTCGAGGATCTCGATATTGACATCGGCCAGCGCCGGCGCGGCGGCAAATACATCCCAGTAGTCCAGGCTGTTGAAATACATCAGGATGGCGGCGATACCCAGCAGGAAACCGAAATCGCCTACGCGGTTTACCAGGAACGCCTTGAGGTTGGCGAAGACAGCCGTCGGTCGAGTGGACCAGAAACCGATCAGCAGGTAGGAGACCAGTCCGACGGCCTCCCAGCCGAAGAACAGCTGCAGGAAATTGTTGGACATCACCAGCATCAGCATGGCGAATGTGAACAGGGCGATATAGCTGAAGAAGCGCTGGTAGCTGTTGCGCCCCGCCAGGCTCTCCTTCGGCCAGTTGTGCGCGTCGTCGGCCATGTAGCCGATGGTATAGATGTGCACCATCAGCGAGACGAAGGTGACGACGTTGATCATGAGCACGGTCAGATTGTCGACCAGGAAGCCGATCTCGAAGCGGATGCCGTCGGAAACCATCCAGGTATAGACACTGCCGTTGAAGGCTGCGGCACCGTCAACGACATGATGCTTGAGCACGACCAGCGAGAGCAGGAAGGCGATGCCCACACCGCCGATGGTCACGCTGTGGGCGCCTTTGCGGCCCAGAGTGCCGCCGAACAGTCCGGCCAGAATGGCCCCCACGAGGGGTGCGAGCGGTATGGCGAGATAGACGAGTTCCATGCCCTACCCCTTCATGCTGTCGAGGTCATCGACATTGATGGTCTGGCGATTGCGGAACAGCACCACCAGGATGGCCAGCCCGATTGCCGCCTCCGCAGCCGCCACGGTGAGGATGAAGAATACGAACACCTGCCCGGCCGTGTCGCCGAGGAAATAAGAGAAGGCGACGAAGTTCATGTTCACCGCCAGCAGCATCAGTTCGATGGCCATGAGCAGGATGATGACGTTTTTGCGGTTAAGGAAAATCCCCGCCACGCTCAGGCTGAACAGGATCGCCCCCAATACCAGATAGTCCGATAGTTCAATCATTTTTGATTTTCTAGCCGTTGCATCGTTCAGACGCCCGCAGGCGCACGCAATTGCCGGTTGATCCCGGGCTCAATCCCTGGACTCCGCATCCATCTTCACCACCCGCACCCGGTCCTCGCGCCGGACCTTGATCTGATCGGCCGGATTCAGGTACTTGGTGTCCGGTCGCCGACGCAGAGTAAGTGCGATGGCGGCGACGATGGCGACCAGCAGGATCACCGCGGCGATCTCGAATGGGTAGACATAATCGGTGTAAAGCACGCTGCCCAGCTCGCGGGTGTTGCTGTAGTCCTCGCCATGGCGTGGCGGCGCCGGCATGCGCTCGTCGCTGAAATAGTGGGAGCCCACCACCAGCAACATCTCGACCAGCATCAGGATCGCCACCGGCAACGCCACCGGCAGATAACGGGCGAAGCCCTCCTTGAGCGGGGCCACATTGATGTCCAGCATCATGACCACGAACAGGAACAGCACCATCACCGCACCGACATAGACCAGCACCAGGGTGATGGCGAGGAACTCCGCCTCCAGCAGCAGCCACAACCCGGCCGTGGTGAAGAAGGCCAGCACCAGGTGCAACGCGGCATGCACCGGGTTGCGCACCGTGATCACCCGCACCGCGGCGAACACCAGGATCGCGGCGAAAACGTAAAAAATGAACTTCTCGAATGTCATATCTGATGTTATGCCTTAGTTTTGCGTATCGCAAAGGAAACCAAATATAACCCGCCCGTCATTGCGAGCGAAGCGCGGCAATCTCGCAACTCAGATTCTGCCCCCTGGAGATTGCCGCGTCGCTGTCGCTCCTCGCAATGACGGTTTCTTTTGAATACAGGTTTCCTTCACGCGCCTTATTCGCCTTCGCGGTTTCAAGCCTGTCACCGATACAACGCATCCGCCGTCCGGTCCGCGGCGATCTGGTCCTCGTACTTGTCGCCGATGGCCAGCAGCTTCTCCTTGGTCATGATCTGCTCGCCGCGATTCTCGAAGTGGTATTCGAATATCCGCGTCTCGACGATGGAATCCACCGGGCAGGATTCCTCGCAGAAGCCGCAGAAGATGCATTTGAAAAGATCGATGTCGTAACGGGTGGTCCGCCGGGTGCCATCCTCGCGCGGCGCGGCCTCGATGGTGATGGCCAGGGCCGGACACACAGCCTCGCACAGCTTGCAGGCGATGCAGCGCTCCTCGCCGTTGGGATAGCGGCGCAGGGCATGCAGGCCGCGGAAGCGCGGCGACTGCGGGGTCTTCTCCTCCGGGTACTGGACCGTGATCTTGCGCGCGAACAGATAGCGCCCGGTCAGCCGCAGGCCCATGAGGAGTTCCCACAGGAACAGGCTCTTGACGTACTGTTTCAGGGCTTGCATATCAGGTCACCATTCATATCAATCGAACCAGGGCCCGACGCCGGCGACGATCGCCGCCCCCTCCACCAGCAACCAGACGATGGTGATGGGAATGAACACCTTCCAGCCCAGCCGCATGATCTGGTCGTAGCGGTAGCGGGGAAAGGTGGCGCGGAACCACAGGAAGAAGAACAGGAACACGGCCGTCTTGGCCAGGAACCAGATGATGCTCGGCTCGCCGATCACCGGCAGCGGCTGGAAGGGGGAGAGCCAGCCGCCCATGAACAGCAGCGCGGCCAGCGCCGAGATCAGGATCATGTTGGCGTATTCGGCCAGGAAGAACACCGCGAAGGCCATGCCGGAGTACTCGACATGGAAGCCGGCCACGATCTCGGACTCGCCCTCGGCCACGTCGAAGGGCGCGCGGTTGGTCTCGGCCACGCCGGAAATGAAATAGATCAGGAACAGTGGCAGCAGGGGCAGCCAGAACCAGTGCAGGATGCTGCCGCTCTGCGCCAGCACGATGTCGTTGAGATTGAGGCTGCCGCCGGCCATCAGCACCCCGACCAGGGCAAAACCCATGGCGATCTCGTAGGCGACGATCTGGGCCGCCGAGCGCATGGCACCGAGGAAGGCGTACTTGGAGTTGGAGGCCCAGCCGGCGATGATCACGCCGTACACACCCACGGAAGTCAGCGCCAGCACGTAGAGCAACCCGGCGTCGATGTCGGCCAGCACCATGCCGTTGTCGAAGGGGATCACCGCCCAGGCCGCCAGCGCCGGACCGATGGACAGGATGGGCGCGATCACGAACAGGAAACGGTTGGAATGGGTGGGGAGGATGATCTCCTTGAACAGCAGTTTCACCGCATCGGCAATCGGCTGCAGCCAGCCGCCGGGGCCGACCCGGTTGGGGCCGATGCGGACCTGGATCGCACCGATGATCTTGCGTTCGGCGAAGGTCAGATAGGCCACGCACAGCATCAGCGGCGTGACGATACCGCCGATGAGGAACAGGATCCAGCTGACTTCCTTGATTGCTTCCATCATGTGCCGATCACACCCAGTTCAGTTTAACGCCGCCGAAACTCGCACCCAGATCGCGCGTAGCAGGGCAGCCGGCCGGAATCCAGGCCGCGCCCTCGGGCACCTGCTCATCCAGTACCAGCGGCAGCACGGCCTGCGCCTCGCCCTGCTCCACCCTGACCTGGGTAGCGGAGCCGAGATTCAGCCTCGCGGCCTCCGCAGGGTTCAGCCGCAGCTGGGCATCGCCACCGTCGGTCGCCGCCTGCAGCGCGGGCGCCCGTCGCACAATGCCGTCGACGGCATAGATAGGCACATCGCCGATGCGCTGCAGGCCGTCCGGTGCCGGCGCCAGCACCATCTCTCCCGGCACCCGCTCGTTGCGAGGCCGTCGGTCTGCCGCCTGGCCGCGCAGTTCGTCGCGCACTTCCTCGGAAGACATGTAGTCGAAGTCCTTCAATCCCAGCAGATTGCCCAGGACCCGGACGACCTTCCAGCCGGGACGGGCGTGGCCGCGCGGTGCCACGGCACCGGCGAAGCTCTGCCAGCGCCCTTCCACATTGACGTAGGTGCCCGAGGTCTCGCTGTAGGGGCTGATCGGAAGGAGCACCCGCGCGCACTCGCGCAGGCTGTCGGAGACATAGGCCGTGAAGGCAACCACCGTCTCGGCCCGGGCGAACGCCTGGCGGGCCTGCTGCGCATCGGCAAAATCGAACTCAGGCTCGCAGCCGTACAGCACATAGGCCGAACGCGGCGTCTCCAGCATGGCCCGCGCATCGAGGCCGGTGCTGTCACGGTCACTGCCGGCCGGGCCGCGGTGCGGCAGCACCCCGGCAAGCCAGCCGCCGGCACCGTTGCCGCCGTCCGAGAGCAGGCCCAGGGTCGCGCCGCTCAGTTCACAAATGAACCCGGCCAGCGCCCGCAGGGCATTGGCGGAGGGATGTGCGGCGGCAGTCGAGCCCAGAATAACGGTGGCCGGCCGAGCCTCGCTCAGTCGTTCGGCAATACACTGATGGACTTCAGACGGACTGGCCTGGGCGATCACGCCATGCAGTTCGGACGGGGCCGCCTCCTGTTTGAGGGTCAACAGGGCAGCGGCCACACCGGCCAGGTCATCGACCATTGCGTGCGGGGTATGGATCAGTTTCTCCACCAGATCGAAATTGAAATCATAATCGACCGGATTGATGGCCATAATCCCGGCGCCATTGAGACAGGCCTTGCGCAGACGATGGCCGAGAATCGGTTGTTCCTTGCGGATATTGGAACCGACCAGCAGCACCGCCTGCTGCTGCTCAAGCTCCTCGATGCGCTGACCCAGCCACGGGAACAGGGGCAGGCGATCCTGGTCGCTGAAATCGCTCTGGCGCAGGCGGTGATCGATGTTGCTGCACTCGAGCTGTTCAGCCAGGCGGCTGAGCAGATACATCTCTTCCACTGTGGCCGTCGGCGAGACCAGCATCCCGAGCTGCGCGGCGCGTTCGCCGCTGTAGACCCGCAGCATATCGGCGACTGCCTGCAGGGCGGTTTCCCAATCGGTCTCCTGCCATTCGCCGTCGCGTCTGATCATGGGCCGTTCCAGGCGCTCCGGACTGTTCAGACCCGCGTAACCGAAGCGGTCCCGATCGGACAGCCAGACCTCGTTGATCTCCTCGTTCTCACGCGGTACCACGCGGAGCACATCGCCGCGGCGGGCATGCAGATAGAGGTTTGAACCGACACAGTCGTGGGGCGCCACACTGGCGTGCTGGGTCAGTTCCCAGGCCCGTGCGCGGAAACGGAACGGCTTGGAGGTCAGCGCCCCCACCGGGCAGACGTCGATGACATTGCCCGACATCTCGGAACTGACACCCTGCCCCACGTAGGCACGGATGGTCATGTTCTCGCCGCGGCCCACTCCGCCGAGTTCCTTGTAGCCGCCGATGACATCCAGGAAGCGCACACAGCGGGTGCAGTGGATGCAGCGGGTCATGTCGGTGGCGATCAGCGAGCCCAGATCCTCGTCCTTGACCACCCGCTTCTTCTCGGTGAAGCGCGACACACTGCGGCCATAGCCCAGGGCGACGTCCTGCAATTCGCACTCCCCGCCCTGATCGCAGATCGGGCAATCCAGCGGATGGTTGATCAGCAGAAACTCCATCACCGACTTCTGCGCCTCGCGGGCGTAGTCGGAGTCGGTCCAGATCTTCATGCCGTCGGCAACCGGCGTGGCACAGGCCGGCAACGGCTTGGGCGCCTTCTCCACCTGCACCAGACACATGCGGCAGTTGGCGGCGATGGGCAGCTTCTTGTGATAGCAGAAGCGCGGCACGCTGATGCCGTGCTCGTCGGTGATCTCGATGATCATCTGGCCCTTGCGCGCCGGATAGGTCTCACCGTTGATCTCGACGTTGATGACGTCCTCGGGCGGGATCTCGGGCTTCGCGCTCATGCCGCCTCTCCCGCGGTGTCGGTGACCATGGAGCGCTTGTGCTCGATCATGTAGGCGAACTCATGGCGGAAATGCTTCAGAAAACTCTGCACCGGCCAGGCCGCGGCATCACCGAAGGCGCAGATGGTACGGCCCTCGATCTGGCCGGCAGCGGCATCCAGCAGTTCCAGATCCTCCGGCCGGCCCTTACCCTCGTAGATGCGCTGAATGACCCGGTGCATCCAGCCGGTGCCTTCGCGGCAGGGCGTGCACTGGCCGCAGGACTCGGCGTAGTAGAAGCGCGAGATACGCAGCAGCGCCTTGACCATGCAGGTGGAGTCATCCATCACGATCATGCCGCCCGAGCCCAGGGCCGAGCCGTGCTGGGCCAGCGAGTCATAGTCCATGGTGCACTGGGTGATGATATCGGCCGGCAGCACCGGCATGGATGAACCGCCCGGGATCACCGCCTTGAG
>PABG01000120.1 GCA_002699185.1 Gammaproteobacteria bacterium | reverse complement strand
GGCCAATCCGCCGACCCTGTCGCTGTCGCAGCCGCTGGTCGAGGTCCGCCCCGACTGGGACCGGGTCGCCGAGGTGGGCCTGGACGCCGGCGAGATGGGCTTCACGGTGGCGGCCCTGACCGACGGCGCCTTCGTCGACGAGTTCTTCCTCGACGACGACAAGATCGACATCTATCTCTACAGTACCCGCGGTACCGGCGCCGATCTGGATCAGCTGTCGCAGCTGCCGATCCATACCCCCAGCGGGGCACAGGTGCCGCTGGATTCGCTGGCCCGCATCGTCGAGCGGGTCGATACCAGCACCATCCGCCGCCTGGACGGCCGCCGCACCGTCACACTCAATATCATCCCGCCATCGGACGTGGCGCTGGAGACCGGCGTGGGCATCGTGCGCGATCAGGTGGTCGGGCATCTGCGCGAGACCGGCGCCATCCCGGCCAGCGTGGGCGTGGACATCTCCGGGGCCAGCGATCAGCTGCAGGCCACGCGCGAGGCCCTGTTCGGCAATTATGTCGTGGCCCTGGCCATCATCTATCTGCTGCTGGTGGCCATCTTCACCCACTGGGGCTATCCGCTGCTGATCATGCTCACCATCCCGCTCGGCGTGGCCGGCGGCATCGTCGGGCTGTGGCTGTTCAACGCCGCGGGGGCAGTGACAGAGTGGGCCGGGCTGGGCGGCTTCCATCAGCCCTTCGACATGATCACCATGCTCGGCTTCCTGATCCTGATGGGCACGGTGGTCAACAATCCCATTCTCATCGTGCACCGGGCCATGACCAATGTGCGCGAGGCGGGCATGGATGCACAGGCGGCGGTGCGCGATGCGGTGGAGACGCGGCTGCGGCCCATCGCCATGTCCACGCTGACCACCCTGGGCGGACTGGCGCCGCTGGTGTTGCTGCCGGGCGAGGGCACCGAGTTGTATCGGGGCGTGGGCGTGATCGTGCTGTTCGGGCTGCTGGGCACGGCCCTGGTCACCCTGACCTTCCTGCCGGCGCTGACGGTGTCGGTGCTGGGGCGGCCACAGTCCAGGTCCGCAGCTGCGTAGGTCGGGTTAGCCCGCAGGGCGTAACCCGACGCGGGCCGCCGTTGTGTCAGGTTACGCTACGCTAACCCGACCTACGCAGCTTCAACCCCGTTATTCCCGCGCAGGCGGGAATGACGGCAACGTAATGACAGGAATTTTCCTCAGGGGTCAGGAGCCGGCCGGCGTAACCCGGGCCGCGGATTCCCACTCCCGGACCAGGGCGTCGGCCGGCACCGGCCGGCTGAACAGGTAGCCCTGACCGATCGAGCAGCCCTCGCGACGCAGGAAGGCGAGCTGAGTCTCGTCCTCGATGCCCTCGGCCACCGTCTCCAGTTCCAGGCTGCGGGCCAGGCCGATGACGGCCCGGCTGATGGCCTCGCTGCTGGTGTCGGTGCCGATGTCGCGCACGAATGACTGGTCGATCTTGAGCCGGTCGATGGGCAGGTGCTTGAGGTAGTGCAGGCTGGAATAGCCGGTGCCGAAGTCATCGATGGCGATCTGGATGCCGAGTTCGCGGAAGCCGTGCAGCGCGGTGGCGGCCTGCTCGGGTTCGTGCATCAGGATGGACTCGGTGATCTCCAGTTCCAGCCGGCCGGGCGTCAGGCCGGACTGAGTGAGGATACGGCGCACCAGCGGCAGCAGGCTTTCGCTGTCGATCTGCTGCACCGACAGATTCACCGCCACCCGCGGCACCTCCAGGCCCTGACTGTCCCAGGCTGTCAGCTGGCGACAGGCTTCCTCCAGCACCCAGACCCCGATCTCGCCGATGATGCCCATTTCCTCGGCGATCGGGATGAAACGCCCCGGCGGGACCAGTCCCAGCTTGGGGTGACGCCAGCGCACCAGCGCCTCCACCCCGACCAGTGCGTGGCTGTCCAGGGCGATCTGCGGCTGGTAGTGCAGCAGCAGTTCACCGCGTGTCACCGCCCCGCGCAGGGCGCTTTCCAGGCCGACCCGTTCGGCCACGCCCTGCGACATGGCGGAAGAATAAAAACGGTAGCTGTTGCGTCCGGACTGCTTGGCCTCGAACAGGGCGCCCTCGGCATGCTGCAGCAGACTGTCGGCATCGGCCCCGTCATCGGGGAACAGGGCGATACCGGCGCTCAGGGTCAGGGCAATCTCTTCGCCCCCGAGTTGGATCGGCTCGGCAAAGCGCCGCAGTATGCGCTGCGCCTGCTTCGCCGCTCCCTGGCGGCCGCCGACGTCCTCCAGCAGCAGGACAAAGCCGTTGGCCCCGGTGCGGGCCAGTCCGCCGCTGCCTTCCTGCAGTTCGTTCAGGCGGGTGGCCACGCTGCGCAGCACGCTGTCGCCCAGGCGTTGGCCGAAGCTCTCATTGATGGATTTGAAACGATCGATGTCCAGGTGCAGCACGGCCAGGCTGCAGTGCTCGCGCCGGGCGCGGTTGATGACGTGGGTGAGGCGCTCGCGCAGCAGGGTGCGGTTGGGCAGGCCGGTCAGCGGATCGTAGTGGGTGAGGAAGGTCAGGCGTTCGGCCTGCTCGTGGCTCTCGGTCAGATCGTTCCAGGAGCCCACGATTTCCAGCGGCCCGCCGCCGACATCAGCGGCGCCGGTCTGGGTCTGCATTTCATCACGCACGAAGCGTACCCGGCCGCGGGCATCGAGAATGCGGTATTCCTGCACCAGATGCTGCTTCTGCGGCAGGGCACGGAGGTTGGCCAGTACCGTCTCCCGATCCTCGGGATGCAGCTGACGCCGCCACAGATCCTGGCCGACGAATTCGTCGGGATCGAAGCCGAACAGGCGCTGGATGTTGTGACTGACCCAGCCTGTGCCCGGCTGGTCCTGGTTCAGCGTCAGCTGATACAGCACCACCGGACTGGAATCCAGCATGTGATCCAGCCGCTGGTTGGTCCGGCGCAATTCGACGGTGCGGCGCTTGACCTGCCAGCGCAGCAGTGCGCTCAGCGCCAGGAAGACCAGCAGCAGGCCGAGGCCGCCGAGCAGCAGCAGGCGCAGCAGCGGCGGGACCACCGGTTCCTGCGCCGGGACCATGGCCGACTGCAGCGCCCGGTAGTAGACCGAGCCTTCGTCATAGCGCCAGGCCTCGAGATGGGCGTCGATGGCCGGCAGCAGTTCCAGCGGGTCGCCGGGGCTGGCGGCGTAGAACAGCGCCGCCGGATTGAACACGATCGGTGTCTGGCGCAGGCCATAGTCGCCGCCGAAGGCGTTGGCATAATAGCTGTTGCTGACCACGGCATCGGCCCTGCCGTCGCGCACCGCGGCGAAGGCCTCCGGGTAGCTGGGGAAGGTCAGGCGGCTGTAGTCCAGCCCGGCGGCCTGCATCATGGTCGCCAACGCCTCGGTCTGGACGGCGGCGGCGAGCAGGGCGATGCGTTTGCCCTCCAGGTCGGGCAGTTCCTGCAGTTCGGCCTCGTTCCGGGTCAGCACCACGGACCAGCTGTGGGTGACCGGCACCCGGTGAAAGGCGAAGCGGCGGTCGCGGATCTCGGTGAAGGCCACGTCGGGCATCAGGTCGAGCTCACCGCGCTCCAGCCGGCGCAGGCAGTCCTGCCAGTTGCAGTCGGTGAATTCCAGCCGCCACTGCTCGCGGTGGGCGATCTCCTGGATCAGTTCGATGAACAGCCCGGCCGGAGCGCCGTCCTCGCGGCGGTAGATCTTGGGGGCGTTGTCATAGATGCCGACCCGGACCTGACGGCCGGTGTCGGCCAGTGAGGCGGAGGGGTATGACTGCAGCAGGTACAGCCCGGCGAGCAGGGCGAAGGCCGGCAGTGCAAGCAGCAGGTGGCGGCCGGATACAGTCCGGTCTGGCGGCATGGTCATCTCCCTCCCGTCCCTGGAGTTTGTCTGGCCGTACGGATTGGGTAAGGCGCAGTCTTTTGCAGCGAGCATAACCGCGATAAGCGGAACTGACCAGCGTCATCTTGACGCGGCGCAATTCCCCGTTGCCGGTCTGCGTGGCATCATCCGGATGATGAATCAATCCAACGCTGCCAGACCGGTGTTCACCGCCCGGGGCCTGACCAAGACCTATCACATGGGCGAGGTCGAGGTGCAGGCGCTGCGCGGGGTTGACCTGGAACTGCATGCCGGCGAACTGATCGTGCTGCTGGGCCCGTCGGGCAGCGGCAAATCCACCCTGCTCAACATCCTCGGCGGGCTGGACGTGCCCACCGGCGGTCGGGTCTGGTATCTGGATCACGAATTGAGCGGGGCGGACGAGAGTGAGCTCACCCGATTCCGCCGTGAGCATGTCGGTTTCGTGTTCCAGTTCTACAACCTGATTCCCAGCCTGACCGCGCGCGAGAACGTCGCCGCCGTCACCGAGATCGCCTCCGCACCCATGACCCCGGAGGCGGCGCTGGAACTGGTGGGGCTGGGCAGCCGGCTGGATCACTTTCCGGCCCAGCTCTCCGGCGGCGAGCAGCAGCGCGTGGCCATCGCCCGGGCCGTGGCCAAGAATCCGGCGGTGCTGTTGTGCGACGAGCCGACCGGGGCGCTGGATTCGACCACCGGGGTGCGGGTGCTGGAGGTGCTGGAGCAGGTCAACCGCGAACTGGGTACGCTGACGGTACTGATCACCCACAATGCCGGCATCGCCGCCATGGCCGATCGCGTGATCCGGCTGTCCGACGGCACCATTGCCGAGATCCGCGCCAATGCCGACAAGACCCCCGCCCGGGAACTGTCCTGGTGAAGGCACTCAACCGCAAGCTGTTGCGCGACCTGTGGCACCTGCGCGGCCAGGTGCTGGCCATCGTGGCGGTGATCATGGGCGGTGTGGCCACCCTGGTGATGTCGCTGTCGACCTATGATTCCCTGGTCGAGACGCGCGAGCGCTTCTATGCCGAGTACCGCTTCGCCGAGGTGTTCGCCTACCTCGAACGTGCCCCCGAGCCGGTGGCCGAGCGGCTGCGGGCGATTCCCGGGGTGGAGCGGCTGGAGACGCGGGTGGTGGCCGGTGCCCGGCTGGAGGTGGCCGGTTTCGACGATCCCATCACCGGCCGCATCCTGTCGCTGCCGGATGTCGGCGAGGCCGGGCTCAACCGGCTGCACATGAAGCGCGGGCGCCGGGTCGCACCCTACAGCAGCGACGAGGTGGTGCTGTCGGATACCTTCGCCGAGGCCCATGGGCTGGGACCCGGGGACCGGATCGCGGCCATCATCAGCGGCAAGCGCCGCAGCCTGCAGGTGGTGGGGGTGGCGGTCTCGCCCGAGTACATCTACCAGATCGCGCCCGGCGCCATGTTCCCCGACTTCAAGCGCTACGGCGTGCTGTGGATGGGCCGCACGGCCCTGGCCGCGGCCCACGACATGGACGGGGCCTTCAACAACCTCACCCTGAGCCTGGCGCGCGACGCGCGCGAACAGGCCGTGATCGACCGCCTGGATCAGCAACTCGCGCGCTACGGCGGCACCGGGGCCTACGGCCGTGCCGATCAGTTCTCCAACCGCTTCCTGTCCGAGGAGCTCAAGCAGCTGCAGACCACGGCGACCATCTTTCCCGCCATCTTTCTCGGTGTGGCCGCCTTCATGCTCAATGTCGTCATCAGCCGGCTGATCGCCCTGCAGCGCGAGCAGGTCGCCATCCTCAAGGCCTTCGGCTACTCGCACCTGGCCATCGGCTGGCACTTCGTCAAACTGGTACTGGTGGTGGTCGTCCTGGGCGTGGCCGCCGGCTCGGCGCTGGGGGCCTGGTTCGGTCAGGGGCTGGCCTCGGTCTACCAGGAGACCACCTTCCGTTTCCCTTACCTGCATTACCGGCTGGAGTTGTCGGTGGTGCTGATCGCGCTCGGCGTCAGCGCCCTGGCCGCGGTCAGCGGCAGTCTGGTCTCGGTGGCCCGCGCCGCGCGCCTGGCGCCGGCGACCGGCATGCAGGCGGAGATGCCCGCGGTCTACCGCGCCACCCTGCTGGAACGCCTGGGGCTGCAGCGCTGGTTCGGCGCGCCGACGCGCATGATCCTGCGCCACATCGAGCGCCGGCCGCTCAAATCGCTGCTGACGGTGTTCGGCATCGCCTGTGCCGGCGGCCTGATGATGGTGGGCAACTACCAGAAGGACGCCATCGACTTCATGGTCGACGTGCAGTTCCGCCAGGCCGCGCGCGAGGACCTGGCGGTGACCTTCATCGACCCCACCTCCGGCCGCGCCCTGCACGAACTGCAGGCCCTGCCCGGAGTGGAGTACGTCGAGGGCTTCCGCGATGTGCCGGTGGTGCTGCGCCATCGCAATCACGAATACCGCGCGAGCGTCTACGGCATCGAGCCCGCGGGGCGGCTGCATCGCTCGCTGGACCGCAGCCTGGCGCCGGTGCGGGTGCCGCCGGAGGGGGTCGTGCTGACCGATCATCTGGCCAGCAACATTCTGCATATCCAACCGGGTGAACTGCTGACCCTCGAGGTGCTGGAGGGGCGGCGCCAGGTGCTGCAGGTGCCGGTGCTGGGCATCACCCGCCAGTTCCTGGGCGTGTCGGCCTACATGCAGCGCGAGGCCCTGAACCGGCTGCTGCACGAGGGCAATGTGGTCTCCGGCGCCTATCTGGCCATCGAGCCGGGACGGGAGGCGGCGGTCTATGCGGCGCTGCACGCGCGCCCGCGGGTGCTGAGCATGGTGGCCAATGTGTCCGCCATCCAGAGCTTCTACGCCACCATCGGCGAGTTCGTGCTGTTCTACAACCTGGTGGCGACCCTGCTGGCGGGCTCGATCGGCTTCGGCGTGGTCTACAACAGTGCCCGCATCGCCCTGTCCGAGCGCGGGCGCGAACTGGCCAGCCTGCGGGTGCTGGGCTTCACCCGCGGCGAGATCGCCTACATCCTGCTCGGGGAACTGGCGCTGCTGGCGCTGGCGGCCATCCCGGTCGGCATGCTGGTCGGGGTCGGGTTGATCGGTATCCTGGTGCAGGCATTCGAGAATGACCTCTATCGCTTGCCGCTGATTCTGACCTCGGCCAACTATGCCCTGGGCGCGACGCTGATCGCTGCCTCCACCCTGATCTCGGCCCTGTTCATCTGGCGTCGCCTGGGACGGCTGGATCTGGTGGCCGTCCTGAAGACACGGGAATGAGGTGCAGGTGTCGGGCGTAGACCGGAATAAGGGCCGCAAGGCCCGTTTCCGGCATTGCATCATCCGGCGTCGGATTGCCGGGAACGCTGCGCTTATCCCGGCCTGCAACCGCTTTTCTATATAATGGGTTTGTCATGAAGCTGCGTGTACGCCTTGGAATTCTTCTGTTCGGCTTGCTGCTGGTCGCCGCCCTGGTCTGGGGCTTCCTGCCGCGGCCGGTGGCGGTCGACCCGGCCAGCGTGAGCCGCGGCCCCCTGACCGTCACGGTGGAGGAGGAGGGCCGCACCCGGGTGAAGGAGCGTTATCTGATCAGCGCCCCGGTCAGCGGCTACCTGCGCCGGATCGAACTGGAGGCCGGGGATGCGATCAGTGCCGGCCAGCCGCTGGCGGTGATCGAACCGCGCCGCGCCGATGCCCTGGACCCGCGCAGCCGGGCCCAGGCGCAGGCGCAGGTGCGCGGCGCCGAGGCCGCCCTGGCCGCTGCACGCGAGGAACTCAACAGTGCCGCCGCCCAGTCCCGACTTGCCGCCAGGGCGCTGGCCCGGGCCGAGTCCCTGCACCGGGCCGGCGACCTGTCCGACGCTGCGCTGGACCGGGCCGAGGCCGAGGCCACCCGCAGTCGGGCCCTGCACGAGGCCGCCGAGCATGCCGTCGAGGTGGCACGCTTCGAACTGGAAACCGCGCGCGCCGTGCTCGCCTCGCACGGGACGGCTGCGGACGGCGAATTGTTCAGCCTGCAGGCCCCGGTCGACGGCCGGGTGCTGAAGCTGCTGCGCGAGAGCGCCGGCCCGGTCCAGGCCGGCGAGCCGCTGCTCGAACTCGGCGACCCGGAGCAGCTGGAGGTGGTGGTGGAACTGCTGTCGACCCAGGCCGTCCAGGTCGCCCCCGGCACCCGGGTCAGGCTGGAGCGCTGGGGCGGGCAAGCCGATCTGGAAGGTGTGGTCCGGAGGGTGGAGCCGGCCGGCTTCACCAAGATCTCGGCCCTGGGCGTGGAGGAGCAGCGGGTACTGGTGATCATCGATTTCAGTTCCCCGCCCGGGCAGTGGCAGCGGCTGGGCGATGCCTACCGGGTGGAGGCGCGCTTCCATGTCTGGGAGGGCGAGGACGTGCTGCAGATCCCGGCCAGCGCCCTGTTCCGCCATGACGGCGGCTGGGGCGTGTTCCGCATCGCCGGCGGCCGGGCGCAACTCACCCCGGTCGAGGTCGGGCGCCGGGCCGGTCTGACCGCGCAGATCCTGTCCGGGCTGGAACCGGGCGAGCAGGTGATCAGCCATCCCGACGATCGGATCAGCGACGGGGTGCGGGTGAAATATTAGGTACTGGGTGCCAGGCCCGGGGCCTCAGGGTTGCCGCACCCGGCCTGCGAAGCGGTAGCCGAGATTGCGGAAGGTCTGCACGGGCAGCGCCATCCCCGTCTGATTCTCGACCTTGCTGCGCAGGCGGCTCAGCAGGCTGTCCAGACTGCGGCTGTCGATCAGGTGCGCGCGTGGGTTGATCTCCCGATACAGACGATCGCGGCCGATGATCTCGCCGGGTTGGGCGAGCAGACAGGACATCAGGCGTGCCTCAGCGCCGGTCAGCGGCACCGCTTTGCCCGCCGGGGTGTTCAGCTGCAGCGTTTCCGGATCGAGGTGCCAGCTTGGTGCCGGTGTCCGGTCGGCACGCAGCCGCGCCGCCAGGCGGTCGATTACCGCCTTCAACTCGCGCGGGTTCACCGGTTTGACCAGATAGGTATCGGCGCCGGCGTTGAGCCCGGCGATGCGGTCCTCGGCCTGGCCCCGGGCCGTGACCATGACAATGCCGAGGGCGAGTCCGCGTTCCGCGCGCAGCTGCTGCGCCATGGTCAGGCCGTCGCCGTCGGGCAGCCCGAGGTCCAGCACCAGCAGGTCCCAGGTTTCCCGTTCCAGCTGGGCCTTGAGCGCCGCGACATTTTCTGCACCCTGCACCTCGAAATCGTAGAATCGCAGATAGTCGATCAGTTCCTCGCGGATGTCAGCGGCATCCTCAACAACAAGAATACGGATGGGTTTCATGCTGCTGCACTTGTCTCCGTTGTGGTTATTCGTGTTTGCCCTGCTGATGCCGGGGCCCGGCAAGGCCGTGGCGGAGCTGCCCGAGGGCGCTGCGGACTCGCGCAACGCCCACGTCACGGTGGACGGCGGGGGCGGAGTGGTGCCGCCGGGACGGCTGTCCATTCTGCGCGATGCCGACGGCAGTCTCACACTCAACGACCTGCTTGCGGCCGAACGCCGCCCCGGCGGCGCCGGCTTCGTCCCGCTGTCCGGCCCCTTCTCCCGGGGCTATACCCGCGACGTCTACTGGCTGCGCTTGGAGGTTGCACGTACCCCTGATGCCGACAGGGAGTGGTGGCTGGTGGCCTGGCCGCCGTTCGTCGACGATGTGCGATTGTACACACCCGATGCATCCGGCAGGTACATCGAGCAGCGGGGAGGCGATCATGTGCCGGTGCCGGAACGCTCGCTTGCCGTACGCGAGACGGTGTTCCCCCTGACCCTGGGTGTCGAGCCACGCACTTTCTATCTGCGGGTGGCGAGTACCAGTACGCTTACCCTGTCGCTGGAGTTGTGCACACCCCAGGGCTTCGCGGAGCGCTCCGTGTTCACCAACACCCGCCAGGGCGTGTTCACCGGCCTGCTGCTGACCTCGGTCATCGTCAGCCTGCTCAGTGCGCTGTGGCTGCGGCGCCGGTTCTTCATCGTTGCCACACTCTACCTGTGCGCCTACGGCGCGCTGCACTTTGTCCTCAACGGCTATGATCAGCTCATTCTCTATCCCGGCCAACCCTGGCTGGCCGATCACGTCGTCGGCGTGCTCGGTACCCTGACCGCGGGCCTGCTGATCCATTTTGTCCTCGCCTATCTCGAACCCGGACGCGCGTACCGTGGATTGACCCTGATCCTGTCCGCCCTGGCCTGGCTGTGCCTGTTCTGGGCCGTCCTGTCGGCGGCCGGACTCTATGCCCTGATCGCGCCCTGGTTTCAGTTCACTGCCCTGCTGATCCTGGTGCTGCTGATCGCCCTGATGCTGATGATGCTGCCCCGCGCGCGGCGGCGTGCCACGCTGATGCTGGTCATGTTCCTGCCCTCGCTGCTGGCCGCGCTGGCGCAGGTGATGCGCAACCTCGGGGTTCTGCCCACCAACTTCTGGACCACAGGTCTGTGGGAGTGGACCACCCTGTTCCAGATCCCCTTCGCCGCCGTGGTTGTGCTGTTGCGGGTGCGCGAGATCGAACAGGAGCACCAGCTGGTGCGGGCGCGGGAACAGGCCCAGCGCGGGCTGATCAACATGATTGCCCACGAGCTGCGCACACCGCTGGCGGTGATCGATGCGGCCATTGCCAATCTGGAGGCGCGTACCCTGAAGGACGACCCCGGGCTGCGACCGCGCTACCGGCGCATCCAGACCGCGCTGACCCGGCTCAACACCCTGGTCGACAACGCGCTGGCCCAGGACCGCCTGCAGGGGGGCGAGGTGGACATCGTCCGCCAGCCGGTCGCGCCCTCGGATCTTGCCGCGCAGGTGCGTGAGCTGCTCGATATCGATGTCGGTCGTCATCCCCTGAAGGTGCGCCTGCCGCAGGACGATACCCCGGTCCGGGTCGACAGCCACTGGCTGTGCCTGGCCGTGCTCAATCTGCTGGACAACGCGATCAAGTACTCGCCCGACGGCGGGCCGATCGCTCTGAACTTCGATCGCGATGCCGCCGCGCTGATCATCGGCGTCGAGGATCACGGCATCGGTATCCCGCCGCAGGCACGGGAGCGGCTGTTCGAGCGTCTGTACCGCGCCGACAACGCCCGCGCCCTGCCGGGTGTCGGCGGGCTGGGCATCGGTCTCTATCTGGTCCGGGAGATCGTGCGCCGCCACGGTGGCGAGGTCCGGGTCGAGAGTGCCCCCGGTACAGGCAGCCGCTTCACCCTGCGGATTCCCGTTACCGGCCATTGAACCGGATACCGCACAGCCATTCCGGCCGGCGCAAGATTTCGCAAGCTTCGGCAAGTTTTTGCAACACCCGGGCCCTTAAAATCCACCCTGTCATGCCGTTTCCCGGGAACGTCCTGGACGATCCCGCCCGGCATCGTGCATCCTGAACAAGAAAAAGGAGAGGGAACCCATGAAGGATTCGAGCCTTTGCCGTCGGCTCGGACAGCCGTCCGCCACCGCTTCCTGCACCCTGCTGGCCGCCTCCCTGCTCGCGGTCATGCCGGCGCGGGGCGCGGTGATCGATTGGATCAACCCCGGTACCGGCGACTGGTCGGACGGCGGCAACTGGCTGGGTGGGGTACCCACCTCCAATGACAGTGCCATCATCGACAACGGCGGCACCGCCCGGATATCCGGCCCCGGCGCCGCGGCCGATGTTACTGTTATCGGCAATTCCTCGAGCGGCTCGGGTTTTCTGACCATAGACAGCGGCGGTACCCTGACCAACCTCAATGGTCGCATCGGCAATGCCACCGGTGCCACCGGTCAGGTGACTGTCAGCGGCAACGGCTCCGCCTGGACCAGCAACGGTGATGCCTTGTACGGCGCTTCGGGTGACGGGACGCTGCTGATCGAGAACGGCGGCGCCGTGATCAATCAGGGGGGGACGATCGCCCAGGGCATCGATTCCACCGCCTCGGTCACGGTGAGCGGCGCGGGTTCGAGTTGGATCAGCAACCGGAACACGACCGTGGGTTCGGGTGGGATCGGTATCCTTACGGTCAGCGCCGGGGCCAGCGTCTCCACCGAGTTGAACGCCAGCATCGGCAATGGTTCCACCAGTATCGGTGTGGCCACGGTGAGCGGCGCCGGTTCCGCCTGGAATATCGACGGTGCCTTCAGCAGCTTCTTTGTGGGCCTGACCGGCAACGGCACCTTGACCGTCAGCGATGGCGGCGTCGTGAATGTCACGCACGATAGTACTATCGCACAGAATACCGGTTCCACGGGTGACGTCACGGTGACGGATACGGGTTCCAGCTGGACCAGTGGCGGCACGCTCACGGTGGGCCGGCGCAGCAATGCCTTCCTCAGCGTCAGGAACGGCGCGGATGTGGACAGCAGTGCGGGGATCATCGGCGGCGACAGCGGCGCCAGCGGCACGGTCGCGGTGGACGGCACGGGCTCAACCTGGACCAACACGAACGCCCTCCAGGTGGGGCTCGACGGCAGTGCCACCCTGATCATTCGCAACGGCGGCGTCGTGTCCAGCACCGATGGCAGCATCGGCGAGAACGCCGGGAGCGTCGGCACGGCCGCGGTGGGGGGGGCGGGTTCGGTCTGGAACAACAGCAATGCGTTGGTTGTAGGCCGATCCGGCAATGGCGATCTGACTGTCGCCAATAGCGGCACGGTGAACAGCGTCGGCGGCAGCGTGGGTGAAAACACGGGCGCCACCGGCACGGTGCTGGTGGATGGCGCCGGGTCTGTCTGGACCGCAAGGGAAGTCCAGTTTGATCCCTTTCTCGGCAACGTCAGCGTCGGTGACCTCTTCGTTGGCCGCACCGGCTCCGGCTCGATGACGGTAACTAATGGGGGTGTTGTCGAGAGTGCCCAAGGCTTCGTCGGTCAGAACGGGCCGGGTGATGTGGTGATAAGCGGCGCCAATTCCACCTGGGACAATACGTCCACGGTAACCCTTGGGAATTTTGGTGATGGTACTCTGACGCTGGCGGATGGTGGCAGGCTGGCTGCCTCTTCGG
>PABG01000119.1 GCA_002699185.1 Gammaproteobacteria bacterium | reverse complement strand
CTTTATTCCGGCCTACATACTTGCGCCGCAACCCATCATTTACCTCGCCGTGATGGGTTGTGCTGCGCTCCACCCATCCTACGCGATACCTCTGGCACGCCCCCACATCCCCGCCGCAGCCGGCAGGCGTCACACTGTGGCTTCGGCCGGCAGTAGTCCTTGGCATGGTTGACGATCAGGGCGTGGTATTCGTTGAACAACTGCACATCCCCGGGCAGCGCCGCCTCCACCGCCAGGCGCAGACTGTCGTAGGGTTCGTCACCCGCGATCAGCCCCAGCCGCGCAAACAGCCGCCGGGTATAGGCGTCGATCACGAACACCGGCCGGTTGAAGGCATAGAGCAGGATATCGTCGGCGGTCTCGGGGCCGATGCCGCGCACGCCCAGCAGGGCCGCGCGCAGGGTGTGGGTCCGACGCCGGCGCAGGCGCGCATGGCCGCCCTGCTCCAGGTACCAGTCACAGAAGTCGCGCAGCCGCCGGGTCTTGATGTTGAAATAGCCGGAGGGACGCAGCCACTCGGCGACCTGGTCGAAGTCCGTTGCGAGGAGGCACGCCGGGCTCAGGCAGTCCGCCTGTTTGAGATTGGCGATGGCGCGCTCGACGTTGATCCAGGCGGTGTTCTGAGTGAGGATCGCGCCGACCATGACTTCGAACGGCGTCTCGCCCGGCCACCAGTGCTGGGGACCGTGCTGGGCATAGAGGTGATCGAAGATCCGCAGCAGGACGCGCTTCGACAGCCGCAACGACATGGGTCAGCGACGACGGGACCCGGAACGGCGCGGCGGTGGGCCGCTGCGGGCCGAGGGCTTGCGTTTGGGTGCCGCCCTGGCCGTGCGCACGCGGGGGGCATAGTCCTGCTTGTGCAGCCCGACCAGGTTCAGCAGTTGATTGACCGCGGCCGCGGGCAGGTTCTCCCAGCGGCCTTCCCTGAGACCGGGCGGCATCGCAACCGGCCCATAGCGCACCCGGATCAGGCGACTGACCTGCAGCCCCTGCGACTCCCACAGCCGCCGCACCTCGCGGTTGCGTCCCTCCTTGAGCACCACGTGATACCACTGGTTGGCGCCGCGCCCGCCGGCCTCGGTGATGGATTCGAACCGCGCCATGCCCTCTTCCAGCTGCACGCCGCCGAGCAGGTTGTCGATCACCAGGCCATCCACCTGACCGAACACCCGCACGGCATACTCCCGCTCGACCTGGCGCGAGGGATGCATCAACCGGTTGGCCAGCTCGCCGTCGTCGGTCAGCAGCAGCAGTCCGGAGGTATTGATGTCCAGTCGGCCAACGGCGATCCAGCGGCCCTGCGTCAACGGCGGCAGACGGTCGAACACGCTCGGCCGGCCTTCGGGATCCCGGCGGCTGGTGATCTCGCCCTCGGGCTTGTGATAGGCGATGACGCGCGGGAAGGGCCGCTGCTCGGACACCGCGACGGGTTTGCCGTCGAGCAGCACCTGATCGGTTTCGGAGACGGTCACGCCCAGGGTGGCAATCCGGCCGTTCACGCTCAGGCGTCCGGCGCGGATCCAGTCCTCGATCTGGCGGCGCGAGCCGAGGCCCTGGCGGGCGAGTATCTTTTGCAGGCGTTCGGGCATGGTACGGAAACTCGGGGGTCGGAAGTGAGTTTCCCCTCCCTTGACGGGAGGGGATCGAGGGGAGGGTGAAGCCGGGCGGAACCGCCGTGCTCACCCCCTCCTCAATCCTCCCCCTTCACGGGGGAGGAAGTCGGCTTAATGCAGCATCTCGGACGGTGGTTCGGCCGATGCCTGCTCAGCCGGGTCGCGCGCGGCCGTATCATCGGCAGCGGCCTGCGCTTCATCCTCCTCCCACACCACCGCGGCGCTGGCCTGAATGTCGGTATCGTCGGGCGTGGCGGTGACATCGATGGCAAGCGGATCCCCCGTCTCGACCGCCGCCTCTGCGGCATCGCTGAAATTCAGTTCCGCATTGATGCTGTCGATGTCGCGCAACTCGGCCAGCGTGGGCAGTTCATCCAGCGACTTGAGGTTGAAATAGTCCAGGAACTCCCGGGTGGTGCCGTACATGGCCGGCCGGCCCGGCACGTCGCGATGGCCCACCACCCGCACCCATTCACGCTCCTGCAGGGTCTTCATGATGGTGCTGCTCACGCTGACGCCGCGCACGTCCTCGATCTCGCCGCGGGTGATGGGCTGGCGATAGGCCACCAGCGCCAGGGTCTCCAGCAGGGCGCGCGAATACTTGGGCGCGCGCTCCTCCCACAGCCGCGAAATCCAGGGTTCGAGCTGCTGGCGCACCTGGACGCGGAAGCCGCTGGCGACCTCCCTGAGCTCCAGCCCGCGGCCGCTGTAGTCCGCGTCCAGTTCCTTGAGGGCATCGCGCAGTTCGGTCTTGTCCGGGCGCTCGAGCTCGCCGAACAGACTCTGCATCTGTTCCAGCGTCAGCGGCCGGCCGGCGGCCAGCAGGGCGGCTTCGAGAATGTGTTTCAGTGACAGGTCGGTCATGTTGAATGCTTCGTCATCGATGTGAATTAATGTTTTCCCTGGCCTGGGCGGCAATAACACAGAGGGCGCAGAGACACGGAGGCGCAAAGGGATCCTGAGAATATGGCACTTGGTTTAGCCGTCATTGCGAGTACCCGGAGAGCATAAACGTAGCGTGGCAATCTCATACACCAGAATCAACCGGTTGGAGATTATTCGCTACGCTCACCACTGCGTACCCAGAGGGCATAAAGGCGTTCTGCGCTCGCAAGCTCGCTTGTGCCGTGTCACTTTGTTCCTCGCAATGCCGGGCATAAATTGGATTAAGCTGTAGGTCGGGTTAGCGCAGCGTAACCCGACAGCCCGCGACATGTTGGGTTACGGTGCTGCGCACCTAACCCAACCTACTTTGAGTATATATTTCGAAACCCTTTGCGCCTCTGCGTTGACACCACCCAGGCTCAGGCCCCGGCATCGGCGGTGGGTTCGGGGACCTCGGCCGGGGCCTCGCCGCCGGCGGCCTTGACGTAGATGGGCGCATAGGGCTCGGCCTGGATCATCTCGATCAGGGACTCCTTGAGCAGTTCCAGGATGGCGAGGAAGGTTACCACCACGCCCATCCGGCCCTCCTCCACCGTGAACAGGTGGGTGAACTCGGAGAACTTGTCCCCGCTCACGCTGCTCAGCACCGCGGACATGCGTTCGCGCACCGACAGCGCCTCCATCTGCACGTGATGGTGCGAGAACATGTCCGCGCGGCTCATCACGTCCTTGAAGGCCAGCAGCAGTTCGCGCAGGTCGAGGTCAGGGTGCTGCTTGATCTGCTGGCGTTCGGGCGCCGCGGCCTCGGCGGGGAAGACGTCGCGCTGCAACCGCGGCAGTTCGTCGATATCCTCGGCGGCCTTCTTGTAGCGCTCGTATTCCTGCAGCCGGCGCACCAGTTCGGCCCGCGGGTCCTCCTCGTCGGAATCCGCCTCCACCGGCCGCGGCAGCAGCATACGCGACTTGATCTCGGCCAGCATGGCGGCCATGACCAGGTACTCCGCCGCCACCTCCAGCCGCAGTTCCTGCATCAGCCCGATGTAGTCCATGTACTGGCGGGTGATCTCGGCCACCGGGATATCCAGCACGTCCAGGTTCTGGCGTTTGATCAGGTACAGCAGCAGGTCCAGCGGGCCCTCGAAGGCCTCCAGGATCACCTCCAGGGCATCGGGCGGGATATACAGATCCTGCGGCAGTTCCAACACCGCCTCGCCATGGACGATGGCGAACGGCATTTCCACCTGGCGGGGCGGCTCGGGCGCGGGCTCGGGCGGGATATCGGTGTCGGTCATGCGCGGCGGCTCGGCAGGTGGCTGTGAATGTGACGGATTCTACCGTAATTCCGGTTCGGGATGTGACCGGCGGACTCCTGCTCCGGCCTGGGCGGCGTCAACGCAGAGTACGCAGAGGCGCAAAGGCGCGGAGTTCATACATTTCAAAACCCTTTGCGTCTCCGCGTCCCTACCCCGTAGGCCGGGATAAGCGCAGCGTTCCCGGCAATCCGGGGCGAATGCAGGAAACGGGCCGTCCGGCCCTTATTCCGGCCTACCGCTATAAATATTATTTACTTATAATTCAAACCAATTACCGAACGAACTTCCTGTAATGTCTCACGCGCCACGGCGCGCGCCTCGTCACAGCCCTCTTCAATGATGTTGCGCACCAGGTTGGGGTTGGCGGCATATTCCTCGGCCCGTTCGCGCACCGGCTCCAGCTCCTCCAGCACCTTGTCGATCACCGGCTGCTTGCACTCCAGGCAGCCGATGCCGGCGCTGCGGCAACCGGTATTGACCCAGTCGCGGGTGGCCTCGTCCGAGTAGACCTGGTGCAGCTGCCAGACCGGGCACTTCTCCGGGTCGCCCGGATCGGTGCGCCGCACCCGGGCCGGATCGGTGGGCATGGTGCGCAGCTTGCGGGTGACCGATTCCGGATCCTCGCGCAGGCCGATGGTATTGTTGTAGGACTTGGACATCTTCTGCCCGTCCAGCCCGGGCATCTTCGCCGCAGGGGTGAG
This sequence comes from Gammaproteobacteria bacterium, assembly GCA_002699185.1. GTDB lineage: Bacteria > Pseudomonadota > Gammaproteobacteria > Thiohalobacterales > Thiohalobacteraceae > Thiohalobacter. The sequence continues at coordinate 30,808 of PABG01000119.1, read as the reverse complement.
CAGGGCCTGCGGCTCGGGCAGGATGATGCGCCCCCCGCCCTCCAGGTAGCCGAACAGGCGCTCGCGGTCGCCCAGCGACAGGTTCTGCTGCTCCTCCAGCAGGGCGCGCGCCACCGCCAGGGCCTCGGCATCGCCCTGCTCCTGGTAGCGCCGGCGATGCTCGTTGTAGAGCTTGGCGTTCTTCTTGCCCATCTTCCTGACGGCGGCCTCGGCCTTCTCCTCGAAACCGGGCTCCCGGCCGTAGAGATGATTGAAGCGGCGCGCCACCTCACGGGTGAGTTCGACGTGCGCGACCTGGTCCTCGCCGACCGGCACGCCGGTGGCCTTGTAGACCAGGATGTCGGCGCTCTGCAGCAGCGGATAGCCGAGAAAGCCGTAGGTGGACAGATCCTTCTCCTGCAGCTTCTCCTGCTGATCCTTGTAGGTCGGCACCCGTTCCAGCCAGCCCAGCGGCGTGATCATCGACAGCAGCAGGTGCAGTTCGGCGTGCTCGGGGATGCGCGACTGGATGAACAGCCTGGCCGCGCCCGGGTTGACGCCGGCGGCCAGCCAGTCGATGACCATGTCCCAGACGCTGGCCGAGATGGTCTGCGGCTCGTCGTAGTGGGTGGTCAGGGCGTGCCAGTCGGCCACGAAGAAGAAGCAGTCATACTCGTGCTGCAGCTTGATCCAGTTCTTCAGCACCCCGTGATAGTGCCCCAGATGCAGCTGGCCGGTCGGCCGCATGCCGGAGAGCACGCGGCCGTTTTGCACGACGGGTGTATTCAAGACATCCTCCTACTGAATCAGTATCTGTATTATCTGCCAGAAGCCCTGCGGGGCGAAACCCGACACCGGCAGCACCACGAACAGCACCAGGCTGATCAGCGGGAACAGGATCCAGCCCAGCAGCCCGGTCACCAGCAGCGCGATCAGGATCATGAAGCCATAGGGCTCGATGCGGCTGAACTGCATGGCCATCCGGCCGGGCAGCAGCCCGGCCAGCACCCGGCCGCCGTCCAGGGGCGGCAGTGGCAGCAGGTTGAGCACCATCAGGATGATGTTGATGTAGATGCCGGCAATGGCCATCAGCAGCAGCGGCTCGAAGAACAGCTGGCCCTGCTTGAGCAGCCCCATGCTGAGCCGCGCCAGCAGCGCCCAGAGAAAGGCCATGGTGAGGTTCGACAGCGGCCCGGCGGCGGCCACCACGGCCATGTCTCGCATCGGATTGCGCAGATTGTTGAAACTGACCGGCACCGGTTTGGCCCAGCCGAAAACGAAGCTGCCGGGCAGCAACAGCATGATGGCCGGTACCAGCACGGTGCCGATGGGATCGATGTGTTTGATCGGGTTCAGGGTCAGCCGGCCCAGCATGTAGGCGGTGGTGTCACCGTAGGCGCGGGCCACATAGCCGTGCGAGACCTCATGCACCGTGATGGCGAGCAGCACCGGCACCACCCACACCGCCAGCTGCTGAATCAGGCTCAGCTGCGAGATCATGCCAGCGCCTCGATCTCGCCCTGGCCCTGGCGCAGCACCTCGGGTACCTCGCCGGTCATGTCCACCACCGTGGTCGGCTCCGGCGAGCAGGCACCGGCGGCGATCACAGCACCCAGTTCGTGCTCCAGCCGCTCGCGGATCTCCTCGGGGTCGTTCAGCGGCAGGCTCTCGCCGGGCAGGATCAGGGTGGAACTCATCAGGGGTTCTCCCAGTTCATCAAGCAGCGCCTGGGTGACCCGATGGTCGGGCACGCGGATGCCGATGGTCTTGCGTTTGGGATGCTGCAGCCGCCGCGGCACCTCGTGGGTGGCCCTGAAGATGAAGGTGTAGGGTCCGGGCGTATAGGTCTTGAGCAGCCGGAAGGCGGTGTTGTCCACCTTGGCATAGGTGGCGATCTCGGACAGGTCGCGGCAGACCAGGGTAAAGTTGTGCCTGTCGTCCAGGCGGCGGATGCGGCGGATGCGTTCCATTGCCGCCTTGTCACCGACCAGGCAGCCCAGGGCATAGCTCGAATCGGTGGGATAGGCAATCACCTCACCGGCGCGCAGCAGTTCCACCGCGCGGCGCACCAGGCGCGGCTGGGGATTGTCGGGATGGATGTCGAAGAACTGGCTCATCGGATCGGGCGCCGGGGATCAGGCGGCGTGCTGGGGCCAGGCCTGCCAGACCGGGGTCAGGTCCGCCGGCAGTGCCGGCAGCCGGCCCAGTTCTATCCAGGCGTTTTCAGGACCGTGATAGTCGGAACCGCGCGAGGCGAGCAGACCGCACTGACGGGCCAGGCTGGCCATGTTGTGCATGTCCTGCTGCGAATGGCTGCCCGAGACGACTTCCAGGCCCTCGCCGCCGCAGTCGCGGAACTCGCCGATCAGGCGCCGCAGCTTGCTGCCGGTCAGGCGGTAGCGCGCGGGATGGGCGATCACGGCCTGGCCGCCGGCGGCACGGATCCAGCCCACGGCCTCCTCCAGTCCGGCCCACTGGCCGGAGACATGGCCCGGCTTGTTCCTGACCAGAAACTTCCTGAACACGGCGCGCAGGTCCTTCGCCCGGCCGATCTCGACCAGATAATGGGCGAAATGGGTGCGGCTGATCAGCACCCCTTGGGCATGCCGGCGCGCCCCCTCGGTGGCCCCCTCGATACCGGCCTTCGCCAGCTGGCGGCCGATCTCCTCGGCGCGCCAGACGCGGAATTCCTGCAGCCGTTCCAGTCCCGCGCGCAACTCCGGGGCCTCGGGATCGACGTTCAGCGCCACCACATGGATGGTCTGGCGGTTCCAGGTCACCGAGATCTCCACGCCCGGGATCAGCCGGATACCGGCCGCCCTGGCCGCTGAGCGCGCCTCGTCGATGCCGCTCAGGGTATCGTGGTCGGTCAGGGCCAGCACCTCCACCCCGGCGGCGGCGGCGCGCTCGACCAGTGCGGTCGGCGTCAGGGTGCCGTCCGATTGGCGCGAGTGGGTATGCAGGTCGTAGTGCGTGAACATCCGGGCATTTTACCTGAATCCTCCGGCGCATGCCGCTTCGAGATGGCCACGAAACCCACTACTAAGACAATCATAAACACAGCCTCATTCAGAGCCACCCCCCCGGGCGCAGATCAAGGCGCAGTGCGCAGGCAATGGCCCGGCCCTTGTCAAGCGCTGCAACGCCGAGCTGCGCCCTGGGGGTGGCTCCCTCCGGGCGGGCCTCTGGGCGGCCATCCGCGGCGTTGCGCCGGCTTGACATAGAATAGCTATGCCGGCACCGCCGCGCCTTGCGGCCTGACCGCCCAGAGACCCGCTGAATGAGGCTTTGTTTATGATTGTCTTAGTAAAATATACCGCTGGCTATTCAGCCGGAACAGCGTATGTTGGTTCTACCTGACTGACAATGAGTCAGCGACAGACCGGCCTCCCTGTTCACGGATGTTGAGGCCATACCCAGGGAGGGTGCCCCGCATGAACGGTACGCACATCATCAACACGAAAACCCCGAGCATCGCCTTCGACATCACGACGCTGAAGTTCCGCCTATGTGTCGTCGAGGGCAATGCCGGCCGCCACTTCGACTTCAGCAACGACCTCACCCGTCAGCCCCAACACCACATTCCGGTCGAACGCCGATAGCGGACAATCACCAGGACACTCTCGACAACCCAACCGCCGATTTCGGCAGTTGATGGCGCCTCCCGCGCCGCGCGACACTCACCGGATATCCAACAAGGCCCAGCACAGATGAATCAGCACCAGATCGACCTGCACCAGACCGAAACCTCCAGCAGCGATGCCCATGACCGGACCACGGAGCTTAACAGCCAGCGCTGGAACCGCGCCAAGGCCCAGGCACTGGCGGACGGCGAAAATCTCACATTGACCGACGCGCATTGGGCGGTCATCGTATTCCTTCGCAGATACTATATGAAACATGGCCTGCCACGCAGCGCACGAACCACGGCAGACGCGCTCAACGAGAATTTTGCGACTCAGGGCGGCAACCAGTATCTGTACCAGCTGTTCCGCGAAGGCCCGATCACCCAGGGCAGCCGGTACGCCAACCTGCGCACCCCGGCCTACGCCACCGACCTCTCGTTCGGCACCCGCTACTGAACACCGGCCACTATCTCACCACATCAACCAGGCAGCGACACCATGTCCAGAATTCAACGCCCCGGCAGGGAGGCGAAAAAACCTGCCCTGCTGACTCTCAAGGAAAAGAAGGCCGCCAGGAAGGCGAAGAAACAGGTCACGGACTTTCATTCCCTGATCATCAAATGAATGCCCGGAGTAAGATATCCACCGCCGCCTCCGCCCCTGTCGGCGCCGGCGGTGACGGCAGCGGCTGGCCCAGGAGCACCTCCAGAATCCGGCCGAAATCCCCTGTCTCCACCTGCTCGGCATGCAGCCGCGCTATGGCGCCGTGGCGTTCCAGCCAGTCGGCCAGATACGGCTCCTCCGGCCAGTCGGCACGGGGAATGTAGAGCAGGGGGGTGGCATTGACCGCGCATTCGGCCACGGTGCCGTAGCCGATCTTGCCCAGCAGGGCGTCACAGCTGGTGAGAATGTCCGTGAACGGCATCTGCAGCGACTCGATGGCATGGCAGTCGGGGCGATCCACTTCCCAGCCCTGCTGAACCAGCCAGTGCAGCCCGGGGCGCTGCGGCCACCGCTCCATGGGCAGTCGCCCCTGCACCCCGCCCAGCGCGATCAGCACCAGCCGATCTTCAGGCGTGAGGCCGAGCTTTGCATTGATCGCTGCGCGGCGGTTTCTGCCCGTGCGCGCCAGCACCCCGACCGATTGAAGGTTGTTCAACCCGGGCATGGGCATGTGCGGCTCCGGTGCCAGAAACACCCGGGCGCTGTTGTAGGCATCCAGCAGCCGCTCCCGCACCTGCGCCGCTTCCGGCCGGTCAGGGAAATAGTGCGTGTAGATATCGGCCCAGTTGAGCGAACACAGGGCCGCCGCAGACATACCCAGGCGCTGCGCCGCCGCCAGCGGCAGGTAGGGCACATCCGCCAGCAGCAGATCCGGCGCAAGCGCATCGAGGAAGCGGGTCTCGGCCTCGAGCAACGAGTCCCACAACCGCAGCTGCGAGGCATAGGCCTGCGCACTGGCCTCCAGGTCGATTTCCAGCGCCGAAGACATCTTCAGACCGAAGTCGGTGGCGCGGGCATGATAGCGAAAGGGATGCGCGAGACGGCTGCGCAGAAAGGCTTCGGGCACGGTGGTGGCGATATGCAGTTCGATCTCCGGCCGGCGCGCACACAGGGCCTCGAGCACGGCCAGCGCCTGGGCGGCGTGGCCGTAGCCGTGGGGCGTGATGGCGGTCAGCAGTCGCATCGCGTGCAGGCGGGTTTTCAGTCCCGCTCCGGTGGCACCAGCTCGTAGCGCTCCATCAGGTAGCACAGGCAGTCCTGACGCACGATGCGCTCATCCAGAGTGAACATGGAGGGCATGACCGCACGCCTCAGCCGCAGCCGGTCGTCCTCGATGTAGAAATAGTCTCTCCATACGTTGCGACCGCGCTCGTCACGCGCTTCCAGCAGTTCACCGTCGACGGCATTCACCCGCGCCAGCTCGGTGCCTTCGGACAGTTCGCGGAAGTTCAGATGATCGATATCGGGCAGGAAATCCAGGGCGGCACCCGGGCGCCCGAACCCGAAGTCGATCCCTTCCGGCACCTTGACCGTGACCACGGTATGGAACAGATCGATGTCGTGCGGGGCGACCGGATGCACCGGAATCTCCGACAGGTGCAGCGCCGCCTCGATGAACTCCATGGCGTGATCCACGCCATGGGCCTGACCCGGACGCCCGCATTCCACTGTCACTGACGGGCACAGGGGCGCGAAGGCCAGCGAGGCCACGCCGCGCGGGCGGGTGAAGTAGACCAGGGTGCGCGAGAACAGCGTCGCCAGGTGGAAGTAGCGGTGATCGATGCGGTTGACGCAGGCGTAATGCGGATTCAGGCCGGTATTGTTGTGCACGTCGATGGCCGCGAACAGGCCGCGCCGTTCCATTTCGGCAACCACCTCGCGCAGCATGGCCTGCTCGGGGCAGTCCGGCTGCTCGGTGCCGGGCCAGACCCGATTGTAGTCGGGCTGACCGTCCAGCCGCCGCCGGCCCTGAGCGGCGGCAGCGACATTGCCGAAGAAGATCGACAGGGCCCGCGGCAGTTCCCGGCCCTGATAGTTGTTCAGCAGCTTGCGAATGGCATAGAAACCCGTGTCCTCGTTGCCGTGCAGCAGCACCGAGACGAACAGCGGCGCCTCCTGCCGTCCCGGCAGGTGCAGCAGGGTCGGGCCGCCAAGCAGCGCCTCCAGTTCGGTGGCCTCGGCGCTGAGCAGGCCGTCGGGGATAGCGTCGATGAGATTGAGCATAGCCGTTCAGATATCCCACTCATGCACCGGCACGTCGGTGCGCTGACGCTCCAGGCAGGCCTCGGTAAGCCCCTGCCAGTCCCGGCCATGCCGGGCGACCCAGGCGCGCTGCCAGGCGGCGCCGTTGCAGCCGTTGCGCAGGCGCTGCCTGATGATCCCGGTGTAGCGCTCGATGTCACCGCCATCCAGTTCCAACCGCTCCAGCCCACGGCGTGCCAGCGGCAGCAGCTTGTCGACCAGCAGGGCCTGCATGCGTACCCGCTTACCGTCGAACCAGGTGACCTGGGACTCCAGGCCGTGGCGCGCGGCGGCGTAGAAATTGTCGCGCGCCGTGGCAAAGGGCAGCCGCCACTCCAGCACCTCGTCGCGTTCGCCCAGCTCGAAGATCAGGCCATAGAAGAAGGCGGCATTGGCGATGCCGTCGGCCAGGGTCGGCCCGGCCGGTATCACCCGGTGCTCGATGCGCAGGTGCGGCGTGCCGTCGTCGTCAAACCCGATCAGCGGCCGGTTCCAGCGCCAGATGGTGCCGTTGTGCAGGCGCAGATGCGCCAGCTGCTCCGGCGGCGCCTCGTATTCAATCGGCAGCAGCACGGGGAAGTGATCGCAGTTCTCCTGGAAGGTCTCGAACAGCGAGTCATGCACATAACCGGTACCGAAGCTGACCCGGTGCACCGGGCCGTGCGCGGCGCCGGCGTGCCCGCCGACCTCGACCGACTGCTCGAACACCGGGATGCGGGTCTCGTCCCACAGATCGCGCCCGAACAGGTAGGGCGAGTTGGCCGCCACCGCCACCAGCGGCGCCGACAGCATCTGCGCCAGGTTGTAGTAGTGCGCAGCGCGGTCCAGATTGACCTTCAGATGCAGCTGAAAGGAGGTCGAGGCGGATTCCAGCATCACGTCCCGGTGCTGGGTGCGCAGGGTTTCGTGGCCGCGGATATCCAGCCGCAGCGGCCGTCCCTGACGCTGCAGCAGCACCTGTTCGTTCAGCGCCCGGTAACGTTTCATCTCCGACATGTTGGCCATGACCAGGTGGCTGTCCTCGAGTGTGGGCAGGATACCGGTCATCAGCAGCCGGGCGTCGAAGTCGTCAGCGACGCGGTAGCAATGTTCCCAGGTACGTTGCAGATCGGCATGCAGTGTCGACAGGGCGTGCCCGCTCAGAGGCTGGGGATGCACATTGAGCTCGATGTTGAAACGGGCCAGTTCCGGCACGGCCATGGGGTCGTCAAGCCGGCGCAGGTATTCGGTGTTGATGGGCGCCGGTCGCGCCTCACGGTCGATCAACCAGGCCTCCAGTTCCAGTCCGATCACCCGGTCGCGGGTGGAGAAGGCCCCGTCGCGGAACCACTGGGCAAGCTGCCGGGTCTCGTCCTGCATGCGGGTGCGGAAGCTGTCGAAGTCGGCCGTGGTGAAGTGGTACTGCTGGATCTCCTGGCCCATGTCAGGCCGCCCCCCCGGATCTCCCGCTCAATTCTCGGTCCAGTGCGCGCAGCCTTTCCGGCGTACCGACATCGACCCAGCGCCCGGTGAAATGTTCGCCGCTCACACGTCCGGCCGCGATGGCCCGGCGCAGCAGCGGCGCCAGTGGGAAGCGGCCCGGTTCGCCGCCGGCAAACAACTCCGGGCGATAGACGCCGATACCGCTGAAGGTCAGCCGCCGCCCCCCGGCCTCCTGCACCGAGCCGTCGGGATGGAGATGGAAATCCCCGTCCGGATGCTGGGGCGGGTTGTCGACCAGGACCAGGTGCGCCAGACCGTCGAGGCGCTGCGGCAGGCGAGCATAGTCATAGTCGGTCCAGATGTCGCCATTGATGACCAGGAACGGCTCCGGCGCGAGCTTCGGCAGCGCCTGCAGGATGCCACCGCCGGTCTCCAGCGCCCCCTCGGGTTCGGGCGAATAACTGATCCGCAGGCCATGCCGGCTGCCATTGCCGAGCGCAGCCTCTATCTGCTCACCCAGGTGGGCATGATTGATCACCACCTCGCGCAACCCGGCCCGGGCCAGCGCCTCGAGGTGATAGTCGATCAGCGCCCGGCCTGCCACCGGCAGCAGCGGTTTGGGGGTGTGGTCGGTCAGCGGCCGCATGCGCTCGCCGCGGCCGGCGGCCAGGATCATGGCTTTCATGGGCTCAACTTAAGCACAAAAAGTGTGGGCGAGACAAAGGTTAAGTGGTATTCCAGCCACGGATGGACATGAATCAGCCAATGAATTGTATGAACCGCAAATGAACCCGAATGCACGCAGATAATTCAACTCCGGACAACGCTTCGTAGGTCGGGATGAGCGCAGCGTTCCCGGCAAACCCGGGTTATGCCGGAAACGGGCCTTGCGGCCCTTGTTCCGGCCTGCGATGACACGTTTGTCATTCGCGTCCATCCGTGGCTGAAATACCACCCAACCCCGGCAATATCCGCTCGCGGATGAACTCGCCCAGTGGCCGCAGTTCGGCGTAGTCGGGCGCCACCTCGACGATGTAGCCCAGGGTGCGGGGGATGTCCTTGAGATAACCGGGCTTGCGGTCACGCAGATTGAGCCGGGCGAAGATCCCGGCGGCCTTGAGGTGACGCTGCACGCCCATCCAGTCGAACCAGCGCAGGAAATCCTGCTCGGTGGCGGTTTCCGGGGCCAGCACGCCGGAGCAAATAGCCAGTTCCCGATAGCCCAGCGCCCAGGCGTTGACCCGCTCGCGCGGCCAGGCGATGTAGCAGTCGCGCAGCAGCGAGACCAGGTCGTAGGTCAACGGGCCGCGCACGGCATCCTGGAAATCGATGATGCCCGGGTTGTGGGTGGGCAGCAGCATCAGGTTGCGGGAATGATAGTCCCGGTGCACGAACACCTGCGGCTGTTGCAGCGCATTGTCGATCAGGCCGGCGAAGGCCGTCTCCAGCAGGCCGCGTTCGGCCGCGGTCAGTTCCAGACCGAGTTGGCGCTGCACCAGCCAGTCGGTGAAAAGGCGCATCTCCCGCTCCAGCAACTCGGTATCGTAAGGCGGCAGCCCCTTCGTGTCGGCGCCGGCCTGCATGGCCACCAGGGCACCGAGGGCGTCGCGGTACAACCCCTCTACGGTGTCCTCATCGAGGGCGTCGAGATACAGGGTATGGCCCAGGTCGCTCAGCAGCACGTAGCCCTGGGCCAGGTCCTGCGCCAGCACCTCGGGCACGTTGACGCCGGTCTCCTGCAGTCGGGCCGCAATGCCGACAAAGGGCCCGCTGTCCTCCTTCTCCGGCGGGGCGTCCATGACGATGCGGGTGGACTCGCCGTCGGTCAGGCGGAAATAGCGCCGGAAGCTGGCATCGGCCGAGGCCGGCTCGATGGCGTCGAAGGGCTGGCCGATGTCGGCAAGCCATTGTTTGAGTTGTTCCAGGCGCTGGTCCAAGCATACTCCTTGTTATCAGACCGTAGGATGGGTGGAGCGCAGCGCAACCCATCATTGCCCGAGCCGCGATGGGTTACGGCGCACAGGCGCCTTCACCCATCCTACGTTACCAAGTTGGAAGATTCCGTCATTGCGAGGCGCGATAGCGCCGTGGCAATCTCGTACTGCTGGATCAACTGGTTGGAGATTGCCGCGTCACTTCGTTCCTCACAATGACGGTGATATTCAAGCCTTCGCCGGCAGCCATCGGCCCCTGACCCTGGCGCGCAGATCATCGGCGATGAGATAGAAACAGGGCACCCCGACCAGGATCAGCGCCGTGGCAAACATTAACCCGAATCCCAGGCTCACCGCCATGGGCGAGAGAAAGGCGGTCTGGCCGCTGGCAAAGAAGATCAACGGCGAGATCCCCAGGAAGGTGGTCACGCTGGTGAGCAGGATCGGCCGGATGCGCACCCGGCCCGCCTCGATCAGGGCCTGGATGCGGTCCAGCCCGGCCGCCCGGCGCTTCTTGGCGAAATCCACCAGGATCAGGGAGTCGTTGACCACGATGCCGGTCAGGGCCAGGAAGCCGATCACCGAGAGGAACTGCAGGTTGTAGTCGAACAGGGCATGGCCGAACACCACACCGACCAGGCCGAAGGGGATGGCGAACATGACCACCAGCGGATCCAGGATGGAATTGAACAGCGCCGCCAGGATCAGAAAGATGATGAACAGCGAGATGATCAATGCCCGCCGGGCATCGGCCATGGAATCGGCCGCTTCCTTCTTCTCGCCCAGGAACAGCAGCCGGTAGTCACCGTCGGCACGGTCCAGTTCCGGGAAGGCCGCGCGCAGACCGTCGGCCACCTCCAGTGAGGTGTTGATCCGGCTGTCGACCTCGGCGGTGATGGTGGCCAGGCGCTGACCGTCACGGCGATGGATGGTGCTGAGCCCCCGGTCCAGTTCCAGGCTGGCCACATCGCCCAGGTAGACCAGCCGGCCGTCGGTCAGCACCACCGGCAGCGCCTCCAGCTGCGCCTGCTCGCGCACCGGCTCGGTGTAGATGACCCGTGCCGGGATGCGCGCCTCGCGGTGGGTGACCTGTACCACCTCCTGGCCGAGATAGCCGGTGCGCACCGCCTGCGCCAGCTGGTCCTGGGTCACGCCCAGCTCGCGCCCGCGCGCGTTCAGCCGGTACAGGTATTCCAGCTTGCCGGTCTCCAGGTCCTGCTGCACGTCGTACACGCCGGGCTGGCGACGCAGCCAGTCCATGACGCGCCCGGCCTCGATTCGCAGCCGCTCGATATCACGCCCCACCACCCCGACCTCGATGTCGGCGCCGGCCGGCCCGCCCTGGGGGCGCAGGATGGACATGCGCTGCAGCCCCGGCAGCCGCTGCAGGCGCTGGCGGATGTCGTTGATGATGGCCTCGGTCCGGCGTTCACGCTCACCCTCCCAGCTGAAGCTGAGATTCACCACCGGATTGACGAAGCGCTCGATGAAGCCGCGCGGCCGGGGCTTCTTCAGATCGATGATGAGCTGGATGTAATGACTGCCCATTTTCGAGCGGTTGAAATCGATCAGGCTCACGCCGACATTGGTCAGCAGGGTGTCCAGTTCATGCTCGTCGAGGGTCTCGAACACCACCCGCTCCATCTCCCGCGCCAGCCGCTCCGAGTCCTCCAGGCTGTAGGTATTGGGGGCCTCGGCATTGACGAAGAACTGGCCGATGTCGACATTGCCGAACTGCTCGTAGGGCAGGCGTGTGAGCGCATAGGCCAGCGCCACTACCAGGGTCAGCAGCGCGAACAGGGTGACGAAGTAGCGGTTGCGCAGGCTCCAGTCGAGCACGCCGAGGTAGCGTTTGAGCCAGCCCTGCCAGTCGATGCGGGTACGGCGCTGTCCGCGGTCGCTGACCCGCAGCAGTTCATTGGCATGCGAGGGCAGCACCCCGAAGGCCTCCCACAACGAGCCCAGCAGGGCGGCGCTGACCACCACCGGGATGACCTGGATGAAGGCGCCCATGGTGCCGCCGATGGCGAACATGGGGATGAAGGCGGCCACGGTGGTGGCGGTGGCGGCCATCACCGGCCAGAACACCTCACGGGCGCCGATCTCGGCCGCCTGGCGGGCGGGCCGCCCCTCCTCCATGTGGCGGTAGATGTTCTCGTTGACGATGATGGCGTCGTCGACGATCAGGCCCAGGGCGATCAGGAAGGCGAACAGCGACACCATGTTGATGGTGAAGCCCAGGTAATGGATGGCCGCCACCGCCACCAGGAAGGAGACCGGGATGCCCAGCGCGGTGATGAGCGCGATGCGGAAGTTGAGGAACAGGTACAGCGACAGCAGCAGCAGCACCAGGCCCACGGCGCCGGAGGATTTGACCGTGTCCAGGCGGTTCTTGACGTAGACCGACAGGTCGCTGAACAGGCCGGTGCGGATGCTGGGCGGCAACTCGCGGTCCAGCTGCGCGGCCAGGGCCCGGATGCGCTCGGAGACCTCGATGGTCGAGGCGTCGGCGGTCTTGGTCACGGTCAGGTTGACCGAGGGCTTGCCGTTGAAGCGACCCAGGGTGAGCGGCTTCTCCAGCCGCAGCCCGACCTCGGCCAGCATGCCCAGGGTAAGCTGGCCGCCGCTGGGGCTGGCGCGCACCACGATCCGCGCCACCTCCTCCGGCTGCGGCCGGGCACCCTTGCCGCGCAGCAGGATGTCGCCCTCGGCGGCCTCGATCGAACCGCCCGGCAGATCGCGCAGGTTCTCGCGCACGGCGCGCACCACGTCGGGGACCGCGACCCGGTAGGCGGCCAGCACGTGCGGGTCGATCTCGATCCACAGTTCCCATTCGCGGTCGCCGGCCACACCCACCGCCGCCACGCCGGGCACGTTGAGCATGCGCCGCTTGACCTCCTCGGCGGTGTCGTAGAGATAGCCGCGCGCCACCTCGCCGTACAGGCTCATGCTGATGACGGGAAAACGCGTCTCCAGCCGGCGCAGTTCCGGTTCCTCGGCCTCATCGGGCAGGTCGTCGATCTGGTCCAGCGCGGTCTGGGCGTCGCGCATGAACTGATCCACATCGGCCGTGGGCTTGAGCTCGATGGTGACGTTGGACAGGCCCTCGTTGCTGGTCGAGGTCAGGGTCTCGATGTCGGACATGCCGTCGAAGGCGTCCTCGATGGGCAGGGTCACCTGCTGCTCGACCTCCTCGGGCGAGGCGCCCTCGAACACGGTGTCGATGCGCACCATGTCCTTCTCCACCACCGGAAACATCTCCTGCGGCATGGCCTGCCAGGAGGTCACGCCGACGATCACCACCACCGCCAGCAGCAGATTGATGATCAGGGGATGTTCGATGGCGTAGCGGATCATGGGAACGCTGCTAGTCGCCGGCGATCTCGACCGGCTGGCCGTCGCTCAGTGCGGCCACGTCACGGGCCACTATGGTCTGTCCGGCCTCGAGGCCGGCAGTGACGATGTAACGCGAATCCAGCCGCAGCCCCAACTCGACCGGCACTCGTTCCAGCCGGCCGTCGGTCACCCGGAAGACATAGCTGCGGCCCTCGTCGCGCAGCACCGAGGTCACCGGAACGAGCCGGGCGGCCTCGCGCCGGCGCAGGGGGAACGCCGCCGTGGCCAGCTCACCCGGACTGGCCTGCGCCCCGTCCAGGCGTACCCGCACGGCGTGGGTGAAAGTGGTCTCGTCCGGCTCGGCCTGCAGGGCCAGGATGCGCCCCTCCAGCGCCCGTCCGTCGACCTCGACGGTCACCGCCTGCCCCGGGGTGAGGGCGCGCGCCACCTCGCCACGCAACTCGGCATAGAAATCCAGTGCCGTCGGATCGACCAGCGTCACCGCCTCGCCCCCGGGCGTGACATAGTCACCTGCCTCCAGGGCGACGGCATTGACCACGCCGGCGAAGGGCGCCTTCAGCACGCTGCGCGCCAGGTCGCGTTCGGCCCGCTCCAGCGCGGCCCGGCGCAGCGCCAGGCGCGCCTCGGCACTGTCCACGCCGGCCTGCAGCCGGGCCAGTTCGGCCTCCAGTTGCAGCAGCTGGGCCCGGGCCGCATCGAGCTGGCTGGCCGAGCCGAGTTCGCGCGCGCTGAGCGACTCCAGCCGCCGCACCTCGTCCCGTTGCAACTCCACGTTGTCCCGCGCCAGCACCAGCAGCCGCCGGTCGCGCGCGATCTGGATCTGTTCCTGGCTGAGCTGGGCCCGGGCCTCGGTCACGGCGGCAGTCAGGTCGGCCGCGTCCAGTTCCAGCAACGGCTGACCCGCGGCGACCTGCATCCCCGGCTCCACCCGGCGCAGCCGCACCTGGCCGCCGACCTCGAACCGCAGCCGGCTCTGACGTGCGGCCTGCAGCCGGCCGCTGACCCGCTCCAGCGGCGTGACGTCCTCCTGCGCCACGGTCGCGACCCGCACCCGCAGCGGCGGCGGTTCACCCGCGGCCGGCGGCGGCGCCGGCCGGGTCAGCACCAGCAGGACGGCAATCGCGACCAGGGCCAGCAGCGACAGGAGTTTGTACGGAAACCTGGATCGAATCACGGGGCGGGTATTTTCGCGGTGCCGGAAGCGGCGGGATTTGAAGGAAAAGCCATTCTATGCGATTTTACGGGGCGCCCGCCAGGAACCTTTGCAAACATAAATACACAGCCGACCGTGAGCCGATCCCCCGTTTTGACCCTGCTGACCCGCGCGGCCTGCAGCACCGCCGTGCTGGCTGCCAGCCTGTCCACGGCCCAGGCCGCCACACCCTGGCAATGCCGGCCTGCCGCCGCTGGCGACGGCTGGGACTGCCGGCCGGCCGCGGCGCCGACAACCACCGGATCCGCCCTGCCGACCGGGGGCAGCGCCATGCCGGCGCCGACAACGGCCACGTCCGCCGCAACTGCCCGGACCTCGCTGCCAACCGCTCGCGCACCCGTCGCGACCTCTGCAGCCACGCCGCCGGCCGCCGATCCCACCTGGCGGCTGTGCCGGCCCGCCGCCGCACCGTCGGCACCGCTGCCGGCATCGGACCAGCGTCAGACCTACCTCGAAGGCGACCAGGCCGAGATCCGTCAGCAGCAGATCTATGTCCTGACCGGCAGCGCCCTGGTCGAACGCGACGGCGAGCGCATCCTGGCCGATCGCCTGACCTATGACGACGCCGCTTCCCGGGTCGAGGCCGAGGGCAATCTGCGCATCGAGCAGCCTGACATCCTGGCCCAGGGCCAACGGGGCCATCTCAACCTCGCCGACGACACCGGCGAAATCCACCAGGTGATCTACCAGGTACCCCGGCGCCACGGCCGCGGCGAGGCCGAGGTCGTGTACCAGGAATCCGACATCCTCAAGCGCCTGGAACGGGCAACCTATACCACCTGCGATCCCGGCCGCAACGACTGGCATATTCAGGCCAGCCAGGTCTACCTGCACCAGGATAAGGGCGAGGGCCGGGCCTGGCACGCCACCCTGCGCGTCAAGGACGTACCCATCCTGTACACGCCCTACCTGAGCTTCCCGCTGGACGACCGGCGCAAATCCGGTTTTCTGGTCCCCAGCCTGGGCGCTTCGGAGGAGACCGGGGCCGACATCTCCATCCCCTATTACTGGAACATCGCGCCGAACCATGACGCGACCCTCACCCCGCGCCTGATGAGCAAGCGCGGCGTACAGCTGATCGGCGAGTACCGCTTCCTGCAGCCCGGCCACTCCGGCCAGCTGGATCTGGAGGGGCTGCCCTCGGACCGGGAATTCGACGATGACCGCTACCTGCTCGGCTTCGAGCACGAGGCCCGGATCAGTCCGCACCTGAGCACCCAGATCGACTTTCTCGACATCTCCGACAGCCATTACTTCGAAGACCTGGGCAGCAACCTGGACGACACCAGCCGCACCTACATCCGCCGCTTTGCCCAGGCCCGCTATCAGGGCCGGGGCTGGAACCTCACCGGCCGCGTCGATGACTACGTGGTCGCCGACCCCAGCATCACCACCGAACCGCTGCAGCGTCTGCCCCAGCTGCTGTTCAGCGCCCGCCCGGCCCCGGGCTGGAATCCCTGGGGGCTGGACCTGCGCCTGAACAGCGAACTGGTACGTTTCGAGCACGACACCCGCGTCACCGGCACCCGCGCCCACCTGGAACCGGTGCTGGAACTGCCCTGGCTGCGCAACGCCTACCACATCACGCCCGGGGCGGGCCTGTTCCACACCCGCTACCAGCTGGACAACACCGCCGCAGGCGCCCCCGAGGAACCCGACCTGACCGTGCCCTACGGCTACCTGGACGCCACCCTGTTCCTGGAGCGCGACCTGCGGCTGGGCGGTAACACCTACCTGCATACCCTGGAGCCGCGGCTGTTCTATCTCTATGCACCGCACGAGAACCAGGATGAGATCCCGCGCTTCGACACCGGCCTGTCCGACTTCCGTTTCTCGCAGCTGTTCGCGGTCAACCGCTTCAGCGGCCGCGACCGCTTCGGCGATGCCAATCAGCTGGCCGCCGCCGTCACCTCGCGCATCCTGGATCCGCGCACCGGCTATGAGCGGCTGCGTTTCGGCATCGGTCAGCTGTACTACTTCCGCGACCGCGAGGTGACCCTCAACCCGGGCCAGACACCGGAGACGCGGGACAGCTCCAACATCGTCGCCGACCTGAACCTGAACATCACCCGCGCGCTCAGCTTCAATGCCGGCATTCAGTACGACCCCGAGGCCGAGCGGGTCGACCGTCAGAGCTACCGCCTGCAATACCGCCCGGACGCGCGCCATATCCTCAATCTCTCGCACCGCTTCCGCGACGGCACCCTGGAGCAGGTCGACATCAACGGCTTCTGGTACCTGACCGAGCGCTGGCACGCCGTGGGCCGCTGGTACTACTCGCTGGAGGACGACCAGCTGCTCGAGGCCCTGGCCGGGGTGGAATACGAAAGCTGCTGCTGGATCGCCCGGCTGGCGGTGCGCGACTTCATCAATTCAGTCACCAGCGGCACCGCCGGCAGCGCCGGCGAGCGCAACCTCGCGATCATGCTGCAGTTCGAGTTCAAGGGCCTGACCAGCCTGGGCCAACCGGTCCAGGAGCTGATCGAGGAGAGCGTGCTCGGCTACCGCCCCTGAGCTATCCGACCCCGGCACATCTGATATCATGGACGCCATGTATACGAGACTCCTGCCGATATTCCTGTTCCTGGGCCTGCTGCCCGGCCTGTCCGCGCCGGCCGCCGCCCAGCCCATCAACCGCATCGTGGCCGTGGTCAACGACGACGTCATCCTTGCCAGCGAACTGGAGGACAAGGTGCAGCTGGTGCGTTCGCAGCTGGCGCAGCAGAACACCCAGCCGCCCGACCCCGCCCAGCTGGAACGCCAGGTGCTGGAGCGACTGATCATGGAACGGCTGCAGCTGCAGGTGGCCGAGCGCAACAACATCGAGGTCGACGACGAGACCCTCAACGCCAACCTGCGCAATATCGCCAGCCAGAACGGCGTCACCCTGACCGAGTTCCGCCAGACCCTGGAGCGCGAGGGCATGGACTACGCGGCCTTCCGCGAGGAACTGCGCAGCCAGATCATGATCAACCGCCTGCGCCAGCAGACGGTGATCAACCGCATCGACATCAGCGACCAGGAGGTCGACAACCTGCTGGCCAGCCAGACCGCCTGGAGCGATCAGACCCGGGACTATCACCTGGGCCATATCCTCATCGCCACCCCCGAGGCCGCCTCCCCCGAGCAGATCCAGGCCGCCGAACGCAAGGCCGCCGGGGTACTGGAGAAACTGCGCGGCGGCGACGACTTCAGTGAGACCGCCGTGGCCGTATCCGAGAGCGAGACCGCCCTCGAGGGCGGCGATCTGGGCTGGCGCAAGGCCGCCCAGCTGCCCAGCCTGTTCGCCGACGTCGTGCGCGACATGCAACCGGGCGAGATCAGCGACCTGATCCGTAGCCCCAGCGGTTTTCACATCATCAAGTTGATCAACGTGCGCGGCGAAGAGCGCCACGTCATCACCCAGAGCCGGGTGCGCCACATCCTGCTCCAACCGGACGAGATGACCAGCGAGGCCGATGTCCGGCTGCGCATCGAGCAGCTGCGCGGCCGACTGGAAACCGGGGCCGATTTCGCCGAACTGGCGCGCTCGCACTCCACCGACAAGGTCTCGGCCTCCAACGGCGGCGACCTGGGCTGGGTCAACCCGGGCGACATGGTGCCCGAGTTCGAGCAGGCAATGAACAAACTCGCCCCGGGCGAGATCAGCGAGCCGGTCCAGAGCCGCTTCGGCTGGCACCTGATCCAGGTTCTGGAACGGCGCGAGCGCGACAGCACGGAAGACTACCGGCGCGCCCGCGCCCGGGAGATGATCCGCCAGCGCAAGACCGACGAGGAGATGGAACTCTGGCTGCGGCGGCTGCGCGACGAATCCTACATCGAGTACCGGCTGGAGCCATCATCCGGGGCATGACCGCGCCCGCCCACCTGGCCCTGACCGCCGGCGAGCCCGCCGGCATCGGCCCCGATCTGTGCCTGGCCCTGGCCGCCGCCGAACTGCCCTGCGCCCTGACAGTGATCGCCGATCCCGACCTGCTGGCGCAGCGGGCAGACGAGCTCGGGCTGGCGGTCGAGGTCAGCGAGGGCGCTGCCGGCGCCCTTCACCGCCCCGGACGGCTGGACGTACTGCCGATCTCCCTGGCCCGGCCCTGCCGCAGCGGTCAGCTGGACCCGGCCAACGCCCCCTATGTGCTGCATACCCTGGATGCCGCCATCGACGGCTGCATCGACGGGCGTTTCGATGCCCTGGTCACCGCGCCGCTGCACAAGGGCGTGATCAACGAGGCCGGCATCGCCTTCACGGGCCACACCGAGTACCTGGCCGAACGCACCGGCACGGCGAAGGTGGTGATGATGCTGGCCACCGAGGGCCTGCGCGTGGCCCTGGCCACCACCCACCTGGCCGTGAGCGAGATCCCGCGCCACATCACCCGGGACGGCCTGCGGCAGGTGCTGCGCATCCTCGACCGCGACCTGCAGCGCTGGTTCGGCCTGGCGCGGCCGCGCATCCTGGTCGCCGGGCTCAATCCGCACGCCGGGGAAGGCGGCCATCTCGGCCGCGAGGAGATCGAGATCATCGCCCCGGTGCTGGAGGAACTGCGCGAACACGACCACATGCAGCTTCTCGGCCCGCTGCCCGCCGACACCCTGTTCACCCCCAAGTACCTGGACGAGGCCGACGCGGTGCTGGCCATGTACCACGATCAGGGCCTGCCGGTGCTGAAGTACAAGGGCTTCGGCCGGGCCGTGAACATCACCCTGGGGCTGCCCTTTGCCCGCACCTCGGTCGATCACGGCACCGCGCTGGAACTGGCCGGCAGCGGCCGCGCCGGCGATGCCAGCCTGCGCCTGGCCATCGCCACGGCGCTGGACATGGTACGTCAAGGATGTGTTACGTAGGTCGGGTCAGCCGCAGCGTAACCCGACGCGGGCTCCGCGCGCGGTGTCGGATTACGCCCTTCAGGCTAATCCGACCTACGGCAGCCGCGGTATCATGAAGGCGTAGGAGTAAAACAAATTGACGTCCGCCCATCGGCCACGCAAGCGCTTCGGCCAGAACTTTCTCCATGACCGCGGCAGCCTCGAGCGCATGCTCGCCGCCATCGACCCGCAGCCGGGCCAGGCCCTGGTGGAGATCGGCCCCGGCCAGGGCGCGCTCACCTGGGATCTGCTGTCGCGCCTGGGCCGGCTGGAGGCCATCGAGCTGGACCGCGACCTGTGCGCCCGGCTGGAGACCGAGCGCAGCCGGCATCCGGGCGAACTGATCATCCACAGCGCCGACGCCCTGAAGACCGACTTCTGCCGCCTCGAACAGCCGCCGCCGCTGCGGGTGGTGGGCAATCTGCCCTACAACATCTCCACCCCGCTGCTGTTCCATCTGCTGGGCCAGGCCGGCTGCATCCGCGACATGCATTTCCTGCTGCAGAAGGAAGTGGTCGAGCGCATGGCCGCCGCGCCCGGCGGGAAGGACTATGGCCGGCTGTCGGTGATGCTGCAGATGCTGTGCGAGGTCGAACCTCTGTTCACGGTGGGTCCCGGCGCCTTCCGTCCACCGCCGAAGGTGGACTCGGCCTTCGTACGCCTGACCCCGCTGCCCAATCCACGTTATGCCATCGATCCGGAGCGGTTTGCCGAACGGGTAAGACTGGCCTTTGCCCAGCGGCGCAAGACTCTGCGCAACAATCTGAAGGGCGTGATCGATGCCGCGCAGCTGGAGGCCGCCGGCATCGACCCCGGCCGCCGCGCCGAGACCCTGACCCTGGAGGAATTCGCCCGCCTGAGCCGGATGGATCAGTGACTTCGGCGACACCAACGCAGAGACGCGGAGGCGCAGAGCCTTAGATATTCAGAAATCCCTAACCATCCACATTCCCGTCATTCCCGCGAACGCGGGAATCCAGATGTTCCTGGATGGCTGGATGCCCGCCTTGGCGGGCATGACGAATAAGCCAGGGTTTTTTATGTTTCTCTGCGCCTCCGCGTCTCTGCGTCCTCCGCGTTACAGCCGCCCGGGCTTATGGAACCGCAGGCTTTCCCCGCCCGGGGTCAACCGATATACTCGAGACAGGCAGGCAACGGAGGGAGGGCTCCGGCATGGCCAGGCGCAGGAAAAAGCCCACCGACATACTCGTGATGCTGATCGGCTTCGGACTGATCATCGCCATCTTCGTGTTCGTCATCCTGTTCGCCCCCGGCAACCCGTTCGAGGACAGCCAGTTCATCGAGGATGTGGGCGACGCCAACCGTCCGCTCTGATCGCAGCCCAGGGAGCCAACCTGATGTCCGAATATTCACATGTACTGGTCGCGGTCGATTTCATGCCCGACTTCGAGCAGGTCACCCGCCGCGCCATGCAGATCGCCGCCCACAGCCGGGCACGCCTGTCGCTGGTCCATGTGGTGGAGTTCCTGCATCTGGACCTGGCCAGCGAACTGGTGCTGCCGGAAGACGTGACCCTGGAGACCCAGGTGATCGACACCGCGCGCAGCAAGCTCGCGGAGATGGCCGCCTCGATGGACTGGCCGGGGGAGATCAAACACCATCTGGAGACCGGCTCGACCAAGCACGAGATCCTGCGCGTGGCCGAGGAACAGGAGGCGGATCTGATCGTGATCGGCAGCCATGGCCGCCACGGCCTGGGCCGGCTGCTGGGGTCGACCGCCAACGGGGTGCTCCAGGGCGCGCCCTGCGACGTCCTGGCGGTGCGGATCCGGCCGGCCTGAGCCTTCAGCGCCGGAGCGTGGGGCTGTAGCCGTAGACGCTCGGGTTGTCGGCCGCGACCGAGGTGACGGCAGCCGGAGCCGGATCCGTGCCCACGGCCAGGGTTCCGGTGGTCACGACCACGCCCAGCCCGACGAACACGGCCAGCAGGACCAGCGGATCGGGTTTTCGATAATGGTGTCGCATATCCCTCGCTCTCTGGCAGGCATGATTACCCGCCCCTCTTGTTATGCAAGGATCGGTCCGGTGGCACCGAAACTTTAGGAATTGCGACGCAATTCTAGACCGGTGGGCGCTGCCTGCCGTGACGGGGGTCACATTCTCCCCGTCGCGAGCCCTCCGTATGCGGCTCAGCCGCGGTATTTCGGATCGACCCAGCAGCGCGGCAACGCCTCGCCGGAGGGGAATACCAGGCCGGCCTTGGGATAGCTGGCCGGGTCCTGCATTTCCTCGCCGGCATGCATGCGGCCGGTCACGTCGTCCCGACAGGGGTCGAACAGGGCCCCCGTATCCAGGATCTCGATCAGGTCACCATTGATTTTGTCTTTGAGGTACATGCCGTCTCCTTCGCACTGTCTGTCACCCACAACTATAGCCGTTCCGCCTGCGTTCGTGTTGACCCCCGTCAATCCTGCAGTTCCCCCCACAGGGCCTTTATGCCATTATCCGCAGCATCCGGCAGGACACGGACAGCCAATCGTTCTTCAACCATGACCCACCTCGACTGCCGCATCCATGCCGACCGCGAAGCGCTCAGCCGCGCCGCGGCCGGGCGGGTCACAGCCCTGTGCCAACAAGCAGCGGCCGCGCGCGGCACCTGTCACCTTGCCCTGGCCGGCGGCAGCACGCCGCGGCGGCTGTACGCTCTGCTGGCCGATCCACACTGGTCACGCCAGCTGCCCTGGGCTGCGTTGCAGATCTATTTCGGCGACGAGCGCGCCGTACCGCCGGACCACCCGGACAGCAACTACGCCATGGCCCGCAGCGCCTGGCTGGCCCACGCCCCGCTCGCTGCCGGGCAGATCCATCCCATGGCGGCCGACCCCGGGCGGATCGAACAGGATGCGGCCGACTATGCCGCCCTGCTGGAGGACAGACTGCCCCGCAATGAGGCAGGTGTGCCCGTTTTCGATCTCATCCTGCTGGGCCTGGGCGCGGATGGCCACACCGCCTCGCTGTTTCCGGGCACACCCGTGCTGGAGGAACGTGCACACTGGGTCGCACCGGTGTACCCGGGCCCGGGCGAGCACTGGCGCCTGACCCTGACCCTGCCCGTGCTCGAGGCCGCCCGCCACCTGCTGTTCCTGGTCGCCGGTGCGGACAAGGCCGGCGCCGTCGCCCGGGTGCTGGGAGCACCCGCCGGCGCCGATCCGTTGCCGGCAGCGCGCATCAGGGCACAGGGCCGGGTGGAATGGTATCTCGACGCGGCAGCGGCGGGAGGCCTGGAGGCATGAGCCGGGAACTGGTCCTGGCCGGGGACATCGGCGGCACCCACACCCGGCTGGTGCTGGCGCCGGCCGGGGACCTGCGGGACTGGCGCAACGAGCGCCGCTACGCCAGCGGCGATTTCGCCGCTTTCGACAACCTGCTGGCCGACTATCTGAAAAGCTGCGAAGTGCTGCCGGCCCGGGCCTGTCTCGCCGTCGCCGGACCGGTACTGGGCCATTCCGGCCAGGCCCGGGCACGGGTGACCAACCTGCCCTGGCAACTGGACAGCAATGAGCTTGCCCGTCACCACGGCCTGGCCCGGGTGCGGCTGATCAACGACTTCGCCGCCATCGGCCATGCACTGGACGCCCTGCAGCCGGACGATCTGGCCTGCCTGCAGCCCGGCCGGCCGGTCGCCGGCGCCAACCGCGCCGTGATCGGCGCCGGCACCGGCCTGGGCCATGCCAACGTGGTGACCTGCGCCAGCGGCGGCAGCGAGGTCATCGCCGCCGAGGCCGGGCATACCGACTTCGCGCCCCAGACCCCGCTGCAGTGGGAACTGCGCCAGGCCCTGGCGGCGGAGCTGGGCAGCGTCTCCTGGGAGCACCTGGTGTCCGGCCCCGGTCTGGTGCGCCTGTACCGTTTCCTGTGTCAGCAGATGGACAGCGCGCCGGCGATCGATCCGGCGGCCGCGGATGCCGCCGCCCGCATCACGGCTGCAGCCACCGCCGGCAGCGACGCGGCAGCCGAACAGGCCGTGGCCGAATTCGTGCGTCTGTACGGCGCCCAGGCCGGCAACTGGGCGCTGGCCACCCTGCCCCACGGCGGGCTCTACCTTGCCGGCGGCATCGCCCCGCGCCTGCTGGAACAGCTGCAACGGCCGGACTTCCTCGCCGCCTTCCATGCCAAGGGGCCGATGCGCGAGCTCATGCAGGGCCTTCCGGTACATGTCATCACCCATCCCCAGCCCGGCCTGCTGGGCGCGCTGCAACTGGCGGCCGCGGACTGAGCCGGCGCCCGTCTGCCGCAACCATTGCCGCTTCCGGGCCGGGGTTTTTCGCTCCGTTTTTGGCAGACGCGGTCGCGATACGTATCCTATGCAACTCGCGAACCGACAGGACACATCATGAGCAGCACGCCCTATCACATCGAGGTCGAGGTACAGACCAGCTATATCGAGGAACAGTCCAGCCCGGAGGACAACCGCTACGTCTTCGCCTATACCATCACCATCCACAACACCGGCAGCGTGGCCGCCAAACTGCTCACGCGGCACTGGATCATCACCGACAGCAACGGCAAGACCCAGGAGGTGCGCGGCGAGGGTGTGGTCGGCGAGCAGCCCCATCTGACGCCCGGCGAGCGCTTCCAGTACACCAGCGGGACCATGATCGAGACCTCGGTGGGCAGCATGCGCGGCAGCTATCAGATGATCGCCGACGACGGCGTGGAATTCGACGCCGAGATCCCGCCCTTCACCCTGTCGATACCCCGCACCCTGCATTAAATTCTCTGCCTCGTACTGACTGACGTGACGACAACGCAGAGAACGCACAGACGCAGGGGCGCAGAGCCTTTAATATTATTTGCTTTGCGTCTCTGCGCCTCTGCGTCCTTTGCGTTGTTTTCGCGTGGGCTGGAAGCACTGCAAACAACCGGAGACCGCTCAGGCCATGGCCGTCTATGCCATCGGTGACGTCCAGGGCTGCCTGGACGAGCTGCAGCGATTGCTGGAGCGGCTGCGCTTCGATCCGGCCGCGGACCGGCTCTGGTTCGCCGGCGATCTGGTCAACCGTGGCCCGAAGTCGTTGGAGACGCTGCGTTTCATCCGCGGGCTGGGCGCGGCCGCCATCAGCGTGCTGGGAAATCACGACCTGCACCTGCTCGCCATCAGCCGCTACGCCGACCGGCTGAAGTCCCGTGACACCCTGCTGCCGATCCTGGAGGCCCCCGACCGCGAGCAATTGCTGGACTGGCTGCGACAGTGCCCGCTGGTCCATCACGATGCGGAGTCGGGCTACTGTCTGGTGCACGCCGGGCTGCCGCCGCAGTGGGACCTGGAACTGGCCCTGGCCTGCAGTCGCGAAGTGGAAACCGTGCTGCGCGACGACGACCGCTGTCGCGACTTTCTTGCCCACATGTACGGTAATCAGCCCGACACCTGGTCGGCGGATCTCAGCGGCCATGACCGCCTGCGCTGCATCGTCAATGCCTGCACCCGGCTGCGATTCTGCACCCGCGAGGGAACCATGGAATTCCGCCACAGCGGCCCGCCCGGAGAACAGCCGCCCGGCTTCCTGCCCTGGTTCGAGGTCCCCGGCCGCGCCAGCCGCGATCTGAAGCTCCTGTTCGGGCACTGGGCCTCGCTGGGGGCAAGCACCGACGCCCCCGGCGTGTTTCCGCTGGACAGCGGCTGTGTCTGGGGCCGGCAACTCACCGCCCTGCGCCTGGACACAGACAACCCCGAACGCATCAGCATCGACTGTCCCGGCGTGCGCCGGCCCGGGTAGGATGGGCGCAGGCGCTCAACGCCGAAACCCACCGCCATGACCGGTCCAGGTGACGGGTTGCACTTCGCTCCACCCCTCCTCCTCACTCATCACTCAACAAAAAAAGGCCCTCCCCGAAGGGAGGGCCAAGACCTCAGTGCAGGCCAGAGGAAGTGTATTCGTTTACTGCCCGCGGGCGTCAGTCAAAGGGCCACCACCAGCGCCCGGCCTTGCCCTGGGGCGCACTCTCGTCCTGATGGATGCGATCCTGGTCGCGCTGCTGGACCTGGCCGCCTTTGCCCTCGCCGGCATTGCCATTGCCCATGCCCTGACCGTTGCCCCCGCCCTGGCCCTTGGCTTTCGCCTTGGCCTTCATGGCGTCGCGTTCGGCCTCCGGGTCGCGGTAGCGCTCACGCTCCCGATCCATGTCACGGTCCTGTTCCAGCTGACGCTGTTCATTGCGCTCGCGGACCTCGGCGGCGCGCTCCTGACCGTAGTTGTCATTGCTGTAGCCCTTGCCCATGCCGTTACCGCCGGCGCCACCGCCGCCTCCGGCGGCCAATGCTGCGCCGCTGCCGGCCAGGGTCAGCGCGATGGCAAGGGCGATATTTCTGCGTACTGCATTCATTTCGACTCTCCATGCATTTGTGTTCAGGATGACTGCAGTATGTGCCCGCCAAGCTGAATTCAGGCTTAATTAATAGCAGACATGAAGGGGATTGGTGCGACAACAACGGACGGCTTCATGGATCTGTGATGCAGGTCACATTCGCCGGGATGGCACCCGGCAACAGTGGCGGAAAATCGCCGCCGGGCGGAGGCTTCAAGGGCGTGGATGCAGACGCAGCCCGTTCCGGACGCCGGTATCAGCCGCGCCGGCGCTCCAGCTGGACGAAGTGATAGGGATAGGGGTTTCTGTCATCCGGCGCATGCCCTTCGCGACTGACCTCGACCCAGTCGGCCGGGTCCCACTCCGGCAGCCAGGTATCGCCCTCGAAGTCGTGCTCGATCACGGTGAGATAGATACGTTCGGCCCGCTCCAGCGTCAGGGCGAACAGTTCGGCGCCACCGATGACCATGACCTCGTCGGCGTCGCCGGCCGCTGCCAGCGCGGCATCGAAGGAGTCGACCACGTCGCAGCCGGTGGCCCGGTAGGCCGGATTGCGGCTGACCACGATGTTCTGCCGGCCGGGCAGCGCCCGGCCGATGGACTCATGCGTCCTGCGTCCCATGATCAGCGGCTTGCCCATGGTCACCCGCTTGAAATGCGCCAGATCGGCCGGCAGATGCCAGGGCAGGCCGTTGCGGCTGCCGATCAGCCGGTTGCGATCCATGGCAACGACGAAGGCGATGATCACACCGCCACCGGCGCCTTGATATGGGGGTGGTGTTCGTAGCCGACCAGTTCAAAGTCCTCGAAACGGAAGCCGAAGATGTCCCGCACCTCCGGATTGATGCGCATCACCGGCAGCGGATAGGGCCGGCGCGCGAGCTGCTCGTCGGCCTGTTCCAGGTGATTCAGGTACAGATGCGCATCGCCCAGGGTGTGCACGAAATCCCCCGGCTGCAGATCGCACACCTGCGCCAGCATCAGGGTGAGCAGGGCGTAGGATGCGATGTTGAACGGCACGCCGAGAAAGATATCGGCACTGCGCTGGTACAGCTGACAGGACAGCTTCCCTTCGGCGACATAGAACTGGAAGAAGGCGTGGCAGGGCGGCAGCGCCATGCGCTCGATATCGGCCACGTTCCAGGCGCTGACGATGATGCGGCGCGAATCGGGATTGTGCTTCAGCTGCTCCACCACCTGCGCGATCTGGTCGATGTGGCGACCGTCCGGCGTCGGCCAGCTGCGCCACTGGTAGCCGTAGATGGGACCCAGTTCGCCGTTGTCGTCGGCCCACTCGTCCCAGATGCTCACCTTGTTGTCATGCAGGTATCTGACATTGGTGTCGCCCTGCAGGAACCACAGCAGTTCATGAATGATGGAGCGCAGGTGCAGCTTCTTGGTGGTGACGACCGGGAAGCCCTCGCCGAGATCGAACCGCATCTGGTGACCGAACACACTGAGCGTACCGGTGCCGGTGCGGTCCTCCTTCTTCACGCCGTGTTCGCGCACATGGCGCATGAGATCGAGATACTGCTTCACGTTATTGCCTCTTGTTCGAGTGAGGAGTGAGGAGTGAGGAGTTGCGTGAACCCCTGCCTGTTACGTCATTCCGACGCATGCAGGCAGACGAATACCGCTGCGGCCACTGGATCCCCGCCTGCGCGGGGATGACGGGTAAAGGCAGACCGACGAACTGGGAAGGCATGATCACCACTCTCACGATTTTCTCCTCACTCCTCACCCCTCACTGCGACGCCCCGATACGCCAGCCACAGCAGCAACGCCCCGAACAGTACCATCGGCGCCGACAGCAGATGCCCCATGGTCAGCCAGTCGAAGGCCAGATAACCGATATGCCGATCGGGCTCGCGCACGAACTCCACCGCGAACCGGAACCCACCGTAGCACAGCAGAAACAGGCCGGACACCGCCATGCGCGGCCGCGGCTTCGACGAGAACCACCACAGGATGATGAACAGCACCAGGCCCTCCAGCAGGGCCTCGTAGAGCATGGACGGATGCCGCGGCTGGGCGTCGACGAAAGGGAACACCATGCCCCAGGGCAGATCGGTGGGACGGCCCCACAGTTCGCCGTTGATGAAATTGCCGATGCGCCCCGCGCCCAGGCCGATGGGCACCAGCGGGGCGATGAAGTCGGTGACCTGGAAGAAGCCGCGGCCGGTCCGGCGCCCGTACAGCCACATCGCCAGCAGCACGCCCAGCAGCCCGCCGTGGAAGGACATGCCCCCCTGCCAGATGCGCAGCAGCATCAGCGGGTCCTCCAGGAACAGGCCGAAGTTGTAGAACAGGATATAGCCGACGCGTCCGCCCAGGATCACGCCCAGGGCGACATAGAACAGCAGATCGCCGATCTCGTGCGCCTGCCAGCCGGAATCGGGCCGCTTCGCCCGTACCCGGCCCAGCCACCAGCCGCCGATGAAACCCACCAGGTACATCATGCCGTACCAGTGCAGGGCGAAGTCGCCGAAGCGGACGATGGCTGGGTCGATCTCGGGATAGGTCAGCATACTCAGTCCTTCACCGTGCGACAGTACATCGCCTTGAGGTAGTCGGTCTCGACGATGGCGGGATGACGCGGATGATCCGCCGCCTGCTGCCCCCATTCCAGGATCTGCAGCCGCCGGTCCACGTGGCGCGCCGCCCGATGCACCGTCCGGCGGAACGCCTCCGGCTGCATATGGTGCGAGCAGGAGGCGGTGATCAGGAAGCCGTCCCTGCCCAGCAGCCGGATGGCAAGCTGGTTCAGCCGCTGGTAGGCCTCGGTGCCGGCCTCGATGTCCTTGCGCCGCTTGATGAAGGCCGGCGGGTCCAGGATCACCAGATCGAACCGCTCGTCGGCCTCGCGCAGGGCCCTGAGCACCTCGAAGGCATCGCCCTGGCGGGTCTGCACCCTGTCGCCGACGCCGTTCAGCCCGGCATTGTGCCCGGCCCGCTCCAGCGCCTCGCGCGAACTGTCGACACAGGTGACGGCCGCGGCCCCGGCCAGCGCGGCCTGCACGCCCCAGGCGCCGACATAGCTGAAGACATCCAGCACCCGCGCGTCCCGCGCATAGCGGCGCAGGCGAGCCCGGTTGTCGGCCTGGTCATAGAACCAGCCGGTCTTCTGCCCGGTCTGCAACGACACCTCGAAGCGGGCCCCGTTCTCGTTCAGCACAACCGGCTCGGGCACCTCGCCCAGGGCTTCCACATAGGTCTCCAGCCCCTCCAGCCGACGCACCTCGACATCGTTGCGCAGCAGGATGCCGCGCGGATGCAGCACCTGCTCCAGGGCGACGATCACGGCCGCCTTCATGGCCTCCATGCCGGCGGTGGTCAGTTGCACCGCCAGCACATCGCCATAGCGGTCGACCACCAGCCCCGGCAGGCCGTCGGCTTCGCCGTAGCACAGCCGGTAGCAGGGCTGATCGAACAGGCGCTCGCGCAGGGACAGGGCGACCTTGAGCCGGTGCACCAGCAGCGACTTGTCCAGCGGCTGGTCCGGGTCGCGGCTGACCAGCCGGGCGCAGATGAGCGAATGCGGATTGACATAACCGCTGCCCAACGGTCGGCCATTGTGGGCCTCGATGCGCACCGGCTGTCCGGGCGCGAAGCCGGTCAGCGGCGTGGCCCGGGTGTCCACCTCGTTGCTGTAGATCCACAGATGGCCGGCGCGCAGCCGACGTTCCTCGCGCCGTTTCAGGCGCAGGGGGACTAGCGGAGATGCGGTTTCGGCAAGGGACATGGGGCAGGCCTTCTCGGTCAGGCCCGCCATTGTACAGAAGGCAGGCAGGGCCGGGGTAGGATGGGTGAAGGCGCTTGCGCCGGAACCCATCGAATACCGCGTGCGATGGGTTGCGCTGCGCTCCCCCCATCCTACGCCCGGCGGCGCAGCGCCAGCGGCAGAAAGACCAGCGCGCACAGCACCTCCAGCCCGCCGACGATCACGAAGGCCGGGGTATAGCTGCCGAACAGGCTCACCAGACCGCCCCCGGTGAGCGGCCCCAGCACGAAGCCGAGCGAGCCGGCGAAATTGAACCCGCTCATGGCCAGGGCCTTGTGCTCGGGCCGCGACAGTTCGGCCACCAGTACCAGCGAGGGCGCATACATGAGCGCCGCAGTCACGCCGCCGGCGAACATCAGCCAGGGAATGGACCCGCCCGGCACCAGTCCCACCGCCGTCAGGGTCAGGCCGTAGGCCGCACTCCCGAGCAGCATCATCAGCAGCGGGTTCCAGCGCTTCGACAGCAGCCCGGCGGGGAAGGTCAGCAGCGAGAAGGGAATCAGGAACAGGGCCATGGTCAGCCCGATGCGGCCCGCATCCAGGCCGATGACCTGGCTGAGGTACAGCGACAGGGTGGAGACGATGAAGCCCACGGTCAGCCGGTCGACGAAGGCGAAGGCGTAAGGCAGCAGCAGCGCCCGGTTGGCCGGCAGCGCCCGCAGCAACTGCCCCAGCCCGCCATGGCCGCGCCCGACGGGCAGGTCGCGCAGCGTCAGCGCGGCCAATGGCGCCAGCAGCAGCATGAGCAGCGCACCCCAATGCAGCACCCGCTCCGCGCCCGTATTGCCGAGCCAGCCGCCCAGGGGCGCGCCGCTGGCCACACCCAGGCTGATGGCCGCCCCCACCAGCCCCATCACCGCCCCGCTGCCGCGGCGGCGGGCATGGTCCGCGGCCAGGGTCATCAGCAGGGTCAGCGCGGTGATATGGGCGCAGCCCTCGAGGAAGCGCCAGGCCAGATAGACGGGATAACTCCAGTCCTGCAGCAGCATGAACAGCGACACGGCGTTCAGGGCCAAAGCGCCGGCAATGATCGGCCGGCGCCGCTGCCACAGGTCCGACAGCAGCCCGGCCAGCGGCACGCACAGCAGCGCGCCGAGCATGTTGGCCGACATGAACAGATGCTGGGCGAACTCGCCGAGGTCCGGGTACCGCCCCACCGTCAACTCGCGCAGCACCGGCACCATGCCGGTGACCGGCAGCATCAGCAGGTACAGGGCGAGCGCGATCAGGCCCAGCTGCATCAGCGCGCCCCCCTGTCCCGGCCGGACGCATCGAGGGCCGCGGCCAGGTCCGCTGCCCGCCACAGCGCCAGGTCGGCGGCGTCGCCGCGATAGGGCCAGATGGCGAGT
The DNA here is from genome assembly GCA_002699185.1 of Gammaproteobacteria bacterium. GTDB lineage: Bacteria > Pseudomonadota > Gammaproteobacteria > Thiohalobacterales > Thiohalobacteraceae > Thiohalobacter. Next base: position 215 of record PABG01000119.1, on the reverse strand, counting down.
GCGCCGGGGTCCAGTTCGCGCCAGTCCGCCTGATACAGCACCACATAGCCCTGTGGATGGGCCTGCACCCAGTCCGACACCCGGTTGCGGGAAAGCTCGATCAGGGGCTGTCGCAGGCGGCCGGGGAAGTGGAACTGGCCATGGTAGCTGCCCACATGCGCCACCGGCGCGCCGGTCTGCTGCAGTCCGGCGATCTGCCGGGCGGCCGGCCGCAG
>PABG01000118.1 GCA_002699185.1 Gammaproteobacteria bacterium | reverse complement strand
GGGGTCCCATGGGCCTGGGCTCCGGAAAGGTGACGCATGCGCGGACGGTGCCGCCCTGGAGGCCGCCGCTCACGCTGCCTTGCACGCGCTCTTCGATGACCGTCACAATCTGGTGCGGGTGCAGCTGGAGGCCTCGGGCGGCGTGAATCTGGAGACGGTGCGCGCCATTGCCGAGACCGGCGTGGATCGCATCTCGGTCGGCAATCTCACCAAGGACGTGCGGGCGGTGGATCTGTCCATGCGGTTCGATTGATTCAAAGCCGCCGGACCACCGTAGGATGGGGGAGGCGCTTGCGCCGCAACCCATCATTGGCCGCACCGCGATGGGTTGCGCTGCGCTCCACCCATCCTACAGAACGTAGTGACGTAGGTCGGGGTAGCGCAGCGTAACCCGACATGGCCGCGACAGCTGTCGGGTTACGCCCTTCGGGCTAACCCGACCTACAGAACGTAGGCCGGGATAAGCGCAGCGTTCCCGGCAACCTCGTGGCAATGCCGGAAACGGGCCATGCGGCCCTTATTCCGGCCTACAGTTCTACAGTTCCAGTGTCTCGCCCCGCTGCGGCAGCCGCACCTTCGCCCCGCGCTCGCGCAGCGCCCCGGCCAGGCATTCCCGCGGCTCATCCTCGCCGTGCACCAGGATCACCGGCGGCCGGTCGGCAATCCCCTCATACCATTCCAGCAGTCCGGCCTGATCGGCATGGGCCGACAGGCCGCCGATGGTGTGGATCTGCGCCCCGACCCGGATGGTCTCGCCCCACAGCCGCACATGGTGCGCGCCGTCGACCAGTCGCCGCCCGAGGGTGCCGCGGGCCTGGAAGCCCACAATGAGCACATGGCTGTCGCTGCGCCAGAGGTTGTGCTTGAAGTGATGCTTGATGCGCCCGCCCGTGCACATGCCGCTGCCGGCGATGATGACGGCACCGGAGCGAATCCTGTTGATGGCCATGGACTGGTTGGCGGTGCGCGTCATGCGCAGGTTGGGCAGGTCGAACAGCCCGTCGTGGCGGGCGTGACCGGCGCGGGCCTCGGTGTCGTACAGGTCCACATGACGGGAATAGACCCGGGTGGCCTCGATGGCCATGGGGCTGTCGAGGAAGATCTGCCAGCGGTCCATGCCCCAGTCGTGGTAATTCATCTGCATGGCATAGAGCAGTTCCTGGGTACGGCCTACGGCGAAGGCCGGCACCATGACGTTGCCGCCGCTGTTCGCGGCGCTGTCGAGCACTTCGGCCATCTCCGTCCAGGTGGCCTCCCAGGAGCGGTGGCTGCGATCCCCGTAGGTGGATTCCATGATGACCTGATCGGCCGTCTCCACCCGGGCCGGGTCACGCAGGATGGGCGCGCCGCGATGCCCCAGGTCACCGGTAAAGACCAGCCGTCGGCGCGTCCCGTTGGCCTCCAGTTCCAGTTCCACAATGGCCGAGCCCAGGATATGGCCGGCATCGCGCAGCCGCACATGCACGCCCGGCAGAATGCGACGGCGCTCGTCGTAGCGCAGCGTACGAAACGCCTGCATGGACTGTTTGGCCTCTTCCAGGGTGTAGAGGGGTTCGACCGGCCGCAGCCCCTTGCGCTGACGCTTGCGGTTCTCCCACTGGGCGTCCTTCTCGTTGAGATAACCCGAGTCCTTGAGCATGATCCGGCACAGGTCGCGGGTGGCGCCGTGGGCGTAGACCGGCCCGGTATAGCCGGCCTTGATCAGCAGCGGGATACGCCCGGAGTGGTCCAGGTGGGCATGACTGAGGATGACGGCGTCGATCGAGTCGAGCGGGAACGGGAAATCCTCGCGGTTGCGTTCCTCGTCGGTGCGGCTGCCCTGGAACAGGCCACAGTCCAGCAGCAGCCGGTGGCGCCCCGTCTCCAGCAGCACGCAGGACCCTGTGACCTCCCCGGCCGCGCCGAAACACTTCACCTGCATGCCTTCTCTCCTTTATCAGCGTATCATGGTTAACTAATTTTACTGCCGGCCGCTGATTTCATACGGCGACTCAAGTTTCTCGCCAAGTGACCGATGTTTCTTCAAACACAATCATAGAGTTATCAATACCGCTCAGAGCCTGTCATGGAACGACCGCCCCGTGATCCCCACCATAGCCGACTGCAGGAAATCCTGCATCTGCCGCCGCTTCCCGCAGTGGCCTACCAGCTGCTCAAGGAAGTCACCAGCGAGGATGTCGATATCGGGCGCCTGACCGGGCTGATCGAGCAGGATCCCGGCCTGGCCGCCCGCATCGTCGGCATTGCCAACTCGGCCTATTTCGCCCGCCAGCGCGAGATCCACCGGGTCGAGGACGCCATCACCCGGGTGCTGGGACTGAACATCGTGCGCGGCCTGGCCATCGGCATCGCGCTCAGCAAGCCCTTCGACGTCAGCGCCTGCCCGGAATTCGAACTCGGCCGCTACTGGTACCGGGCCTTCGTCAGCGCCCACCTGGCCAACGCCGTCGGCCCGCACCTGGAACTGGAGGCCGACCTGCGGGAATGCCTGTTCCTGGCCGGGCTGGTGCACAACCTGGGACAACTGGTCCTGGTGCATGCCTTTCCCAGCCGCATGGCGGACGTATTCCGCCAGAAGCAGGCCAACCCCGGGGAAAGTCTGATGGCGCTGGAATCCCAGGTGCTGGCCATGACCGAGATGCAGGCCGGCACCCTCATCGGCAAGCGCTGGAAGCTGCCGCGCTGCGTGACCCACACCATCCAGTACCGCCACGAACCCAACCTGGCCGGCCGCTACGAACTGGCGGTCCAGACCGTGGCCGTCTGTTCACGCGCCGCCGAGACGCTGTATGACGACCCCGACAACGCGCAATTGCAGCTCGAGGGTTTCGGCGATCGCCCTTCCGCCCTCACCCAGGAGATGCTGGATGATATAATGAACAAGGCCAGACACAACGATGCCCAGTACCGGGCCCTGGCCGAATCGATCGGCAATCAGGAACCGCCTGCCTAATATGGATCCCAGCCCCCTCAGCGACGCCTTCACCGAACTCAACCAGCACTGCATCAAGCTGGTGGGGGACCTGTCGGCCCTGCGCGCCCTGTCCGACCTGGGCCGGCAGGACAGCGGGGACGAGGCCGGCCTGCTGCGCACCGCCATGCGCATCCTGCTGGAGAACAACGATTTCGAGCGCTGCTCCCTGTTCCTGCTGGATGGCGACAGCCTCAGCTGCCGAACCGGTCTGGACTGGCGGGAGTCAGTGCTGCCGACCGGCACGGCACGCCCGACCCCGCATCGGTTTCGCCTCGGAGAGGGCATCATCGGCATGGCCGCGGAAACCGGCAATCTGCAGCATTGCCGCAACTGCCGGGAGGAAACCCGCTTTGTCCATCCCGACCCGGAGCAGCGCACCGGCTCCCTGATCTGCGTACCGGTCACGGTCGAGGGACGGGTGATCGGCGTACTCAACGTCTCTCACGGCCAGCAGGACTTCTTCAGCGAGCACCACGAGCGGCTGCTGGAGGTGTTCTCCAACTTTCTCGGCCAGCTGATCGCCAACTGGCGCTACACCCACCAGATGGAAACCGAGATCACCCGCCGCACCCGCGAGCTGCGCACCGCGCTGACCGAGGCCGAGGAGCTCAAGCGGCGCTATCAGCAGCTGTCGGTGATCGACGAACTGACCGGCATCCACAACCGGCGCTTCTTCTTCCCCGAGGCCCAGGCCGCACTGGCCAATGCCGTGCGCCACCGGCGCGAATTCAGCCTCATGATGGTGGACCTGGACCGCTTCAAGCACATCAACGACAGCTTCGGCCACGCCATGGGCGACAAGGTGCTGCAGGTCACCGCCGCCCTGCTCAAGGGCCAGACCCGCGAGGGCGATGTCATCGCCCGCTTCGGCGGCGAGGAATTCGTGCTGGCGCTGCCCGACACCGACCTGGACGGCGCCGTCCGCCTCGCCGAGCGCATCCTTCATTCATTGCGTAACCTGGAATTCAACACCGACCGGGGCCCGCTGCGGGTGACCACCTCCATCGGCCTGAGTTGTCTCGACGGCCGGGAATCCCCGGACCAGAGCGACCTGCTGGAAACCCTGCTGCGCCAGGCCGATCAGGCGCTGTACTGCAGCAAGAGCCAGGGACGCGACCGGGCCTGCAGCTGGAAGGATGTGCGTTACCGGATGTGAGAAAAAAGAAAAGAGCGCCACGGAATACACGGAAAGCACGGAAAATCCTGCTACGTTGCCAGGGCGCTATGCGCCCGGCAACGTGAACAGCATTTACTCTTGTCCGTGTTTTCCGTGTAGTCCGTGGCGCTCTTGCTTTGATTCAGCCGGCGCGGCGGCGGGCAATACCGACCAGGCCCAGCAGGCCGGAGCCGAACAGCCAGACGGCGGCGGGGACCGGCACAACCGTTGTCGTCTCCACCTTCATGTTGATCCTGGTACCGACTCCCTTTTTCTGTATCCAGGCGCTGTCACCGTCATTCAGGCTGTATGCACTGAGATTGTTCTGGAGAGTCATCCCGATATGGTCAACCCCGTCCCAGATGGGCGAGGTCACATCGATACTGGCCGAACCCTGCCATTCGTGTACATCGTTATCAACAATGCTCAGATCACCAGTGATGGTGAGATCGGTTGTGATACTGGGGTCAATGCCCGCAAGACCGCCATATTCTGCTACCCGGAACCAGCCGTCCACGTCTACGGCGACATCGGTGCCTTTCATCCGATAGTCGCCAATCTCGCCCACCTGGAAGCCGGTGAATTTGTAACCGGGCTTGGCTATCACCTGGACGGTGCCAACTGCCCAGGAACTATCGGTCGGTGTGCCGGAGTGAACGCCAACCCCGTCGTTGGACTCAGCCCGGAATCCGGTGGGATTACTGAATACAGTGTCGCCGATAACTTCAAGGGTGCCGTAGGCCGCCATCTCAGGCTGGTTATCGACATACTGGAAAATGACGGTATCACCCTCGGCAACACATAAACCGGGGGTTGTCGTGCAGTCGAAGAATGCAGCCTGAGCCGGCTGAACCAGTGCCAGCAGGGCAAATCCTGCCAGTGTCTTCTCTATCCTGTTGTTGCCTGCCTGCATGTTCAGGCCTCCTCCGAGGTAATGGTGTGGTGCTATCCAGTTATTATCGATTACTTTGTTTTTCAGTAGTTGAAGCAAGACCTGGACCAGGTCTCGCATCTATTGAAAACAATAAGTTAGCGTTGAGGGCAGGGCGCCAAGTCAAGAATCCCGACATGTCACTATCTGGCGCCCCTGGCTCTCATAAAATATTTTTTTGTTATTCCAATAAGTTGGAAACACAATAACGGGAACAGCCCAGTGTAAGATCTGCCAACAGGGTCACAAACGGAAAGACTGCCGATAGGCGGTGCCGTCGATCAGGATTGTCGGGCTCCCGGTGACCGATCCTCCCGCCCGTGCACCAGCGAATACACCGCCGGCACCAGCGCCAGGGTCAGCAGGGTCGAGGCGGCCAGGCCGCCGAGCACGGCGCGGGCCAGCGGGGCCTGGGCATCGGCGCCCTCGCCGATGCCGAGCGCCAGCGGCAGCAGGGCCAGGATGGTGGTGAGAGTTGTCATCAGCACCGGCCGCAGACGCCGGCGGCCGGCCTCGAGCAGGGCCGCCCGCGTCGCCTGGCCGTCCCGGCGCAGGCGGCCGGCCTGGTCCACCAGCAGGATGGCGTTGTTGACCACGATACCGCCCAGCATCAGGCAGCCGATGCCCGATTGCAGGTTGAGGGTGGTATCGGTCAGGAACAGGGTGACCAGCACCCCGACCGCGGCCACCGGCACCGACAGCATCACCACCAGCGGATCGCGCAGGGATTCGTACTGGGACGCCAGCACCATGTACACCAGCAGCAGGGCCAGCAGCAGCGAGGTCATCAGTTCCCTGAAGGCCTTTTCCTGCTCCTCGAAGGTGCCGGCGACGATCAGATCATAGCCCACCGGCCGCGGGATCTGTGCCAGGCGCTCCTGCACCTCGGCGGCGACCGAGCCCAGGTCGCGGCCGGCCACGTTGGCGCTGACCGTGACCAGGCGCTGCTGGTCCTTGCGTTCGATGGCCACCGGCCCGCTGCCGCTGCGGGTGTCGACCAGGTTGCGCAGCACCACCTGTTCGCCGTCGGGGGTGAGCAGGGTCAGGTCGAGGATCTCGTCCAGTGAGCGCTGCTCGGCGTCCTGCAACTGCACCAGGATGCGGTAACTGTTGCCCTCCACCCGGTATTCGCCGGCGCGCGAGCCGGCCACCGCGGTCTCGATCAGTTCGCTGACATCGCGCGGGCTGAGGCCGAGATCGGCGAGCTTGGCCCGGTCGACCTGAACCTCGCGCTGGGGAATGCCGGCCTCGCGGCTGATCTGCACATCGGTGATCCCGGTCACATCCCCGATGCGCTCGACTGTCTGGCGCGCCAGCAGGGCGAGGGTGTCGAGGTCATGGCCGCGCACCTCCACCGTGATGCCCTGTTCGGTGCGCAGGATGCGCTCGAGCAGAAACTGGCCCTGGGGGGCGCGCACCCGGATGTCCATGCCCGGGATGGCGCCCTCCAATTCCTTGCGCAATGCCTCGGCGATCTCGACATTGGAGCGGGCGCGTTCCGCGGCCGGGGTGAGCGACAGCCGGATCTCGCCGCTGGGCGTGGCGCGGCCGCGGGTGCCGGTGCCCATCACGCTGACCACCGAGGACACCGTCTCGGGCACGGCCGCGTAGACCCTGGCCTCCATCAGCCGGGTCTGGCGGTCGATCAGATCGAGCCGGGTACCGACCTCCATCTCCCCGGTCACCCGCACCTCGCCCTCGTCGCTGGGCGGCAGGAACTCGCTGCCGATGAAGGGCAGCAGCAGCAGGCTGGCGGCGAACAGCCCCAGGGCGGCGAACACCGTCAGCAGACGCCGATCCAGCACCACGGACAGGAGATCGACATAGGCCTGCTCCAGCGCTGCGAAGGCCGTGCCGGCGCGCGCCGCCAGGCGTGCGGTCCAGCCCTCGCCCGGCGGTTGCGACGGGCGGCGCAGCAGTTTTGATGCCAGCATCGGCACCAGGCTGAGCGCAACCAGCAGGGCACAGAACAGGGCGAACATGATCACGTAGGCCAGTTCCTTGAACAGCGCCCCCGACACCCCCTGCACGAACACCAGCGGCAGGAAGATCACCAGGGTGGTCACCGTGCCGGCGATCACTGCCGAGGCCACCTCCCCGGTCCCCTGCACGGCCGCGGTCTCGTTGTCGTCACCCTGTTCCTGACGCCGGCGGAAGATGTTCTCCAGCACCACCACGGCGCTGTCGACCATCATGCCCACGCCCAGCGCCAGGCCGCCCAGGCTCATCAGGTTGAGGGTGAAGCCACCGAAGTAGAGCAACGCGAAGGTGGCGATGACCGAGATGGGGATGGCCACCGAAATCACCAGGGTACTGCGCAGATCGCGCAGGAAGAACAGCAGCACCAGCACCGCCAGCGCGCCGCCGTAGAGTACCGATCTGGCCACATTGGCGATGGCGCGTTCGATGAAGTTGCCCTGATCGATGACCGGAATGACCTGGATCTGGGGGAAGGCGGCGTTGACCGCCTCGGCCTCGGCCAGCACCCGGCGGGCGACCTCGACCGTGTTGGCCTCGGCCTGCTTGCGAATGGCCAGACGCAGGCCGCGCTCGCCGTTGACCCGCACAATGCGGGTGAGCTTTTCGTAGGTATCGGTGACGGTGGCGACCTCGCCGAGCGTGATCAGGGCACCGTCACGGCGGGCAATCACGGTAGCGCGGATCTCGTCCAGGCTGGTGAACTCGGCCGGGGCGCGCAGGGTGAGCTCGAACCGCCCGGACTCGATCTGGCCGGCGGGCCGGTCCAGATTGGCATCCTCGATGGCGTCGATGATCGTGTTCAGGGCCAGGCCCAGGGCATTGATGCGCTCCGGGTCCAGCTCCACCCGCACCTCGCGATTGAAGCCGCCCCAGGGGTCGACCTGGGCCACGCCGGGGATGCGGGCGAAACGGTAGCGGATCTGGTTCTCGACGATCTCGGTCAGTTCCACCGGATCCAGCGGGCTGGAGATGCCCAGGATCACCACCGGGAAGCTGTCGATATCGAACTTGCTCACCCGCGGGCCGATGATCTCGTCAGGCAGTTCGCTGATCTCGTCCTCGAGCGTGGCCTGCACATCCAGCGCCACGGCGTCGATGTCGGTGCCCCAGCCGAAGCTGACCCGCACACTGCTCTGACCCTCGTAGGACAGCGAGGTCATCTCCTCCACGCCCGGCACGGTGGCGACGATCTCCTCCACGATCTGGGTCACGCGCCGTTCCATGACAATCGGATCGGCGCCCTCGTACTCGGTACGGATGGTGACGGTGGGCAGTTCCAGGTTGGGCAGCATGTCGATCAGCAGCCGGCTGAGCGACACTGCACCCAGCACCACCACGATCAGGGTGACCATGGTGGTGAACACCGGGCGGTTTACACTGGCCCGTGCCAGGTTCAATGAGAAACCACTCCGCTGTCGTCGGCAATGCGGATGGCGCTGCCGTCATCCAGCAGCTGCTGGCCCAGCACCACGACGCTTCCATTCGGAACCAGACCCCCGGCCTGGACCCGGCCGGCCTCGCGGATGCCCGGCTGCACCGGGACCCAGGTCACCGCCTGCCCGTCGGCCGTGACCCGGAATACCCCATCCCCGCCGTCACGCCGGACCAGCGCGGCCTCCGGCACGATGACTGTCTCCTCGACCCGTTCCAGTACCAGGTCGATACGCGCGAACATGCCCGGTTTGAGGCGCTGCCCGGGATTGTCGATACGCAACTCCACCCGCGCCTGACGGGCATTGGCCCGGAACACCGGGGCGATGCGCGCGATCTCGCCGCCGAAGGCCTCGCCGGGGTAGGCGTCGGTGTACAACTCGGCCCGCTGGCCGGGCTGCAGCCGGGCATAGTCGCGTTCGGGCACATGGAACACCGCAATCAGCGGATCCAGTTCCACGATGCGCAGCAGCGGGGCATTGGCGGCCACCGTCTCACCCTCGTCCAGGAAACGTTCCGCGACCTGACGCGTGTCGCTGCCGCCGCTCCAGTCGGCCGTGACCCGGGTGTAGCCCAGGCGGATACGCGCCATCTCCAGCGCCGCCTCGGCCCGGGTGACCTGCGCCCGACTGACCTCCACCTGCGCCTGACGGGCCTGCTGCCCGGCGCGGGCCACGTCCAGTTCCGATTCCGAACCGATGCCGCGCTGACGCAGCTGTTCCAGCCGCTTCAACTCACGCTCGGCCAGTGCGAGCTGGCTGCGTGCCTCGGTCAGGTTGGCCTGCGCCACCGCCAGATCCGCCTCGGCCTGGGTCACCTCCTGCAGGTACTCGGCCGCCTCCAGCCGCGCCACCACCTGGCCGCGGGTGACGCTGTCGGCGAGCCTCACCCCGATATCCTCGATCCGGCCCTCGATCTTGGGCGCCACGACGAACTCGGCATTGGCGTCCAGGCTGCCGGTGAAGGTCCGGCGCAGGGCGATCGGGCCCTGCCCGATCGGAGCCACCTCGACCGGTACCGGCCCCCGCCCGTCGCGCCGGGCCTCGGCAGGCTCATCACCCGGCAGCAACCGTTGGGTGATCGTCACGGCCAGCCAGGCCGCCGCCAGCAACAGCAGTAGCGGGAATATCCAGCGTTTCAGGGACATGGATTCAGGTTTCGGGCGACGTGGAAAAAACAACCAGACAGGGCGCACTGCAGCGCCGAACGTATGAAAATCATGATGATGCAGGATTCCAGGGTTCGCAATGACCGGATCACGACGCAATGACGTTACCATCCTTGCGCATCATGCACCATAGACCGGCGGGTTCCCGACAGGTTCAACCGCAGGGAAGGTTGATTTCAGGATGAGACCAGAGGCGGGAGGAAACCGGGATCAGCCGGGCATACGGAATTTTGCCGCACTGATGCCCAGTTCCCTGAGTCTCATGTGGACAGCGCGCG
>PABG01000117.1 GCA_002699185.1 Gammaproteobacteria bacterium | reverse complement strand
GGCGCCATTGGCGCCCTCGAGGGCTGTCACATGCCGGTCGATGAGATAGCGCTCGTAGAAGACGCCCTTCCAGTTGACGAGCACGAGGGTCTGGGCGCGAGTACGGCTCATCCGCCTGCCTCCTCCTCGTCGTCCTCGGCGCTATGACCGTCGCTGCCGTCGTTCTCGTCCTCTTCGTCAGAGTCGTCTTTCTCGACGGCTTCGCCGAGGGTGATCTCACCGCTACGGACCAGCCGTTCCAGCGCGGCTTGTCGGTCGCTCAGGTCACGGACCGGCTCGGCGAATCGCATCAATGCCGGGCGTAGGCGCAGCATCGCGTCGTCGACCGAATCGATGAACCCTAGGTCCGTAAGGCGCCGAAGGGCCTCGGCGACCTTGGTGCGGACGGTCTCGGCGGCTATCCGTTCGTCGAACTTCCTGCGCCGTGGATTGAGGGTACGGACCAGCGTCTCCGTCCCCAATAACCCCGAGAGCCTCTGCAGAAGCGTCTCGCGCTGGACCATGCCCCCGTGCTGCAGGGTGGCGGGATCTAGGTACATCAGCGCGAGGGTCTGGCCGACGAGCATCTCACCAGCCGTCAATTGGCGACGGCCCAGCCGATCTCCCGAGGGTAGGAGGTAGAAGTACCCGTCCGCCCGCTGCATCAGCTCACAGCCGAACCGCCGATAGAAAGGCTCGAGGTGGTCGAGGGCATCGACGAGATAGTCATAGGCGGTGCCGTCGTCGCGTCCGACATGCCGACCTCGACGAAGGGCCAGGTCCACCTCGGGAAAGTGCTCGTCGCTGATGGCCTCTTCGAGGGACTGAAAGCTGGAGGTGGTCATCGTCGATCTCCCTCCCTCGGCAGCTCCCAGTCCTCCACTTCCAGGCGTGGCGCAACGGTACGCCACGGACGCTCAATCGCGCTGCGTGTCCGGGTGATGCGCGCGAGCACGTCGGCTACACGGCCTGTGACGGCGTAACGAAGATCAGCGGGAAACTGCGGTAACACCCACTCGGTCACCTCGGCCAGGGATCGAGCGCCTGCGGCCAGCGCGCCTTCCACCAATGTCTCGATGTTCAGGCCGGCATCTTCCGGATCGACAAGATCAGGCGAGCCCTCCCGGTCCGTACGTGGTCTCATGACAGCTGGCCGCTCAACTCGTGATTCGAGGGGACGGAGCAGCCGGATTGACGGTGCCGCCGCCACGAGCAAGTGGAACGGTGTCGACGGCCAGTTCGCGACCTGCTCGCGCAGCCGCTGACTCAACGCTCGGTCGGGGTCGAGGCGTACGACATCGCGAAGATAGCGATGAACGTATTGGTAATACTCCGACCACGCGCGCTGCCGGGCGCCGCCCCACGCCGCTATGCGATCGACGTGCTCGATGACGCGTTGCACCGCCTCTTCGGGCTCGGCCTGCTCCGCCTCGGAAGCCAAGGCCTGAATCTCTTGCAGCAGCGCGACGAAGTGATGGGTGTCGCGGAGCAGGACCTCGTTGAGTTCCCGCAGCGTATTGGTAGTCGTGTCGAGCAGCGACTGGCATCGATCGACGGCGCCGAACCAATCCACCTGCAGGAGTTTGGCGATCTCTGCCTGCACCTCTTCCTGTTGTGAATCGAGTCCCCGCTGCCGGCGCTCAATGCCGCCAACGAGATCTCCAACGGTTATCCGCAGGGGAGCCACCACATGCTCCCGCCAGGCGTCCTCGGTTTCAGCACGCCTGGCTGCCGCGAGGATCTCGGCAAGCTGGGCCCGAAGGGTGCCCGTGAGCAGAGTCAAGCTCTCGCGCGTGAGTGCTTCATCGGCGAGGAAGTACTCGACGACTGCGGCCGCCAGTCGCGTCAGCGTGTACTCACCCGATCGAACGATGCCCGCGCCATCCACTCGGGCCAGCATGCGCTGGTCGCGGAGTCGTTGTATGGCGTGGGTCGCTCGCTTGCGTGGACGCTCTGCACCCGGATCTACCACGTCGCATACCTGCTCGAACATATCGATCAGCACGTCTTCTTCGAACGACGCGAGCGACGCCCGGTCGGCCCGCAGGTACAGGCCGGCAAGAAAACACAGGTCGAGCGTTTTCAGATCGAGATTAATCCGGTCTCGTGCGAGTGCAGCAATGAGGCGGCTCGGATCCGATGGCATCAATCGCTCCTGCCGAGCTTCGCTGCGGCGATGGCGTGAGGCATGAGGAATCGGGCAGCACCTTCGATCACCTCAGGTAGGCTGCCGGGACGAAGCGCCACGTTGTCCAGAAAAGCATTCCACTGACGCTGCTTCTGCTCATCCTCGGCGAAGGCCGGGGTAAGGGCATCCGGTAGGTTGACCGGGACCTCGGTCTCGCGCCGTTCGAAGGTCGCGGCGATTGCGCGTGCCAGTCGGTCGTCGTCGAACGGAAACGATTGGCTGAGGAGCCAAATGTCATAGAAGTCCTTCATCCGGCTGTTCGCGCGCCCAAGCGCCACCATTGCCTGGAATTTCTCGGCAATCACCGTTTCGCGGGCATACGCGCGCAGGCGAGGTGCGGGAAGGTCCAGCATGCACGGATAGTTGATGACCTCGGCACCCGGCTCCAACGCGTCTCCGAATGCGACGTCGACTGTTACAGCGATACGGGCACCGCTGATCGATGCGGTCGTGCGCAGCCGCAGTCCGCCGTACTCGAGCTCCTCCCGGATCTGGTCGACACGTACCGCGTTCGAATCGAATTCGACGCCATCCTCGACGTCGATCGCGAGAATCTCCTGGAATGCTGCGACCATCGCCTCCGGGCTTGGATCGCCGAACCCCAACAGGTCGAGATCACGCGTAGCCCGGTGTGGGTCCGCAAACCAGCTCGTCAGCAGCATCGCGCCCTTGAGCACGAATCGGTCCGAGAAGGCCGACGTGCTGAGACGGTAAAGCAGGCGTTCCAACGCATAGCGGGTGAGTATCAGCTCGAAACTCTGTCCCGTTTCTCGGGAGAGATTCTGCAGACGCGCCCGAACGGAGGCGCCGACGTTTCTGATCTCCCTAGGCATTGGCAGTCAGTGCCTCGAGATACGGCCGCACGACTGTGGACACCCCGCCCTTCTCGGCTTGACGAGCGATTTCCGCCGGAGTCGCCTTGCGTTGCCTCAGCGCCTCCTGGAGCCCCTCGATCGCGACAGACTGGCCCACTTTCCCGCGATGTCGGAAGCAATCTGCCACCGTCTTGGCCACGCCAAAGACTTTCACCGACACGCCTTCGATCACGTGCGTCTCGATGCCCTCCCTCAGCAGGGTGTCTGTGAAACGCACAATACGGATGCCCGTACCGCTGCGCTGCGGCGCCCATTTCTTGGGTCCAATCGCCATCCAGACTTTCGGAGGTAGCTGGTCGGTCAGGCCATGGAATGCCAGAGCCGAGACGAGACAAACGATGCCCTTGGGCACCCGCTTCGTCGCCTCCGCCAGGCTGTGATTGGGGTCCAGGTCGGCATCGGGCAGCTGATAGACGCCCCGCGACAGGCGGATGACTTCGCCGGCCCGCTCCATACGACTCATTGTCGCCGCGGTCACGCCGGCCTCGCGCAGCTCGAGCAGGCGCATGATCCCCTGCTTCTTCAGCAGGGTTTGGGCGAGCTCACGCTGCGTTCGGGGCTTTGCCATTGATACAAATACTCGATGTGTAGACCCTAGATACCTAGGATTTGTATCATTTATCTGCGCGACGCGCCACCTTAACGACCACTGGCCGACGGATGTGGGATCAATCGAGCATCGTGACAGAGGAACAAGACGCAACGCAGGTACCGGCGTCGCTGACTGACAGCAGCGAGGGCCCGGTCAGCCGAGAAGCGCTATACGAGATGGTCTGGTCCGAGCCCATGCTCCGGGTGGCGGCCCGGTTCGGCGTCTCGTCCAGCTACATGGCCCGCGTCTGCACGCTGCTCAACGTACCGCGGCCTGAGCGCGGCTATTGGGCGAAGCTGGCGGTCGGCAAAGCGCCGAAGCAACCGCCGCTCCCCGAACCGCGTCCGGGCGACCCGCTCGAGTGGACGCGGGACGGAGCCTTGCCGAAGCGGGCCCGATCCCTCCCGAAGCCACCCGACCAGCGGCCACGAGGGAAGCGCACGGTAAAGCGGCAGCTTCCGGATCGGCATCCACTGGTCAGCGGAGCCAAGCCGCTGTTCGAGGCAGGTCGTCTCTCCTGGCACGGCAAATACCTCAAGCCGGCCAAGAAACTGCTCGTCGACCTGGCCGTCACCCAGACCGGGTTGGACAAGGCTATCGCCTTTGCGAACGAACTTTTCCTGGCGCTGGAAGCCAGGGACCATCGCGTGGTCATCGCGCCCAATTCGGAGCGATTCCATCGCGCGGATGTGGACGAGCGGGAGAACCCTGGGAAAGGTCACCACCATAACAACCTGTGGTCACCGATGCGCTGCACGGTGGTCTACATCGGCACCGTGGCAATCGGCCTCACCGTCATCGAGATGTCAGAGGCTGCCGAGGCCCGGTATGTGAACGGCGAATACGTTCGGCTGACCGATTTCGTGCCCAAGCGGCGCGGCCGGTACGCGCAGGACTATGGTTGGACGAGCACCCACGACTTCCCGACCGGGCGCCTATGCCTCCAGGCCTACTCGCCGTACCCGCGGGCCAATTGGACGCAGCAGTGGCGAGAGACCCCGTCCCGGGCCCTTTCCGGCCGGATCCCGGCCATCGTTCGGGAGCTGGAGAAGGCCACGGTCGAAATAGCGCGGCTCGTCGAGGAAGGAGAGCGCCAGGCGGAGATCGAACGCCAGCGCTGGGAAGCTCAGCGCGAGCAGTGGCGCCGCGAAGAGGAGGCACGGCGGGCTGCCAAGGCCCTGAAGGACAGCAAAGAGGACCTGCTCCACGTCATCGATGCTTGGGCAGAAGCCAAGCGACTCGAGGAGTTCTTCGCGGACGCCGAACGCCGCGCGCAGGATTTACCTGACGAGCAACGGGAGCGCACAATAGAGCGACTTCGACGGGCGCGCGCCCTGATCGGCAGCACCGATGCGCTGGAGCGATTCGACGCATGGCGAGCGCCTGAAGAGCGTTAAAATCTGCCTGACACTGGCCAAAAACCCAAGCGAAGTGATCCGGGGGTATTTATGAGGGCATTTCTGGCGTTTAGCGGCGCAAAGTATTGATTCATAAGGCGATGTGATTGTCGCCGCCTCCACCAAAAACGAAAAAAGCCCCATCGGGGCTTTTTTCGTTTTTGCTGAAGCTGTTGGGTTGAAACCGCGTCCGGAACGGACGTGGGGTCGGGCGCACCGCGCCCGACGGGCGAGCAGCAAATCGCCTACCGGCGATTTGCGGTGACGCGAGCCCTGGTGCTTCGCAGGATGAAGGCGCCGCGGCATGGATGCCGTGAATCATCTTCCTTACCTCTTCGCCTATTCCTGGGCCGAGCACAGTTTGGTCAGGCGAGAGCGGGCGGGCACAGACGCCCGCCCTGGGGCCAGGCTCGAAGTGTAACCTCGCTCCAGGGACGGCGCGAACAACGGTGAGCACGGTAGCATCCCGCCGCCTCCATGCCGCGCAAAAAGCGCCACCCGACGTTGAGACACGATGATGCCACTCGGATTTCAGCCCCTATCGCGATCATGCTTTCGTGCTTGTTACGCCCACCGGGCCGTTTTTCTGTCGCTAGCCACGAAGACTATCAGGAACCCGGGATCGGACCGTGCGAGCGCGACCGTCTCAACGTCCGACGGCCGACCCGGACAGGCGCTCAACCGATCGATCCTGCGAGGATGATCTCGGCGAGCGCTTTACGTTCGCGCGGTTGCCGGTCACGCTGCGCGTATTCGTCGGGAATCATGGACGCCTCGCCGGGGTAGCCGATGGCCAGACCGGTGAAAGCCTCCAGCCCGTCCGCCAGCTCGAATGTCTCACGCGCCTTGTCTGGATCGATGCCGATCATCTGGTGGACGGCCAGGCCGCGAGCCGCTGCTTCGAAGGTCAAACCGGCGGAGGCGGCGCCGAGGTCGTGAACCGCGGCCTTGTTAGGTTTGCCGTTGTGTTCGAAGTTGTGCTGCACGATGCCCAGAGCGAGCACCGGCGCATTCCTGGCCCAAGGCTGGTTGCCCTCCAGCAGCACGTTGAAAATGCGGTCACGGATCTCGGGACTGCCATCGCGCGTGCCGACAATGTAGCGCCAGGGCTGGGCGTTGTAGGACGACATCATCCAGCGCGCGGCTTCGAAGAGTGCATGCAGGTCTTCGGCAGCGACCGTGCGTTCGGGATCAAACGCATACGGGCTCCAGCGCTTGCTCAGTAGTTCCTGGATGGGGGCGTCAGTTGGCGCAACTCGATTCATGATGTATTCCTCCGATTCAGTGGGGTGCAGGGATGAACTCACGCTCATCGCCGGGCACCGTGGGAAAAAGTCCGGCCTGCCAGTCGTGACGCGCCTTCTCGATTCTGTCCGTTGAGCTGGAGACAAAGTTCCACCAGATGTGCAGCTCGCCGTCCAGCGGTTCCCCGCCGAAAAGCATGACGCGCGCACCATGCTCGGCGCTGATGCGGATCGCGCGGCCGGTCTCGAATATCAGCATGCGGCCCGGTGAGGCGCGTTCCGGCCCGCATGAAACCGCGCCTTCGACGACGTACAGAGCCCGCTCGGCATAATCGTCTGGCAGGTTCAGGGTTCCACCGGCCGACAGGAAAGCCTCCACGTAGAACAGTGGCGAGAGCACGTGCACTGGCGAACTGGCACCGTAGGCCTCGCCGGCCAGAACGCGTAGCTGGTTGCCGTCGCGATCCACCAGCGGCAGCGAATCCGCTGGGTGATGGTGGAAGCTGGGATCGGTCTCCTCGTGGGCGCTGGGCAGCGCCACCCAGAGTTGCAGTCCGTCGAGCTGAGAGGGGTTCCAGCGCTCCTGATCGGCGCTGCGCTCGGAATGCACGATGCCGCTGCCGGCCGTCATCCAGTTGACGGCGCCAGGGCGGATTGCCTGCCGCGAACCCAGGCTATCGCGGTGCAGGATCTCACCGTCGAACAGGTAGGTAACCGTGGCCAGGCCGATATGCGGGTGGGGCCGCACATCCAGTCCCTGGCCCGCAGCAAGGTTCGCCGGACCCATGTGGTCGAAAAACACGAAAGGGCCGACCCGACGGCGAGCGGCCGACGGAAGGAGCCGCCGCACACCGAAGCCGCCGATATCGCGCGGCTTGCCATCGATCAGGGTTGCGATGTCGGGGGTCGACTCGCAGCCGTTGCAGGCGGGGTCCGCTGTGGCTTGGATGCTCATGACTTGATCTCCTGTGTTTGAATCCGAATTTCCGAGCTCAGCGTGCGATACACCGGACACTTGTTTGCGATCTCAAGCAGGCGGGCATGTAGTCGAGCGCCGGCCCGGCGGGAATGATCCCACCCGGATTCAGGGCCTTGATCGAGTAGTAGCCCGCCTTGATGTGATCCGGGCGAACGCTGGCCGCGAAGGCCGGGATCTTGAGCAGTCGGACCAGGTAGTCGTACACCGCCGGGTAGGCGGACAGCGGCATCAGGTTGCACTTGAACAGGCCGGAGTAGGCCAGTTCGAAGCGCACCAGCGTGACAAAGGCGCGGATGTCGGTCTCCGTCAACTGATCGCCGACCAGCCAGGGTGTCGTGCCAAGACGCTGCTGCATCCAATCCAGCGCCGCGAACACCTTGCCGACCGCTTCGTCGTACGCGCTTTGGCTCCCCGCAAACCCGGCCTGGTAGACCCCGTTGTTGAAGTCTGTGTAAAGGTAGGCGCTCACCTCGGCGATCTCCTGCTCCAGCGCGGCTGGGCGCAGGTCGATGTCATGGTGCGCCAGCGCGCCGAAATCGCGGTCGAAGATCTGCAGGATGTCCGCCGACTCGTTGTTGACGATGGTCCAGCGCTTGCGGTCCCAGAGGACGGGCACGGTCGCGCGGCCGGTGTAGGCGGGATCGGCCTGCGTGTAGAGTTCGTGCATGTGGCTGGCGCCATTGACGTCATCGACGTCGCTGCCCATATCGCGGGTGAACGCCCAGCCTTGGTCGCCGAGCCGCGGATCGACGGCGCGGACATCGATGACATCCTCCAGCCCCTTCAGCCGCAGGGCGATCAGCGCGCGCGAAGCCCAGGGGCAGATGTAGGCCAGGTACAGCACATAGCGCCCCCGCTCCGGCGCAAACGCCGAGTCGCCGCCGATGCGATCGCGGAATCCCGAACGCTGCCGTATGAACCGGCCATTCGCATCGCTGTTTTGGACCGGATGCCAGTTTTCGGACCAGCGGCCATTGACGAGCATGATTTCGTCTCCCGTGGGAATGCAGTATTTGAACGATGCGAAACAGCATATTTGGCCATAGATTTCGAATAAACAGGGCTTTTCGAAACTAATTGTTGCTGATAGTGAGACAGTATGGCGAGGAAGTCGCTTCCTTCGCGTCTGCGGTTAGCTGGCGGGTGTATCCGCGAAGTGCTCGCTCAGGAACGCGATCAGAGCTCGGATCTTGGGCGCAATATGCCGGCGTGACGGGTAAATGGCGTATACGCCTAGTTCGGCCGCGCGATACTCGGGCATCAACTCGACCAGGGTTCCGGCCGCGATGGGTAGTGCACCCTTCTTTCTGTAATTTTGATTAATTGTTCCGGGCGGATGTAGTGCCGAGCCACCCGGTTATCCTTTCGAACGCGAAGTTGCCGATTTGCAGACGAGAGGAGGCCGG
>PABG01000116.1 GCA_002699185.1 Gammaproteobacteria bacterium | reverse complement strand
GAGCTTTCGCGGCGAGTCCCATCACACCGCGCGCTGGCCGCACGAGCCGGTCTCCTTCGAAGGCCGGCGCGTCGGCGTGATCGGCACCGGGGCGACCGGCGTTCAGGTCATCCAGGAAGTGGCCAAGACCGCGCGTCATCTCACCGTCTTCCAGCGCACGCCCAATTACTGCGCACCGCTGGGCAACCGGCCCATCACGCCGGAGGAACAGCGGAAAATCAAGGCGAGCTATCCGAAAATCTTCGCCCGCTGCCGGGAATCCAACGGCTGCTTCATTCACCGCTCGGATGCCCGCTCGGCGCTGGAAGTCTCAGCCGAAAAGCGCGAGGCCTTCTACGAAGAGCTCTACGGTCAGCCCGGGTTCGCCATCTGGATGGGCAACTTCTACGACATCATCATCGACCGACGCGCCAACGACACCATCAGCGAGTTCATGCGCAGGAAGATCCGGGAACGCGTGCTCGATCCGGCGGTGGCGGAGAAGCTCACGCCGCGAGACCACGGCTTCGGCACGCGGCGCGTGCCGCTGGAAACCGGCTACTACGAGGTCTACAACCAGGACAACGTCACCCTCGTCGACATCAGGGAAACGCCCATACGGCACATCGAGCCCGGCGGCATCCGCACCAGCGCAGAGCTTCATCCGCTGGACCTGATCGTCTACGCCACCGGTTTCGACGCCATCACCGGCGCGTTCGACCGCATCGACATCCGCGGCCGGGACGGCCGGCGCCTGCGAGAAAAGTGGCGCGACGGCCCGCGGACCTATCTCGGCATCCAGAGCGCCGGATTTCCCAACCTGTTCACCCTGGTGGGACCACACAACGCCGCCACCTTCTGCAACATTCCCCGCTGCATCGAGCAGAACGTCGAGTGGGTGACCGATGCCCTGGTGTACTTACGCGAGCACGGCCGCCGATGCATGGAAGCGACCGAGGCCGCCGAGGACGCATGGACCCAGCACGTCTACGAGATGGCGAACCTGACCCTGATTCCCACCGCGGACTCGTGGTTCATGGGCGTCAACAGCAACCTGCCCGACAAAAAGCGCACGTTCATGGCCTACGCCGGCGGCGCCCCCCGCTACCGGGAACGGTGTGACGCCGTGGCGGCCGCGGGCTACGAGGGCTTCACGATCGAATGACCATCGGAAGGGAGCCGCAAAGCATGCAAACCCCGCGAGGCCGAGCGCCGTGGCAGAACCGGATCTGAGGGGTCGGGTCGCCCTGGTCACGGGCGCCGCGCGCGGCATCGGTGCGGCCGTCGCCCGGCGCCTCGCCGCCGGCGGCGCTGCGGTGCTGGTCACGGACGTCGAGGAAGAAGGCGCGCGGACCTCGGCGGCGGAGATCGTCGAAGGCGGCGGCGAAGCCGCCGGGCTGGGGCTGGACGTTGCGGACGAGGCAGCCTGGGCGAAGGCCATGGAGGCAGTCGTCGAGCGCTTCGGTGGGCTCGACGTGCTCGTGAACAACGCCGGCGTCGCCTCGGCTGCCAGGCCTCTGGAGACGCTGTCGCTCGAGTCCTGGCGGCGCCTGACGAGCATCAATCTCGATGGCGTGTTCCTCGGCACCAAGCACGCCATTCCCCGACTGGCGGAGCGCGCCGGGCGCTGGCACGGCGGCGCCGCCATCGTCAACGTGTCCTCCGTGATGGGATTCGTCGGCGGGCGCAACGCGGCCGCCTACTGCGCCAGCAAAGGCGGCGTGCGCTTGTTCACCAAGGCTGCGGCGCTCGAGCTCGCGCCGAAGCACATCCGGGTCAACAGCGTTCATCCGGGTTTCATCGACACGCCGCTGTTCCGGGCCGGCGTGGCGCGTATGGAGGCAGCCGAGACCGGCAGCGGTGAGCGCTTTCGCAGCGCGGTGATCGACCGCCATCCGCTCGGCCGTCTCGGTGCCGCCGACGACATCGCCGATGGCGTCGCCTACCTTGTCAGTGATGCGGCGGCGTTCGTCACCGGCACCGAGCTGGTGGTGGACGGCGGGTATCTGGCGCAATGAGGCGACGAGGGTGATGAGCATTCAACCAGCGAAACCAAGGAGCTTGTGTTCATGACCATCAAAGACCAGGCGGCCATCGTCGGCATCGGCGAGACCGACTACGTCAAGGGCACGGCACGCACGGCCGTGGACCTGATGCTGGAAGCCGCCCGCACGGCCATCGATGACGCCGGGTTGACCGCTCGCGACGTCGACGGGCTGGTCCCGCCACCCATCTACACGACGTCCGAGGAGCTGGCGGCGAATCTGGGCATTCCCATCCTGCGCTACGCATCCACCGTGCATATGGGTGGTGCGAGCCCCACGGCCGCGCTGCAGAACGCGGCCACCGCCATCGCCAGCGGCATCTGCGAAAGCGTGCTCGTCGTGCTGGGCTGGAACGGCTACTCGGCGCTACGTCCGAAGCCCGGCCAGCCGCCGACCCGCCCCATGGGCATGACGACCCTGTCCGCGACCATGCAGGGGTTCTACATTCCCTACGGCGTGACCCTGCCGGTACAGATGTACGCGTGGCTCGCCACCCGACACAAGCGGCTCTACGACATCCCGGATGAGGCCACCGGCCAGGTCGCGGTAGCCTGCCGCGCACACGCCCAGAGCAACGAGCGCGCGCTCATGCGGGAGCGGCCGCTCGACATGAGCCAGTACCTGCAGTCGCGGATGGTCTCCGAGCCGTTCCGGCTCAACGACTGCTGCCTGGAAACGGACGGCGCTTGCGCCGTGGTGCTGACCCGCGCCGACCGCGCCCGGGATCTGCGCCATCGGCCGGTATACGTGATGGCTGCCGCGGAAGGGCATCCATACCCAGCGGACGACATTCCCTCCCGGGAAGATCCGTTCCGCATCGGCCTCTCCTATGCGGCGCCGCGGGCCTTCGAGATGGCCGGCATCGAGCCCCAGGACGCGGATTTCCTGTGCATCTACGACTGTTTCACCTACGTGGTGCTGTTGCAGCTCGAGGCCCTGGGCTTTGCCGAGCGCGGCGGGGTATGGGACTTCGTCAAGGACGGCGCCCTGCAGCCCGGCGGGCGCTACCCACTCAACCCCCATGGCGGGCTCCTGAGCCAGGCCCACGTCTGGGGTCTCAATCACGTCGTCGAGGCCACGCGCCAGCTCCGCGGCGACTCCAGCGCCCAGGTCACCGACGCCGAGATCGGCATCGTCACGGGCTGGGGCGATCTCGGCGACGGCAGCATAGCCATTCTCCGGAGGTGACATGAGCCACTGGCCTTTACCCAAGAACGTCGACCCCATCAATGCCGAGTTCTGGCAGACGCTGCAGGACGGCGTGCTGCGCTTCCAGCGCTGCACCGACTGCGGCACGCTGCGGCATCTGCCCCGCTACCAGTGCGCCGAATGCGGCTCGACGGCGTACGAATGGGCGCCGGTGACCGGCCGCGGTACCCTGTATTCCTGGACCGTTACCCATCAGGTCTTTCATCCCGCATTCGACGTGCCTTTCGTCGCTGCCGTGATCGAGCTCGATGAGGGGGTCCGCTTCGTCAGCCAGCTCATCGATGCCGATCCGGCCGAGCTGGAACTCGACGCCCCCGTCCGGGTAGCGTTCAAGCGCATCACCGACGACTTTCAGACGCCGGTGTTCCGGCTGGAGAAAACATGAGCAGCTCGCTGCGAGAGCGGCTCGATCATCCGGTGATCGATGCCGATGGCCACACCATCGAGTTCATGCCCCAGGTAGCCGAGTACTGCCGAGAAGTCGCGGGAGCCGAGGTGGCGCGACAGTTCGAGCGCAGCGGCTGCCTGGACGGCCTGCCGCTCGCGCTCGAGGCCAGGGCCAACGGCGGCCCCGGATTGGCGATCCGGCCGCCCTGGTGGGCCGTGCCGGCGCGCAACACGCTCGATCGCGCCACCGCCATGTTCCCTCGCCTGCTGTACGACCGGCTCGACGAGATGGGGCTGGACTTCGCCGTGCTCTACCCGACCCACGGGCTGTTCGCTCTGGGCCTCGAGGAGGACGAGGTCCGCCAGGCGGCGTGCCGGGCCTTCAACCTCTACCATGCCCGGCTCTACGGCGAATTCGCCGATCGGCTGGCGCCGGTGGCGGTCATTCCCATGAACACCCCCGGGGAAGCCGTGGCGGAATTGGAGCACGCCCGAGCGCTGGGGCTGAAGGCCGTGCTGCTCGGCGGCATGTGCCAGCGCGATGTCAACGGCCGCCGGCGGCTCGACGTCGTCGGATTCCACAACGCCTACGACTACGACCCGGTCTGGGCCGCCTGCGAGCGCCTCGGATTCGCCCCGGCATTCCACTCCTCCGGCATGGGCTGGGGCAGCCGGGCCAGCGACAAGAGTTACGTCTATAACCACATCGGCAATTTCGCCGCCGCGCAGGAGGCGATATGCCGGTCGCTGTTCCTCGGCGGCGTGACCCGGCGTTTTCCCGGCCTCACGTTCGCTTTTCTGGAGGGCGGAGTCGGCTGGGCCTGCAATCTGTTTTCCGATCTGATCGGCCATTGGGAAAAGCGTAACGTCGAGGCCCTGCGCCACTACGATCCGGCCATGCTCGACCGGGCCGAGCTCGAGCGCCTGTTCGACCGCTACGCCCCCAAGCCCTTCGTGGACAAGAAGAAAGAGCTCGACCGGACGCTGCGGATCCTGTCCAACCCGAACGAGGATCCGGCCACTCTGGACGAGTTCGCCGCCTTGCAGATCGACCGCGCCGAGCAGATCGTCGAGCTTTTCGTCGAGCCGTTCCATTTCGGCTGCGAAGCGGACGACCCGATCAACCAGTTTGCCTTCAACCGCCGCGGCAACCCATTCGGCGCCGAGCTCAAGGCACTGTTCAGCTCCGACATCGGGCACTGGGACGTGCCGGACATGAGCGGCGTGCTGGCGGAGGCCTACGAGCTCGTCGAGCACGGGCTGATCACGCCCGCGAACTTCCGCGACTTCGTGTTCGGCAATGCGGTTTCCCTGTACACCGCCGTCAACCCCCGGTTCTTCGACGGTACCGTCATCGCGCCACACCTCCAGGAGAGCGCCTCATGAGCAAGCCGATCATTTCAGCCGATTCTCACATCACGGAGCCCCCGGACTGCTACACCGCCCACATCGGCCCCCGATACCGGGACAAGGCGCCGCACGTCACGGAGATGCAGGGGCTCGGCGATGTGTTCGTCATCGACGGGATGCCCTCGCCCATTCCCCTGGGTCTCGTCGCTGCAGCCGGTCTCGACCCCAAGGACATCAAGGCCGACGGCGTTGCCTTCAAGGACCTGCACCGCTCCGGCTGGGACCCGAAGGCCCGGCAGGCCGACCAGGAGCGGGACGGCATCGCGGCAGAGATCCTCTACCCCACGGTGGGCATGGTGCTGTGCAACCACCCCGACCCCGAGTACAAGCAAGCCTGTATGGAGGCCTACAACCGCTGGCTCGCCGAGTATTGCGCCGGCGCCCCGGGCCGGGTCTTCGGCCTCGGCCAGACCGCCGTCACCAGCGTGGAAGCCGCCGTGCGTGAGCTCGAGGAGATGCGCAAGCTCGGGTTCGTCGGCGTGATGATGCCGGGCGAGCCGGGCACCGAATTCGACTACGACGACCCGCGTTTCGATCCGCTGTGGGAGGCGGCCACCGACCTCGACATGCCCCTGTCGTTCCACATTCTGACCTCACGCTCCAGCGGCCTGGACGCGACGCGCGGCCCCAAGATCAACGCCTTCCTGCAGATCATCCGCAGCTGCCAGGACGTGATGGGGCTGTTCATCTTCTCCGGCGTGTTCGACCGGCATCCCGGGCTGAAGCTGGTCTGCGCGGAAGCGGACGCGGGATGGGTGCCCCACTACATGTACCGCATGGACCACGCCTACGAATACCATCGCTACTGGATGAAGGCGCCGCCGCTCGAACGCAAGCCCAGCGAATACTTTCGCGAGCATGTCGCCATGACCTTCCAGGACGACTACGTGGCGTTCCAGTGCAAGGATCTGGTGAACGTGCGGCGGCTGATGTGGGCGAGCGATTTCCCCCACAGCGATTCCACCTGGCCCCGGTCGCAAGCGGTGCTCGCCGAGCAGACGGCTCACCTGACCGAACAGGAGAAGGACTGGATCTGCCACGACAACGTCGCCGGCTGGTACGGCATAGAGGTGCACTGAACACCGGGAGGCAACCCCATGACGTTCGATCTGAGAATCGACAACGGCACGCTGGTGGACGGCTCCGGTGCGCCCGGCCGTACCGGCAGCATCGCGATCGAGGACGGCCGCATCGTGGCCATGGGCGATGTGACCGGCAAGGCGAAACGCTCGCTCGACGCCGGCGGCAAGGTGGTCGCGCCGGGCTTCGTCGACATTCACACCCACTACGATGCCCAGATCCTGTGGGACCGGATGCTGACGATCTCTCCCTGGCACGGCGTGACGACCGTGGTCATGGGCAACTGCGGCTTCGGCATCGCGCCGACCCGGCCGGCGCATCGGGAGCTCATCGTGCGGACCCTCGAGAAGGTGGAGGGAATGACCGCCGAGGCGCTGTTCGCGGGCCTCGGCGACGACTGGCCCTTCGAAACCTTCCCCGAGTATCTCGACGCCATCGAGCGCCGCGGCAGTGCGATCAACGTCGCGGCCCTGGTGGGCCACACGCCCGTGCGCCTGTATGTGATGGGCGAAGAGGCGACCGAGCGGGAAGCCACCGCCGACGAGATTGCCAAGATGCAGCGGATCGTGCGTCAAGCGATCGCCGCGGGTGGCCTCGGCTTCGCCACGTCGAAGGCCGCCACCCACGTCGGGTTCGAGGGCCGGCCGGTACCGAGCCGGCTCGCGGGCTTCGAGGAAGTCGACGCGCTGGCGGCCACCGTTCCCGCCGCCGGCCGCGGCGTGATGCAGGCCACCATCGGCAAGGGCCTGGCGCTGCCCGAGTTCGAGCGTCTGGCGAGCAGCCACGGCATCCGCGTGAGCTGGACGGCGCTGCTCGGCGGCGGCGGGCTGCTGCGCAACAGCTCGGTCACGGACCAGCTCGAACGATCCGCCGCCATTCAGGCGCGCGGCGCGGACGTCTGGCCCCAGGTAGCCTGCCGGCCGCTGGTGCTGGAGTTCACCCTGAAGGAACCGTTCCTGCTGGACATGAACCCGGTGTTCAACAAGCTCTCCGGCGCCGACCCGGCCAGCCGCATGCAGGCATACGCCTCCGAGGATTTCCGCGGCGAGTTCCATCGCATGATCGAGGGCGGCGCACTGACCGACGCGTTCGCCAAGGCGGTGGTCTCCTACAGCCGGTTGCACCCGGAGTACCAGGAGCGTCTGCTCCCGCAGCTCGCCGCAGAAAAGGGTAAGCGCATCGCCGATTTCATGCTCGATCTCGTCATCGAGGAGGAGCTCGACACCCGCATTCGCATGCCGGTGGCCAATGCCGACGAATCGGAAGTGGCGACGATGCTCGGCAACGATCATGTGGTGCTGGGGCTCTCCGACGCCGGCGCCCACGCCAGTCAGCTCTGCGATGCGTGCTACAGCACCCACCTGCTCGGCCATTGGGTGCGGGAAACCGGGGTGCTTTCCTTGGAGCGGGCGGTGCAGATGCTCACCTCGCTGCCGGCGACGGTGTTCGGCATCGCCGATCGCGGGCTGCTCGCCGTCGACCGGCCCGCTGACATCGTGATCTTCGATCCGGACACCGTGGGGGCAAGCCCGCTGGAGCGGGTGACGGACCAGCCCGCCGGGGCGGAGCGCCTCATCAGCCGCGCCCGCGGCATCGAGGCGGTGATCGTCAACGGAACGCTGCTGCGCCAGGCGGACGAGGATCAGATCGCGGGCAATGGCGCCCTGCCCGGCAGGCTGCTGCGCAACGGACGGGCCGCATGAAGTTCGGCCTGTTCGTCTACTGCACCATCGGGCGCCGCTCCGAGCTCGAGGCCGGCATGGCCGGCCGCCGGCCCGAGCTCTACCAGCGGATGCTCGACGAGCTCGGCGAAGTGGCGGCCTTCGCCGACGATGCCGGCTACTTCGCCTTCGGCCACCCCGAGCACCATCTGCAGATCGAAGGCTTCGAGATCTCCAACGACCCGTGTCTGATGGCCATGTGGCTGGGTCAGCACACCCGCCAACTGCGCATCGTCACCTGCGGGTTCGTCAGCACCGTCAACAACCCGCTGATGACGGCCGAGAAGATCGCGACCCTGGATCACATGTTGAAGGGCCGGTTCGGCGTGGGCCTGGTGCGCGGCTATCAGGCCCGCTGGGTCGAGAACTACAAGATCCGCCCGGAGCTCGCCGCCGTCGGGCCCTGGAACGCGGATCGCCCGGAGAACGAGCTGAACCGCGAGTATTTCGCGGAGTTCGTCGACGTGGTCGTCAAGGCCCTCGGTCACGACACCCTCAACCACCAGGGCAGGTTCTGGCAGTTCCCGCCGCCGGAATTCGTCAATCCTCACGATCACCCGGTCTACGTTCAATACGGCCGGGGCGTGGACACCGACATGCGCGTGCACGAGGTGGGCATTGCGCCCAAGCCTTACCAGGCGACCATCCCGCTCTACGGCGGCTTCTCGCAGAGCTTGCGGACGGCGAAATTCTGGGCCCGTTACAAGGGGCGGCCAATCGTGCTGTCGGGCAACACCGAGTTCCTCGAGCTGTTGTGGCGCGAATGGGAGCAAGAGGCCAGACGCCACGGCCACGACGTGGTCCCGGGGGAGCAGGCCTGCTGGGGCGGCATCGCGGTGTGCGCCGAGACCGATGCCAAGGCCCAGGCCTTGTTCGAAGACATGGAGTGGTTCTGGAAAACCTGGGCCACGCCCTTTGGACAAGGGCTGCCCCAGCTGCTCGTCGGTTCTCCCGATACCTTGAACCGGCAGATCGAAACAGTGTCGAAGAGCGTGCCCATCGAAGAGGCTTTCCTGCTCATTCCCCAGGGCCTGCACACGCCGGCGCAGCTACAGGACTCCCTCGACCTGTTTGCCCGCAAGGTGATGCCGAATTTCGCCGATAACTGATTGGAGAATGCCATGGCCTGGAACTTCGCCGACATTTTTGAAGCCATCGCCGAGGTCAGCAACGAAGAGCATCCGGCCTGCATCCATGCCGGCCCGGGCGGCTCGTCAGGCATCACGATCTCATGGCCGGAGCTGATGCGACGCAGCAATCGACTGGCCCGCTATCTGGCCGCCCAGGGCCTGCGCCCGGACAGCAAGGTCGCGCACTACATGCGCAACTGCCCAGCCTACATCGAGACGATGGTCGCGAGCTTCAAGGGCCGTTATGTCCACGTGAACGTCAACTACCGATATCGCGACAACGAGCTGCACTACATCCTCGACAACTCGGACGCCGAGGCCGTCGTGTACGGCGCCGAGTTCCGCGAGCACGTGGCGGCGCTGCGCCCGCGGCTGCCGAAGGTTCGTGTCTGGATCGAGGTCACACCCTATTTCGAGGAGCCGCAAGATCGTGCCGCGCATTTCGCCGTGTGCTACGGCGACGTCGTCGGCGAAGGCGACGGCTCGCCGCTGGACGTCGAACGCAGCGGCAAGGACCTGCTTTTCATCTATACCGGAGGCACCACCGGCATGCCCAAGGGCGTGATGTGGGAGCATGAGGCAATCTGGCAGGCCGGCGGCTCCGGGTCATCACTGCTGAATCCCGGCCAGCCAGCACCCGAATCCCCGGCAGAGCACGCCCAGCGCGTCGCCAAGGCGCCCATGCGTGGCAAGATGCTGGCCGCCTGTCCGCTCATGCACGGCACCGCCATGCTGACGAGCATCAACACGCTGAGCCAGGGCGGCTGCGTGGTCACGGTGCCGGAACACAGTCTCGATCCGCACGCCATGTGGGCGACGGTCGAGCGCTATCGCGTCAACTCGCTCGCCATCGTCGGCGACGCGTTTGCCAAGCCCCTGCTGCGCGCCCTCGAGGAGAAACCCGGCAGCTACGATCTCTCCAGCGTGATGGGCATCGTCAGCTCGGGCGTCATGTGGTCCCCGGAGGTGAAGCGCGGGCTGCTGCGCCACAACCCCAACATGGTGCTGATGGACTCCTTCGGCGCCTCCGAAGCCATCGGCTTCGGCACCTCCCGCACCACCGGCAACGAGGAGCCGACCACGGCCAAGTTCACCATCGGCGAGCACTGCAAGGTGTTCACCGAAGACCATCGGCCCGTGCAGCCCGGTAGCGGCGAACCGGGTTTCATAGCCCGACCCGGCCCGATTCCGGTGGGGTACTACAAGGATCCGGAGAAAACGGCCAGGACGTTCCCCGTGATCGACGGCGTGCGCTACTCCGTGCCGGGCGACTGGTGTGTCGTCCAGGCCGACGGCACACTGACCCTGCTCGGCCGGGGTTCCGTGTGCATCAACTCCGGCGGCGAGAAGATCTATCCCGAGGAAGTCGAGGAAGCGCTAAAGACCCACCCCAACGTGGAGGACGCACTCGTCGTGGGCGTGCCGGACGAGCGCTGGGGGCAGGCAGTCACCGGCGTCGTCGTCCCTGTGGATCCGGCGAGATTCGACGAGGCTGCGCTGCGCGAGCACGTCAAGTCACAGCTCGCACCCTACAAGGCGCCGAAGCGGATCCTGATCTCGAAGGTCCCCCTGCGGGCACCGAATGGCAAGGCCGATTACAAGAGCGTCACGGATTTTGCTAGTGCCGCCGTCGGCAACGTCTCCGGCGCCGAGCACTGAGAGATCTGCAACGGGAACCTCCGGGCTTCGGCCCAACCGGGTCACCCTACACAGCCACGTCCTCCACAGGGCCCAGTCGGGGCCGCAGCAGGTCGCCCAGCTCGGGGCCACCGGGGAAGCCGCAAACGCACCCAAGCACCGGTGGGGCAGCGTGATGCCGGCTTCATCTCCGATCCAGCATGTTCCACCGATGCAGCAGCACCAGCACCCTGCGCTCCCGCGGCTTGCCGATGGCGAAGTTGGCGTCGAAGGCCCGGGCCTGGTGGCGGTGAATCACCCCCATGGCCGTGGGCAGCGGCGGTGCCAGGATGATCGGCATCTGTGCGAGCACCGGGTTGGTCTCGTCGTGCACGGCGAGGTCGCCCTCGCTGACACCGTCCTGGCCGATGGTCACGGCCTCGAGGGTCAGGGTTTGCGGATCGAGCTTCAGGCCCTTGTCGCGATCACGCCCGTAGATCAGCGGCTCGCCGTGCACCAAGTGGAGATCCGGGTGTCCGCTGCCGTCTTCTTCGCCACGACGTCGTCAAAAGCCGCACCGCCTCGATGGCGGTGTCGAAGGAGTCGCCGGGCGAGCGGGCGGCTACGAACGGCATCGGGGTGTCGGCGTTGCGGCCATAAACGGCCCGGCTACGGGAAGCCTGACCTTTAGGATCTCAAAGGCAGTGCGGCGGAGTCCCGTCTTTGTAGTACACCACTTTCGGCCAGTGCCGCGCCACATCGTCCAACACACATCGCTTGATGGCCATGATCCGTTCAACCTCGGCCTGTCGCTTGAGGCCGGCCAGTGAATTGGGCGCATGCGCGACCGCACACGACGTCAGGAGCAATAACGCCACCAGAACTGCTGCCTTCCAGCGCATGGTCCAAGCCTCATTCAAAGCGTTTAGTACGCTAGTTTACAATCATCTTGATGCCGCGACAAGACGAGGGTCGGCTCAACAAAACCCGCGACCCGATGCCAGACTCGCAGCCTGAAGAAGGGCGGACAGCATCATCCGGTGATCGGCAACCCCCCGCCCGGCAATGTCGTAGGCCGTGCCGTGCCCAACGCTCAGAAACAGGTAGGGCGCGCCCAGAAACACAGCGCAGTTGCCTTCGAAACCCCAGGTCTTGATGGCGATATGGCCCTGGTCGTGGAACATGGCAATCACCACGTCGTAGCGGCCCTCGATGCAGCGCCGGAACACGGTGTCCGGTGCAACGGGACCTTCGACGGCAATCCCGGCCGCCGCTGCCGCCGCCACGCCAGGCTCGATCGACGCACTTTCCTGGCGCCCGAGCGCGTGCGGGTTCAGCCCGGCAACGCCGACACGCGGATTGGCGATTCCCCAGCGCTCGAGGGACTCGGCCGTGCGGACGATCGCAGTTGTGACGAGCTCCTGGGAGAGGTTCCGGCAGACGTCCTCCAGGGGAACGTGATCGAACACATGCACAACACGCAACGGCCCGGACAGCAACGTCAGATACAGGGAACCCGGATCGGTGCCTGGCAGCCCCCCTGTCATGCCGCCTCTCGCCAGCGCCTCGCCGTTGACCGGCGCCATCACACTGGCTGCGATCCGCCCCGACATGGCCAGGTCGGTGGCGGCTTGGAGCCACTGCGCGTTGGCACGCCCGCAACTCGCCTTGGCAACACCGGGCTCGATCTCCGACGCCTCGAGGTTGTCCGGATCGAGGACGTCCACGGTGCCCTCCTCACGTCCCGCCCGCGACAGATCCCCGATCCGCCGGACCTTCAAGTCAGCCCCCGCCACCTCGGCACCCAGCGCAACCGCTGCTACGCTGCCGATCACCACGGGGCGGCAGCTCGCATAGGGCAAACCCGTCGCCAGCGACTTTGCGACGACCTCTGGCCCGATGCCGCAGGGGTCGCCGGGGGTAATGCCGATCAATGGCTTCTCCTCCATGAAACCCTCTGGAACAGTAAGCGGCTTTACGACAGACTACGCGCGCACGAGCCCGCGTGGCAAGTCCCGGGACGCACCGGGCCGGACTGCCGGAAGGGAGGGACCATGGAGATCGTCGGCCTCGGAATCGCCTGGGAGGATTTGCCGGTGGGCAGACGCTTCCGGAGCCTCGCACGGACCATCACGGAGACGGACCTCGTCAACTTCATCAACAATACCGGCATGGTGGAGGTGCTGTTCACGGACGCCGAGTACGCCGCGCAACACGCACCTCGAGGAGGCCGCCTGGTTCCGGGTGCGCTGGTGTATGCGATTGCCGAGGGACTGCTGGTGCAAGCGACGCTGCAGCGAACCGGCCTTGCTTTTCTGTCCATGACCTTCGACGTCAAGGGCCCCACCTTCGTTGGCGACACCGTACACGTTGAAGTGGAGGTGCTGGAAAGCCGGGCCACCTCCAAAGATCCCAGCCGGGGCCTGGTGCGCACCCGCAACGACATCGTCAACCAACGCGGCGAGACGGTGATTTCTTACACACCGCTGCGGCTCGCTGCGGGGCGCTCGCTGAGAGACTCGGGCGGCGATTGATCCAGAGGTCGCCAGGGCGGGACGTCATACATCCATCGGATTCAACGGCTTCGGCCAGCGATCGCGGGTCGCCTCCATGATCTGGCCCACCTCCTCCACGGTCAGTGGCGTGTCCCGGTCCTTCTCCGCGAGGGTGTCGACCTGCCAGTTCAGCATGCTGATGCGGTTGCCGCCCGCGCAGAAAATCCTGCCGGTCACGTCTGCCGCGGCGTCGGTGCACAGCCACGCCACCACCGGTGAAACTTTCTCCGGTGCGAAGCGATCCTTGGCCGCCTCCGGGAGCAGGTCCTGGGTCATCCGCGACCAGGCCGCCGGCGCCAGCACATTGACGGTGATGCCGTAACGGGTGCCTTCTCGTGCCAGGCAGCGCATGAAGCCGGCGATACCCGCTTTGGCCGCCCCGTAGTTGGTCTGGCCGAAGTTGCCGATGAGCCCTGCGGTGGAACTGGTGACGATGATCCGTCCGCCCTGCTGCTGCTCGAGCATCCGGTCGTAGGCGGCCTTCGACACCAGGTACGTGCCGCGCAGATGGACGTCGATGACCGCATCCCACATATCCGCGGTCATGTTCTTGAACGACTTGTCGCGCAGGATTCCAGCATTGCAGATGCAGATATCCAGAGCACCGAAATTCTTGACGGCGCTCTGCACCATCGCGGCGGCATCATGCTCATCGCTCACGGAGCCGTAGTCGGCGACGGCCTTACCGCCGGCGGCACGAATCTCCTCGACTACCTGATCCGCCATGCCGTGACCTGCCCCGGTACCGTCCCGGGCGCCGCCGAGGTCATTCACTACCACCGCCGCACCTTCGCGCGCGAGCAGCAGCGCATGGCTGCGACCCAGCCCCCCTCCCGCTCCGGTCACCAGGGCCACTTTTCCTTCCAAGGTCGGCATCTCTCGCTCTCCCTGCTGTTGTGAAACTGTTGTCGGGCGCCGGCTTCCCGCGAACGGTCACTGGGAACGCCGATGCCCCCAGATGCTCACTGCGGCATGGCGCTCCACTCGCCAGGTCGCATCATCGACGGTTCGGGCACCGCTACCGATCTCCACGTCGAAGCCGGACGGCGTGACGGCGTAGAAACTCACCATGTAATCGTTGGTGTGACGGCCCAAACCCATGCTGAGCGGCACGTCTCCCGCGCTGCAGCGGTCCAGCGCGGATCCCACGTCGTCCAGGGTCTGCATCTGCACCATAAAGTGAAGCAACCGCTTTCCACCCGAGAGCGGCGCCAGCGCCACGGTGTGATGTCGCGGGTTACAGTGGAGAAACACTATTTCGATGCTCTCCCCGGGGGGACCGAGAACGACAAAGTCGCTGAGGCGGAAGCCCAGAGCCTGCTCATAGAACCGCCGCGCGGCATCGGGATCGGCCACCGACAGCACCACGTGGCCGAGTCCTTGGTCGGCCGTCACGAAACCCGAGCAGACGGTGGAGCGGAACGGGCATTCCGGTGCCAGATAGGGTCCGCAGAAGATCTCCACGCCTAGCCCATCCGGGTCGGTCGTTCGGATCATCTCCATCACCCGGCGCTCCGCGCATTGATCCCCGCTCGCCAACTCGACGCCAAAGCCGTCGTGCTCGAGCTGTCGGGCGACCGCCTGCAACGCCGCCGGATCGCGCACCTGAAAGCCCAGGTAGCCCAGGTCGTCGGATGCACCGTGGTGCAGGCAGAGCCGCTGAGCCTGGTCGTCGATCCGGTAGGTGGCGATGCCGGCTGGCGTCGGCGTCCCGCGCATCAGTCCAACCACGTCGTGCAGAAAGCTGTCCCAGCCTGCAATGTCACACACCTCGAGCCCGATATAACCCAGCGCTGATACCGCCATACCGCCCCCTTTGAGCCTGTCGACCCCATTCTGTCACTCCGTGTACAATCAGGCTACTCTGTTGCGGTCCACACTGGTATCCAACGAGGGGACGATGATGCGTATCGAGGCTACGACGCTCACCAGCTACGATCACCTCGTGCGCCCGGACGCCGTGCATGGCGATGTCTATACCGACCCCGGAATCTTTCGCGAGGAATTGGGCCGGATATTCTCCCGTTGCTGGGTATACATCGGACACGAGAGCGAGATTCCCCGCCCCGGCGACTTCAAGCGCAGCACCCTCGGCACACGACCGGTGATTCTCTGCCGTGACCGCGATCACCGTGTCCAGGTGCTGTTCAACCGATGCCGTCACCGGGCCGCGCTGGTCTGCCTGCCCGACTCCGGGAACGCCGAGGGGTTTCGCTGCGATTACCACGGTTGGCACTACCGGCTGAGCGGTGAACTGGCCGGCGTGCCCTACGCTGAGGCGTACGAGCACCTGGACATGGGCTCCCTCGGTCTCGGCAAGCCGCCGCGCGTGAGCAGCTATCGCGGGTTCGTGTTCGCGAGCTGCGCCGCCGATGGGGCGAGCCTCGAGGAGGAGCTGGGACACCCCTGCATGGAGCAGATAGACCTGTTCTGCGATCTCTCTCCGGAAGGCAGGATTCGCCTTCAGGCGGGCGTATCCAAGCTAGCGTACGATGGCAACTGGAAGCTGCAGATGGAGAACTCCATCGACGGCTATCATCCCAACTTTACCCATCAATCGTTCTTTGCCGGCATGCGCGGGCCCGGAGGCGCGCGTGTGGATATGTTCGATGGCAACTCGACGGCGCTCTGCCGAGCGCTCGGCAACGGTCACACGCTGCTCGACTATCGCCGATACAACGCCTCCCATGCCCACGCCCGAATCGAAGCGCTCCAGGCAAGTTCCTGGGGCCGCCGGTACTACCAGGACCTGGTGGCCGCCCATGGAGAGCAGCGTGCGGAAACGGTCCTGAGCGCCGGCGGCACCCACATGAACGTCTTTCCCAATCTCGTCGTGCTCGGCCAGCAAGTCAGGACAATCCGGCCGATCCGTCACGACCGCACCGAGGTGTTGCTGGCACCGGCGCTGCTCGAGGGCGTGCCAGACGAGATCAACACCCAGCGTCTGCGTGCCTACGAAGCGTTCTACAGCCCTCAGGGCGGCGGTATTCACGACGATATCGAGATGTTCAGCCGCGTGACCGAAGGGTTGAGGTGCGATTACGATCCATGGTTGCTGTTTCAGCGCGGTCGGCACCGGGAACAGGAGGACGAGGACGGCACCATCGTCGGACAAGTAACGGACGAGGTGTCACAGCGGGCCATGTGGCGGCGCTGGAAGGCGCTGATGGAGACTTCATGAGCGACCTGCAGCATCGCGTTGAGCAGTTCCTGTACCGGGAAGCCTCCCTGATGGACGAGAACCGGTACGAGGACTGGTTGGCGCTGTTTACCGAGGATTGCCGCTACTGGATTCCCTCGAATCGCGAAGGCGCCGATCCCACCCGGGAGGTCTCGATTCTCTATGGCGACCACGCCATGCTCGAAACCCACGTGCGCCGTCTGGCCAGCGGCAACGCGTTCGCCCAGTCACCGCCGTCGCGCATGCGCCGAATCGTCGCCAACGTCGTGGCCGATGCTGACGACGCCGGCGAGATCGAGGCCACTGCGAACTTCGTCGTCGTCGAGATTCGACTTCACGCGCAGCGTCTGCACGCGGGACGGAGTCTTTATCGCCTGGTCGAGCACGACGGCGGTCTGGCCATCCGATACAAGCAGATCAATCTGGTGGGCATCGACGAGCCCCAGGAGAACATCACCTTTCTGCTATGAGTCGATCCGGCCCTGGCGGCGGTTACCGGTGATCCCGGAGCACGACACGGCCGGCTCAGCTCCTGCCGCTGGTGGGTTTGGACGACGATCCCGGCCCCGCCGGCCCGTCACGCGGCGCGCCATCTCGTCCTGCAGAAGATTGGGATTCGACCGCTGGCCGCGGTAGTATATGCTATGACTGTCAGGCGCTGGGTCTCTCCCGAAAGCTGCCGCAGCGTGCCGCGGCCCGACCCTGCGGCGAGAGTGACTACCGCTAGTGATACCAGACGAGGAATCGAACCCCATGCAAGAACAGCTGCGTACGGTGGACATGACCGACCCACTGAATGACCATCTTGGGTTTCTGGTGCACGATTTGGCGCGCGCATTCACCGCTGCCTATGCGGCTCGCATGTCCTCTCTGGGTCTTTCCCGCCCCCAGGCTCGGGCCATTGCCTATGTGCGCCGCTTTCCGGGCGTTACCCAAGTGGAACTTTCCGAGTACCTGGGCGTCGGTCGCATGGCAATGACCGGGTTGCTGGATCGCATGGAGAGCAAGGGATTGGTAGAGCGGAAGGAAGACGCAAGCGATCGTCGCGTCAAACGCGTACATCTCACGAAAGCTGCCAGAGACATGCAGCCGCAGATGGAGTCGATTGCGCGGGAACTGCATGCCGGCTCGATCACGGGGGTTTCTGCGAGAGATCTACGAAACACCGTGAAGGTGCTGCAGCGGATCCTCCACAACGTGGAATCACTAGTCACTCAGGACTCCGCTGACGAAGGGGTATGAGCTGCCGCATCAGCCTCCACCATGGCCACGCTCGCCGAACGACGGCGCAGGTGATCCCTCTGACACACGAAACAGAGCCGATGCCTTCGCAACAATCCGGTCCACGGAACCCTGGTAGCTGCGCGCATACACGCCAACGAAACGCCGGCCGGCCTTGGTAACTTCGGTCTCGACCCGAAGCGCCTGATCGACCTGTGCACTGCCCAGGAACGACGTTGTCAGGTTGATCAGACGGGGCTGAGCGTCGTATCCGAGGATTCGCATGACGGTCTCCGACATCGCGCACTCCATGAATCCGCAGATGACGCCACCGTGGAAAGCGCGCAGCAGCGGGTTGCCCATGAATCGCTCCTCCGAAGCCAGCTCGAATTCGGCTCCCCGAGCCGAGATCGACAGCAGCCGGAAGCCGAGATCGTTGGCATAGGGAATGGGGCTGATCTCGGCGCTCACGCGTCCCCCTGATCAGGTTCGAAGTCGCCAGCGAGCAGGCGCATGGCGCCTGCCATGAAATCATCCCCGCCGCCGGTGATGACGAACCTCGCCACTGCGCGGGCGAAGTCACCCTCATCATCCTTGGCAACGGCATCCACGTACGCCACGTCGTGGAAGATCCCGGCGCACCGTGCAGCCACGAGGATCGAGGGACTTTCTCCGGGCTCACGCAACTCGTCGTACCTGAGCTCCAGGGTCGCCAGCGACGAGGGTGCCGACAGATGCACCAGTACGGACAACCCCATGGCAGAATCCATGGTGGTAATGACGGCGCCGGCATGAACGGCCGCCGACGTGGTGCGTCGAGCCACGCGGCCGGCGGCGGGCAACCGCATGCGCACCTCGCCGTCGTCCACTGATACGAGTTCGATCCCGAGATCCTGGTGCGCCCCCGGCAGCTGCTCGAAGACCGAGCGCACTTCCGGACGCGCCAGCAGCGCGACCATGTTCATTCCATCCATGAAGTACTCCTGAAAATCGCCACTACCGAAGGCACCTTAGTCGTGAGCTTCCCGGCGAGTTGGCCGCCACCACTTGCGCTACCCTCAGCGTAGTAAATAAGCTTACTATAGAGTGAACCGGAGGGATCGGACATGTTGCCCAGAAAATCATTTGCCATGGTGCAGACAGGCGTTCGGACCCTCGAGCCCCGCGAGGTCGAGATCCCGGACATCGACGCGTTCAGCGCCATCCTCGAACTCGAAGCTTGCGGTATCTGCGGCAGCGACTATGAGCAGTATGAGGGGGCTCTGCGTACCCCCATGCCGGTGATACCGGGACACGAACCCCTGGGCAGGATCGCTCGAATCGGGGATGTCGCGGCCGAGCGGTGGGGCGTGGACGTCGGCGACCGGGTTGCGGTAGAGACGATGCTCTCCTGCAGACACTGCCCCACCTGCTTCGATGGCCGGTATCATCTCTGCGAGAACCGCCGCATCTACTCGTATATCCCGCTGGACGAGTCGCCCGGGCTCTGGGGCGGATACGCTCAGTACATGTACCTGCACGCCAACTCGGTGATTCATCGCGTGGACCCCTCGCTACCGGCCGAGCTGGCGGTGATGTTCAATCCGCTGGGGGCCGGATTCCGCTGGGCGGTCGAATTGCCGGAAACGAAGCCGGGCGAGAGCGTCGTCATCCTCGGGCCCGGCCAGCGCGGTCTGTCGAGCGTGATTGCCTGCCGGGAAGTGGGAGCGGGAACGATCGTCGTGACCGGGCTGGCGGCCGACGCACGTAAGCTGGAGCTCGCCCGCGCCTTTGGTGCCGACCACACCATAGACGTCGACAACGAGCCCGCCGTCGAGCGCGTCAAAGCCTTGACCGACGGCGGCGCCGACGTCGTCGTCGACGTCTCGGCCTACGCGACGCAGCCGGTCCGGGATGCTCTCGACATGGTCAAGCCGGGAGGCAGAATCGTGCTCGCCGGCGTCAAAGGTTTCAAGCCGGTGGATGATTTCGTCTCCGATCTGATCGTCATGAAGGAGGTCACCATTCACGGCGCGATCGGGGTGACCTCCTCCGGCTATCGCAGCGCCATCCGGCTGATCGAGTCGGGCCGCTCCCCGATCGGACAGATGCACACCCACGACTTCCCCCTGGAGAATGCGGATCTCGCGATCCGAACGCTGGCCCGGGAGGTGGAGAACGACGAGTCCATTCATTCCTGCCTGATCCCCCCGAAATAGACACGATTCACCCGACCATTCCCCCGACAAGGAGCCGATTGTGAGCGATTACAGTATCCCCGTTGCCGACGTACCCTACAGCCAGGAGATTGCGGACGGCTTTCTGGCGAACCGTGGCGGCGCTGGCGGCTTGCACGAGTATCTTGGGTTCAGGATCACGGCGGCCGGACCGGGTGTCATGAGTGGTGAGCTCGACGTGCGCGAGGAGCTGCTCACGCCCTTCGGCAACATGCACGGTGGCGTGCTGTCGGCCTTCTGCGACCACATGCTCGGATGCGTCTGCTATCCGGCCATGAAGCCAGGGCAGTGGGCGGCAACGACCGAATTCAAGATCAACCTGACAGCCCCCGTCAGCAAGGGCACGGTCAGTGCCACCGCCCGAATCATCAGCATGAGCCGAACGCTCGCCGTCGTCCACATTGCTGTGGTCAATGAAGGGCGTCTCGCCGCCGTCGCGCAAGGCACCGTGACGATCCGCGACCCGAAGAAGTGACCTCTGGCGAAAGCAGCATAGAGTGCCGCGCGCCCGAGGCAAGGGGAGACAAGCCCCGGACGCGCGACGCGTCGCGACCAGGTTCCGTGGGGAGGGGAGAGAGTTCCGGACCCAAGCGGTCGCGACATTGTAAGCATACTTATTTCTGAGTTGGCTGTCGAGACTGAGTGAGTGAGAAAGGACCCCTGCTCTTATTGCAGCCACCTTCCCCACCCCGAGCGGATGATTCTAAACGAGGGAATTTTCGTACTCATCCTTACATAGCTGCCATTCGATCCTCATCAAGATCCTGATCCTGACATACACCCACCGTCGAACCGCCGACGTGGGTGCAGACGGCTGTCAGGCCATGAGGGTGAAGAATTGGCAGGTCAGCCTGCAAGCCACGCCGCGCACGAGCCCATCGGCCTCAAACCAGCCGCAGCCGCACCTGCAAGTGCTTGACGCCCCCGATGAATCCCGATCTCAGACGCTCAGGCGGCTCGATGAGCTCTATCTCCCGCAGTCGTGCGAGCAATGCTTTGAAGATGGCGCGCAGTTCGTTGCGCGCCAGATGCGCGCCCAGGCACAGATGCTCACCGATGCCGAAACCGATCTGCGGATTCTTGTCCCGCTGAACGTCGAATCTCATCGGTTCGGAGAAAACGGTCTCGTCGCGATTGGCAGAGGGGTAGAACAGCGTGAGGTGCTCGCCCGCCTTGATGGACACGTCGTGCAGCGTGACGTCGCGGTTCGGTGTACGGCAGAAGTGAATGACCGGGCTGGTCCAGCGCACCATCTCTTCGACCAGCGAATCGAGCAGCTCGGGATGCTTCTGCACCAGCTCGAGCTGGTCGCGATGCTCCATGAGCGCCAGCACGCCACCGCTCGTGGCATTTCTCGTGGTCTCGTTGCCTGCCGCGATCAGCAGAAACAAGTATGACAACAGCTCCAAGGGTGGAAGATACTCACCTTCGATCTTGGCGGTGGCCAGCACCGTCGTCAGGTCATCGCGCGGATGCTTGCGGCGGTCTTCGACGAAGTCGGTGCAATAGGCGAACACCTCCTCGATCGCACGCTGCGCCAGTTCCCGACCGGTCGTACCGTCCTCACGCCGAAACTCGGGGTCGTTCGCGCCGACGATTTCGTTCGTCCACCGGAAGAACTGGTCGCGATCCTCCTGCGGAAGCCCCATGAGCTCCGCGATGACGGCCAACGGCAGGATTGCCGACACTCGCGTGACGAAATCCATCTCCGCCTCGTCCGCCACGCTGTCGAGCAGATCCTCCGCGACCTGATCCAGCCGGTGCTGGTCCTCGTTCAACCGGCGCTTGGTGAAATACCGGCTCATGAGCTGACGGTACGTGCGATGGTCGGGCGGATCCATGTTGAGTAGCGTCCGCACGCGTGTGATCAGGTCTTCCTCAGCCTCCGGCTGGACGGAAAGCAGTGGCGCGTTCTCGAATACGCCCGGCTGCTTCGAGATGTTGACGATGTCCTCGTAGCGGGTGACCGCATAGAAAGGAACCAGTTTCGGGTGCTTGCAGTAGGCGATGGGACGGTCGCGACGCAATTCGGCCCAGAACTCGTGCGGATATCCATTCTGCTGGTAATAGTCGGGGTCGATGATCTCGATGGGAGCCGTCGGTGTCTGCATGTCGTCCTCCAGCGTCAGTCGTCGGTCACGGTAATGGCGAGCCTTGGGCACAGCTGGGCGGCCGCTTCCACCTTGGCCCGCAGCTCCTCACCCGGATGCTCCTTCAGCAGGATCAGCTTGTCGTCGTCCGTGAGCTGAAACACCTCCGGGCATTCCATCACGCAGAGCGCGTTCGCTTCGCACAGCTCCATATCCACGCTCACCTTCATGATCATCTCCCTGATCCCATAAATCTGTTGTACTCTCGCACATATGTGTTAAAAGTAAAGCTGTTGCGTTAGCCGGCGATATCCGCCCCCGGGAAGGAAAAAATCTTGCCACCGCCATCAACCAACGTCGTCAAGTCTGCTGCACGTGTGTTGGAGATCTTCGAGCTCTTTGATGAGCTGCGCAGGCCGGTGTCGATCAATGAAGTCGCCGAACACCTCGGCTATCCACATTCCAGCGCTGCCGCTCTGCTGCGGAGCCTCGAGAGTCTCGGCTACCTCGAGTACGACGCGACCGAGAAGGAGTTCTTTCCGAGCATCCGAATATCGATGCTGGGACAATGGATCGAGCATGAGAGTCTGCCGGTCAAGGCTGTGCAGCGGCTCATGCAGGAGCTGCTCGATGCCACGCAATGCACGGTCATCGCCGCCATCCGGTCCGGCGTGCACGTCCAGTACATCAAGGTCCTGCAGGGCACGACGGCCATCCGTTACCACGTCAAGCCGGGCACCAGAAGGCTGCTTCACGCCTCCACTCTGGGTCGTGTGCTGCTCAGCCAGTACGACCCG
The DNA here is from genome assembly GCA_002699185.1 of Gammaproteobacteria bacterium. Lineage (GTDB taxonomy): Bacteria > Pseudomonadota > Gammaproteobacteria > Thiohalobacterales > Thiohalobacteraceae > Thiohalobacter. The sequence goes on along the minus strand of PABG01000116.1, from coordinate 3,725 downwards.
CCGGAAGCCGGGCGCCTGCTCCAACAATCCATGGCCCGCGACCCGGACTGCAAGGTGTCACGCGATGAGCTGTGGCGCGCGATCAATCAGGCGCGAGAGCACGGATTTGCCGTCTGCACAGGACTGATCGTGCCCGGCGCCACCATGGTGGGCGTGCCCATGAACCTGGACCGGAGCGGCCGCCCCGCCGCGGTCGGTCTCGCCGCGCCGGAAGAGTGGATCGCCAGGAGGCGCCAGGAGTATCTCGCCGTGCTTCGAAAGACGCTCGACCGGTACGCTGCGCCCGCGGAGAAGCGCGCGTGAGCGCGGCCGCGACCATCCCGGCCATGCCTCGACCACGCATCGAGACACGTCTGTGCCGGTTGCTGGGGATTCAGCACCCAATCGTGCTGGCCGGCATGCCCGGCATCGCCGGCCCGGAGCTCACCGCCGCCGTGTCGAATGCCGGCGGGTTGGGCATGCTGGCTGTTCATGCGCACATGCCGGACGAGCTTCGCGCTCTGATCCGCCTCACCCGCGAACTCACCGACAAACCGTTTGGCGTGTACGTCGCCCTGCCGGATTCCCGGACACGCGAAATGCCGCGCCAGGGGAAGCGTGCCCGCCTGCCCGCAGACGAGTTGGTCGACTGTCTCGAATTCGCCGAGTCCTTCATGGAGCAGCACGGTCTCGAGCTTCAGGACGAATCGGGTCCGCCGGGCGCGATCCCGCTATGCACGCGCGCGTTTCTCGAAGCCCACGTTCAGGTAGTAATCGAGGAACACGTGCCTGTCTTCTCCGTCGGCCTGGGAACACCGCTTCCCGATCTCGAGGCGCTCCACGATCACGGTATCCTGGTGATCGCCCCGGCCGGAACGGTCCGGGACGCGGTGCGGCTGGCAACCGCCGGTGTCGACGTGGTTGTTGCTCAGGGCCACGAAGCCGGCGGACCGAACGCGCCGGTCGGTACTCTGCCACTCGTACCTCAAGTCGTCGACGCCCTCGGACCGCGGCTGCCCGTGCTGGCCGGCGGCGGCATCGGTGACGGGCGCGGCGTGGCCGCCGCGTTGATGCTCGGTGCAGAGGGTGCGTGGATCGGCACCGCTTTCCTTGCGGCCCGCGAAGCCCGCCTGCCGGACTTCCAACGATGCGCGCTGATCGGTGCCGGCGACGACTCGACGGTCGTGACCCGTTCCATTACCGGTCAGCCGCTGCGGACATTGCGCTCGCGCTGGACCGACACGTGGGAGCGCACCGAGTTCGAACCGCTCGCCGCACCCTACCAGGCCCGCATATCCGGGCCGGTGCTGGCGGCCGCTCTCAACAGCGGCCGCGCAGACGTCCATCCCGGCACCGCAGGCGCGGCCGCCGGCCTGATCCGATCAATCCGGCCCACCGGCGACATACTCGCCGACCTGGTGTCCGGCGCGCGCGCGGCCCTCGATCAATCATTCGATGTCGGCGCTCACCCCACCCCCCTCGCTCAGCAGCTTCGGAGGATACCCTCATGAGTTACCCCATCATCTCGGCGGACTCCCACATCACGGAAGCGCCGAACACATACACCGACTACATCGACAAGCAATGGCGTGAAAAGGCGCCGCGCATCGTGACGACCGAAAGCCAGGGCGACGTGTTCGTCATTGACGGCATGGAGCGCCCCATCGCGCTCGGCCTGGTCGCCGCCGCCGGCAAGGATCCCGATGAGCTCGCCGAAGGCGGTGTGCGGTTCGACGACCTGCATCGCGGAGGCTGGGATCCACAAGCCCGGCTCGCCGAGCAGGATCAGGACGGCGTGGCGGCAGAAGTCATCTACCCCACGGTGGGCATGATGCTGTGCAACCACAGCGACTTCGCCTACAAGGACGCCTGCTTTGCGGCCTACAACCGCTGGATCGCCGAATACTGTGCCGTCCACCCGGCCCGTCTGCTGGGCTGCGGTCAATCGGCTGCGACGAATCCGCGGCGCACGGTGGAAGATCTCCGGGAGATCAGGAAGTTGGGCCTGCGGGGGGTCATGCTCTCGGGAAACCCGGGGGAGAAAGACTTCGACGACCCGGTATGGAACCCGGTATGGGAGGCCGCCATCGAACTCGGTCTGCCAGTGTCGTTTCACATTCTGACCATCAGAGGGTCGAACCACTACCGCGGCCCGCGCATCAACAGCTTCCTGTCCATCATCCGCGGCAACCAGGACATCATGGGGACGCTGATCTTCGGGGGTGTATTCGAACGGTACCCCGAGCTGAAAGTGGTCTGCGTGGAAGCGGACGCAGGCTGGGTTCCACACTACATGTATCGCATGGATCATGCCTACAAGCGACACCGCAAATGGCTCGCGCCCGGCGTCACGCTGTCGAAGTTGCCGAGCGAGTTCTTTGCCGATCACATCTACACCACGTTCCAGGACGACTGGGTGGCGTTTCGTTCGGCCGATCAGATGAACTGGCGCCGGCTGATGTGGGCAAACGACTTCCCCCACTCGGATTCGACCTGGCCCTGGTCACAGGAGATGCTGGCCGAGCACACGGCTCAGCTCACCGACGAGCAGAAGCGTGCCATCCTGTGCGACAACGTCGCCGGGCTCTATGGCATCGACCTCGGCACCCTGCAGGCCGCGGCCTGAGTCGCAGCCCGGTTCAGCAGATCGAAGACCACGTTGGAGGACTGATGCATTTTGGACTGAGCGAAGAGCAGACGATGCTCCAGGACATGCTGCGCCGCTGCCTGGAGGAACGTCTGGATCTGGAGACCTTGAAGCGCACGGCCGGCCAGCCATGCGACCCGGAGCTGTGGCGGGCGCTGGTGGAGCTCGGCGTTACCGGGGCGTTGATCCCGGAGGACTACGGCGGCTCCGGGCTCGGTATGCTGGAGGCGGAGGTGATTGCCGAGGCCATGGGGCGGTCGGTGGCGCCCGTTCCCTATCTCGGCACCGCGGTGCTGGCGCCGCTGGCGTGGCAGCTCGCCGGCACGCCTGAGCAGCGGGAGCGACATCTCGGACCGATCGCCAGCGGCGAACATCGCTACGGCGTCGGCCTCACCGAGGTCGCCGGAGCACCACGCCAGTTCGGCAAGGTAACCCTCGAAGGCGACCGCGCCTGGGGACGCTGCTACTTCGTTCTCGATGCAAGCGACGCCAGCCATTTTCTGCTGACCGCCAACGGAGATACGCTGGTAGTCATCGAGCGTGGTGCGGAAGGCGTGTCGATCGAATTGCTGAACGACGTCGATCGTACCCGCAGCTTTGCCGTCCTCGGGCTGGAACGAACACCGTTTGAGACCGTCGGTGAGCCTGGGCGTGCGGCACAGGCTATCGACGCCCTGCTGGCCGCGGGGCGGCTGATGCTCGCAGCCGACACCTTTGGCGCCGCCGAGGTCATGCTGTTCAGAGCCCGGGACTACTCAATGGAACGCTTCCAGTTCGATCGCCCCATCGGCTCGTTCCAGGGCGTCAAGCATCTCCTGGCCAACATGGTCACTGATCTCGAGCCCTGCCGCTCGCTGATCTGGTACGCCGCACACGTCTTCGACGCAGAGCCGGCGGAGCGGGTCCTGCACGCCTGTCACGCCAAGTCTCTGGCCTCGGAGATCGGCAAGTTCATCGCCCGCTCCTCGATCGAAATCCACGGCGGGATGGGCTTCACCGAAGAGCTGGGCCTGCACCTCTGGTACAAGCGCATCGAAGCCAACCGTCAGCTGCTCGGGGGCCCCGAGACCGTCCGCCACGCTGCAGCCGTCGATCAGGG
>PABG01000115.1 GCA_002699185.1 Gammaproteobacteria bacterium | reverse complement strand
CCTGCCGCGCCGTGGCGGCGGCCCTGTTCGGTGATGCCAAGAAGGTCGACTTCAAGCCGCTCAACGCCAAGGAGCGTTTCACCGCCCTGCAGTCCGGCGAGATCGACATGCTCTCGCGCAACACCACCTGGACCTACACTCGCGACACCAGTCTGGGGTTGAACTTCACCGGGGTGAACTACTACGACGGCCAAGGCTTCCTGGTGAGCAAGAAGCTGGGCGTCAAGAGCGCGCTGGAACTGTCCGGCGCGGCCATCTGCATCCAGGCCGGCACCACCACCGAGCTGAACCTGGCCGACTACTTCCGTGCCAACAAGATGGAATACACCGCCATCACCTATGACACCTCGGAAGAGACCATCAAGGGCTTCGAGGCCGGCCGCTGCGACGTGCTGACTTCCGACCAGTCCCAGCTCTACGGCCTGCGCACCAAGCTGCCCGATCCGGAGAGCGCGTTCGTGCTGCCCGAGGTCATCTCCAAGGAGCCGCTGGGTCCGGTGGTGCGCCAGGGTGACGACGAGTGGTACAACCTGGTGCGCTGGAGCCTGTTCGCACAGCTCAACGCCGAAGAGCTGGGCGTGACCTCCAAGAACGTGGACGAGATGGCCAAGAGCGCCGATCCGGGCATCAAGCGCCTGCTCGGTGGCGAGGCCGGCTTCGGCAAGTTCCTGGGTGTGGACGACAAGTGGGCCTACTACATCGTCAAGCAGGTGGGCAACTACGGTGAGATGTTCGAGCGCAATGTGGGCCAGGGCAGCCCGCTGAAGATCTCCCGCGGCCTCAACGCCCTGTGGAGCAAAGGCGGCATTCAGTACGCACCGCCGGTTCGATAAGTCGGTGAGCGGGCTGGCACCCTCGGGGTTGCCAGCCCTTTTTGTGTCCACCTGAACCATTCCAGGGGCATATCCATGGCAAGCACCGCGAACGTCAGGAACGATCCGCCCAAACCCAAGCTGACCCGCGACCCCAAGGTCCGCGCCCTGGTCTTCCAGATCCTGGCGCTGCTGACCGTCGTCGCGTTCTTCATCTACATCGTGCACAACACGCTCCTCAACATGGAGGCGCGTGGCATTTCCACGGGTTTCGGCTTCCTTGATCGCTCCTCGGGATTCGCCATCCTGCAGAGCCTGATTCCCTACAATGAATCGTCCTCCTACGGGCGCACCTTCATTGTCGGTTTGTTGAACACCATCCTGGTGTCGGCGCTGGGGATCTTCTTCGCCACCTTGATCGGCTTCCTGGTGGGTGTGCTGCGCCTGTCCAAGAACTGGCTGATCAACAAGCTGGCGATGGTCTATATCGAGTTGTTCCGCAACATCCCGCTGCTGTTGCAGATCGTCTTCTGGTACTTCGCAGTGGCCTTCAACCTGCCCTCGCCGCGCCAGTCCATGGCGCTCGGGGATGCGGTCTTCCTCAACAATCGCGGCATGTACCTGCCCGCGCCGGTGTTCGGCGAGGGCTTCTGGATGACCGCCGTGACCTTCCTGGCGGCCCTCGTCGGGATGGTTTTCCTGGTGCGCTGGGCGCGCCGGCGCTTCGAAGCCACCGGGCAGACCTTCCATACCGTCTGGGCGTCGCTGGGGCTGGTCATCGGCGTGCCGCTGATCGTGTTCCTGGCCACCGGGGCGCCGCTGCACTGGGACCTGCCCGAACTGGCCGGCTTCAACTTCAAGGGCGGGCTGACGGTCATCCCCGAGCTCTTCGCCCTGACCCTGGCGCTGTCGATCTACACCGCGGCCTTCATTGCCGAGACGGTGCGCAGCGGCATCCAGGCGGTCTCCCATGGGCAGACCGAGGCGGCCAGCGCGCTGGGGCTGTCCCACGGGCGTACCCTGCGTCTGGTGGTCATCCCCCAGGCCATGCGGGTGATCATCCCGCCGCTGACCAGCCAATACCTGAACCTGACCAAGAACTCCTCCCTGGCGGTGGCCATCGGCTATCCGGATCTGGTGGCGGTGTTCGCCGGTACGACCCTGAACCAGACCGGCCAGGCGGTCGAGATCATCGCCATCACCATGGCCGTGTATCTGACCCTCAGTCTGCTCATTTCCGTGTTCATGAACTGGTACAACGCCAAGATGGCGTTGCGGGAGCGCTAAGCCATGGCCCACAACTTCGTGCCCCTGCCCGACCAGCCGCCCCCGCCCGCCTCGGTCGGCACGGTGGCCTGGATTCGTGCCAACCTGTTCTCCGGTTGGGTCAATTCGGTCCTGACCGTCCTGGCGGTGTACGTGCTGGTCACTGCCCTGCCGCCGCTGATCAACTGGATGTTCATCAGCGCCGACTGGGTGGGCACCGGACGGGAAGCCTGTGATTCGGGCGGCGCCTGCTGGGTGTTCGTGGCCAACCGGATCGACATCTTCATCTACGGCTTCTATCCCAACGACCAGATCTGGCGGGTGGATGCGATCTTCATCGGCCTGTTCCTGCTCACCGCGCCCCTGTTCTTCAAGTCGTTCAAGTACAAGGTGTGGCTCGGCGGGTTCATCATCTTCATCTACCCGATCATCGGCTTCATCCTCATGCGCGGCGGCATGTTCGGGCTGTCCGGCGTGGAGACCGCCAAGTGGGGCGGCTTCACCCTGACCCTGCTGCTGGCCGGCGTGGGCTGCATCGCCGCCCTGCCGCTGGGGGTCGTCCTGGCGCTCGGACGACAGGCCGGGAACATGCCCATCGTCAAGAGCATGTGCGTGCTGTTCATCGAGTTCTGGCGCGGGGTGCCGCTGATCACCGTGCTGTTCATGTCCTCGGTGATGCTGCCCCTGTTCCTGCCCGAAGGGGTGAACTTCGACAAGCTGTTGCGGGCCCTGATCGGCATCACCCTGTTCCAGTCGGCCTACATGGCCGAGGTGATCCGCGGCGGCCTGCAGGCCATCCCCAAGGGGCAGTACGAGGCGGCCGACGCGCTCGGCCTGGGCTACTGGCGCAAGTACGGGCTGATCATCCTGCCCCAGGCGCTGAAGATCGTGATCCCGGGCATCGTCAACACCTTCATTGCCCTGTTCAAGGACACCACCCTGGTGATCATCGTCGGCCTGCTCGAACTGCTGGGAATGGTCAAGGCCTCGCTGGGCGATCCGGCCTGGCCCGACGTCTCCAGGGAAGGCTATGTGTTCGCCGCCTTCATGTTCTGGATCTGCTGTTTCAGCATGTCCCGCTACAGCCAGTGGCTGGAGCGCAAGCTCCACACCGGCCACAAGCGCTAAACGAGAATCGAAATGACGGAGTCAGCCATGACCGCCAATGCTCAGCCCGCCCCCAAGAGTGAAGTGATGATCGAGTTGGTGGGCGTCAACAAGTGGTACGACAAGTTCCATGTGCTCAAGGACATCAACCTCGAGGTCCGCAAGGGCGAGCGCATCGTGGTGTGCGGGCCCTCGGGCTCGGGCAAGTCCACCATGATCCGCTGCATCAACCGGCTCGAGGAGCACCAGAAGGGCCAGATCGTGGTGGACGGCATCGAGCTGACCAACGATCTTCGCAACATCGAGACCATCCGCAAGGAGGTCGGCATGGTGTTCCAGCACTTCAACCTCTTCCCCCACCTGACGGTGCTGGAGAACTGCGTGCTGGCGCCCATGTGGGTACGCAAGACCCCGCGCAAGGAGGCCGAGCAGACGGCCATGATGTATCTGGAGAAGGTCAAGATCCCGGATCAGGCGAAGAAGTACCCGGGTCAGCTCTCCGGCGGGCAGCAGCAGCGCGTGGCCATCGCCCGCAGCTTGTGTATGAACCCGCGCATCATGCTGTTCGACGAGCCCACCTCGGCGCTCGACCCGGAGATGATCAAGGAGGTGCTCGACACCATGATCTCCCTGGCCGAATCGGGCATGACCATGATGTGCGTCACCCACGAGATGGGCTTCGCCAAGACCGTGGCCGACAAGGTGATTTTCATGGACCGGGGCCAGATCGTCGAATCCAATCCGCCGCACGAGTTCTTCAACAATCCGCAGAACGAGCGCACCCAGCTGTTCCTGAGCCAGATCCTCAATCACTGAACGCGCGGCCGGTGCACATGGCCGGTCAATGGGGTAAGGTGGCAATCGGGCGTCCCAGGGGCGCCCGATTGCATTGAACCGGAAGACCGATCGAATCCATGAGCGCCCTGACGACCCTGCCCCTGTTCCCCCTGCAGACCGTGTTGTTTCCGGGCGGCCTGCTGTCTTTGCGCATTTTCGAGGCGCGCTATGTGGACCTGGTCAGCCGCTGCCTGCGCAGCGGCGAGACCTTCGGGGTGTGCCTGATCATGGCCGGCAGCGAGGTCGGCGAGGCGGCCATTCCCCATGCGGTGGGCACCGAGGCGCGGGTGGTTTCCGCCGACAGCGACACCGCTGGCATGCTCGAGATCGTCGTCGCCGGCGAGCGCCGTTTTCGCCTTCACGACCATTCGGTCGGGCGCCAGCAACTGCTCGAAGGTGAGGTGGAATGGTTGCCTGCCATCGCCCACACGCCGGTGCCGGACGCCCAGGCCAACCTGATCCCGCTGCTGGGCAAGATCGTTGCCGACCAGGGCGACCGGGTCGCCACCCCGTTGCGTTTCGATGACGCCGAATGGGTGGGCGCGCGCTACGCCGAGGTGCTGCCGATCCAGCCCCTGGCCAAGCAGAAGCTGCTGGAGCTCGACGACGTGGTCAGCCGGCTGGAGATCATCCAGCAATACCTCGACCAGCGCGGCCTGCTGGCCCATCCGGCCGGCAACTGAGCCGGTCCGGTCTCAGAGCGCGGCGAGAATCCGGCTCACCGGCCGGGGCAGACCGAGGCGCTGGGCGTCCCCGAGTTCGACCACCCGCCCGGTGGCGACCTGCCCGATTCGGCCCAGGTCGCCAACCTCGAAGCGCACCGGTGAGATATCCAGCACGTAGTGGGTAAACGTATGCCGCAGTTCGGGCAGCGTGGACACCCGGACCGCCGCATCCCCCGCAAACGCCGCCCACCAGTCCTGCGGCGTCATCTCTGAGTCAAACTCCGGCAAGGACAGCAATCCCCCCCAGATGCCCTTGGGCGGCCGCGGGACCAGCAGCACACGCTCCCCGTCCGTGACGACCGCCATCTGCGTACTCTTGATGGGCGGCTTCTTGCGTGGCCGCGCCTCGGGCAGTGCGCCGGTGCGGTCGGTGGTGTGGGCGACGCAGATGTCGCGCATGGGGCAGACGTCGCACCGTGGGGTGCCGCGCGTACAGACCGTGGCGCCCAGGTCCATCTGCGCCTGGATGTAGGTGGCCACCTGTGTTTGTGGGAGCAGGTCTTCGGCCAGCGCCCACAGCCGGCGCTCCACCGGCACGCTGCCCGGGAAGCCCTCGATGCCGAACACCCGGCACAGCACGCGCTTGACGTTGCCGTCGAGGATGGCAGCCCGCTCGCCGAAGGCGAAGGCCGCGATCGCTGCCGCCGTGGATCGGCCGATGCCGGGCAGGGTGGCGATCTGCTCGGCGGTGTCGGGGAATTGGCCGCCGAATCGACTCATCACCTGCTCGGCGCAGGCGTGCAGGTTGCGCGCCCGGGCGTAGTAGCCCAGTCCGGCCCACAGGGCCATGACGTCGTCCGCGGGCGCGGCGGCCAGATCGGGCAGGGTCGGGCAGCGCTCGAGAAAACGCGCGTAGTAGGGGATGACCGTCTCCACCTGGGTCTGCTGGAGCATGATCTCGGACAGCCAGATCCGGTAGGGGTCGGTGGTGCGCTGCCAGGGCAGGTCATGGCGGCCGTGGTGGGCATGCCAGGCAATCAGGCGGTCGGCAAAGTCGGACATGGGGCGCGCGGACAAACGACGGAGCCGGCCATGGTACCTGCTCCGGGAGCGCCCGGGGTGGCGCACCGCCAGCCGCGGGGCGCGGACGTGGAGTCGACGCATCCGGCATGCGCTGGGATAATGATCGGCCAGTCTGCAAGGCGTTCCCATCCATGACCGTTCGTACCGAAGACCCCCAGCGCGCGCTGCGAGATTCCCTGGGCATGTTTGCCACCGGCATCACCGTGGTGACGGTGCGTTCGCCCAGCGGCAAGCCCTTCGGGCTGACCGTCAATTCCTTCAATTCGGTGTCCCTGGAGCCGCCGCTGATCGTCTGGTCCCTCGCCACCCATCTGGCCAGCGTGAACGCCTTTGCCGACTGCGAGTACTACGCGATCAATGTGCTGGCCGAAGACCAGCAGCACCTGTCCCAGCGTTTCGCCACCCGCGACATCGACAAGTTCGCCGGACTGGAACTGCGTGAAGGGCTCGGTGGCGCACCCCTGCTCGACGGCTGCTGCGCCTGGTTCGAATGCCGCAACACCCTGCGCCATGACGGTGGCGACCATGTGATGTTTGTGAGCGAAGTGGTCCGCCACACCCACGAGGCCAAGGCACCGTTGATCTACTTTGGCGGCCGCTACCGGTCGCTGGCCCCGGGGGTCTGAACCGGTCCAGGCGGCAAGACACGCTGCGCGGTCGGATGGCCGAGGCAAGCTGGATGCCGCGTTCACGCCAGAATGACGGGAAAGCGGGACGACAGCGCGGGACGGACTGCGGAAGTGGAGCGGGTGAAGGGAACATCATCGTGTTCCCAACTCGTTGATTGATAACGAGTTTTCCGCACTCGGCGAACCGAGATGGACATAATTATGGACTGAAAAACCACGCTTGGTCAACGCGCGCTCCGAGCAAGTCCAGTGCGAGCCATGGACAGCCAGCAGTAGCCAATGTACCCGAGCGCTCAACGTCACGAGGCCGGTTCATCTCCCTTTGGCAGGAACTCCTCGCGGGCGCGCTGCAGAAACCGCTTCATGGGCTCAGAGGGTTCGGCGCTGCGGCGCAGCAGGTAGGTGGACAGCATGGGCGGCGTGCCGGCCAAGGGGCGAACGGTTATGTCGGGGCGGTTCAGGGTCTGCACCTGCGAGGCAATGGCGAAACCTAGGCCATAACCGGCACCGACCAGAGTCAGCATCACGCCTAGGCTCGTCACCTGATCTACCAGCTTGAGCGGCTTGGACGCACCTTGAAGCACCGCCTGGATCTGGTGGTGGCAGCCCGATCCCGCGTCCGGATGGCACAGTACCAACGGAAACTTCAAGGCTTCATCCAATGGCACTTCCGCGTGCGCCAACAAGGGGTGGCGCACGGGCACGATCACCGACAGAGGATCGGTCCACACGGGCTCGGCGACAAGGCCTTCGCTCACCGCGTCCGACAGCGCAAAACCGATGTCCAGCAGATCGTTGTGCAGGCCCTTGAGCTGCTGCGCGAAAGGCAGCTCGAAGACGCGAATCTCCAGTTCGGGCTCTTCCTCGCGGCTGCGCGCCAGCAAGGTGGCAATGTGGGGCTGCGCCAAGCTGTCGCAGATGGCGATGCGCAGATAACCCTGATAGCCCTGCGCCGCCGCCTTTGCGGCACTCACCGCCTGCTCCACGGTGGCCAGCACGCGCCGGCACTCACCGAGGAACACTTGACCGGCCCAGGTCAGTCGCGTCTGGTGCGCGCTGCGGTCGAACAACTGCACGCCGAGCGTGGCTTCGAGATTTCGCATTGCGCGCGACACAGGCGATTGTTCTACGCCAAGGCGCTCGGCCGCTCGCGCGAAATGCAGTTCTTCCGCGACCGCAACGAAATAGCGCAGTAGTCTGAGTTCCAATGCGGCCTCCTGTTTGCCTCGTTCCTGGCCTGCGTCCACCTCATGCGGATTGCGCCTCGCTTTCTCCTTCGATGATTGGCAAGAGGTTCCGGCGTTGCATGCTTGTAAGCGGCCGGCCATCCCACCTTGGCTAGGCATCGGTGTGGGATGCCGCTAGATTGGCTATCGGAGGTTCAGGATGCGCCGGGCACCGCTGAGCACTATCAGCGCAATGACTGCGCCAATCACGAGGTCAGGGTACGAGGAGCCCGTCCAAGCGACCAAAACACCAGCGACTATCACCCCCGCGTTTGCGATCACATCATTCGCAGAAAAAATGTAGCTTGCCGTCATGTGGGCGCCCCGATCCCGCTTCTTGGCGATCAGCACCAGGCAGGTGACGTTGGCGATCAATGCGACCAGCCCGATACTCATCATGAGCATGGACGCCGGCTCACTTCCCACAACTGCCCGCCGAACGACCTCCAAAAGCGCGCCAAGCGCAAGCACGACTTGCAACCAACCAGCGATGTGCGCTGCCTTCATCTTCAAGGCGGCGGCGCGGCCCACCGCATAGAGCGCCAGTCCGTAGACCGCCGCATCGGCGAACATGTCAAGCGAGTCCGCTATGAGACCTGTGGACTGGGCGATCAGGCCAACGATCAACTCAAAGACAAACATCGCACCGTTGATAGCGAGCAGCAGCTTTAAGGTCCGAGCCTCAGAGGCATTCCCCTCTGCGTCTGGGGCCGTAGACTCGTCGCTTTGCACGCTGTCCAACACTTGCGCGCCGAGGTTGAGAGGGATGAGACGGCCCAGCAGCTCTTGCGTACTTCCCCCATGCTGCACGGTGAGTACACGGTCCTTCAGATCGAAGTCCAGTGCCGCAACAGCCGACGCATCGGCCAGCGCCATCCGAATGAGATTCTCCTCCGACGGGCAATCCATCTTCGGCACGGAGAAACGCGTCTTCCACTGCCCGCCTTCGGTGCGCCTCTCGCTTGTCAGCAGAACCGCACCCAAGTTCAGGGGCGTCAGCTTCTGGGCGATCCTGGCGGGCTCGCCCGAGTGCACCACCCGGAGCTGCCGATGGGCCAGATCGAAGGTCATCGGCCCAACCCCGGTCAGACCACCCAGCGCCATGCGAATGAGGTTCTCCTCGGAGGGGCAGTCCATTCCCGGAACTGAAAATGTGCTCTCCACGGAAGCAATGGCGCTTGGGGCCTCGTCGACCGTCTGCGAATTGCAACTGCTCGAGCAGCTACTGCTTTGACATGTACTCATGTCCCGTATTAGAAACCCTCAAGTAGCTGTAGAGTCAAGCGGTAGGTAGGCAAATATGAAAATCGGTGAACTATCGTCATTGGCAGGGTGCTCCGTTCCCGCGGTGCGCTTTTATGAAGCAGAGGGCCTTCTGCAGGCGCCCCTGCGGGCCGCCAACAACTATCGGCAATATGGCCAACAGCATGTCGACAGGTTGGCCTTCATCGTTCGGTGCCGCTCGCTGGACATGTCGCACGACGATATCCGGGCTCTGCTGCAGTTGCAGGACGACCCCGCCATGTCCTGCGACGAGGTCAATGCCTTGCTAGACGATCAAATGCGCTTGGTAGAGCAGCGAATCGCCGAGTTGCAGGCGCTGCGCAAGCAACTGCGTGCCATCCGCAGTACCTGTGCGGGAGGGGTATGCGTTGGCGATTGCGGTGCACTTGAATCGCTGCGCAGCGCCACTGGGGCAAGCTGGCCAACCGTTCGCTGAGCGGAGCCTCAAATAACGACATTCAGCTCGGTGCGAACCAACGATGCGGTAGCAACTCGTGAACCAGGCTAACCCGTTGCGTCGGCAAGCGAGCCAAAACGTCCTTGAGATACGCATAGGGATCATGCCCATTGAGTCGTGCTGACTGGATGAGCGTCATGACGGCTGCTGCCCTCTGACCAGCTCGTAGGCTGCCCGCAAAGAGCCAGTTGTTGCGGCCAATGGCAATCGGCCGAATCTGGTTCTCGATCCAGTTGTTGTCCACGGGCAGCTGTCCGTCATCGACGAACCGGGTCAAAGCCTCCCAGCGCCGCAAGCTGTAGTCCAGCGCTTTGGCGCTTGCCGAGCCTTCCGGCACCTTCTGGCGTTGCAGCACCATCCACTGGTGCAAGGCATCAAGCAGCGGCTTCGTTTGTTGTTGCCGGATGGTTTGGCGCTGATCGGTCGCAATCTCCTTGACCTCACGCTCGATCTCGTAGACCCGCGCGAACTGCTGCAGCGCGACCTCGGCGATCTGGCTTTGGTTCGCCGCGTGCAAATCGAAGAACTTGCGCCGCGCGTGCGCCAGGCAGCCGACCTCGGTCACACCACTTGCGATCAAGGCCTTGTAGCCGCTGAAGTCGTCACAGGTGAGGCTGCCTCTCCAGTCGCCCAGGAAGCGCCGGGCGTGTTCGCCCGAGCGCGATTCGCAGAAGTCGTAGACGACCGCCTTGATGTTCTCGAAGGCGCCCGTGGCATAGGCCCATAGGTACGCCCGGTGCGCCTTGCCGTTGCCCGGCTTGAGCATGGACACCGGCGTCTCGTCGGCATGCAGCACGCGGCGCTGCAGCAGCTCTGTCCTCATGGCGTCAACCAGTGGCTGCAACTGCACGCCACACGAGCCCACCCATTGCGCCAGCGTGGAGCGGGGGATGGCTAGGCCGGCGCGGCCGAAGATCGCTTCCTGGCGGTACAGCGGCAGGTGGTCGGCGTACTTGGCCACCAGCACTTGCGCCAGTAGCCCAGTGGTAGGGCGCTGCGCCGAACATCAACGCGAATCGCACGCGACACGGGCGGCGAGCTGGTCTCGGTTGCTGGGAGCTGTTCAACTGGTGGAGGCAGATTCAGCGCAACGAACTCATTCCGGGGCGCTGGCAACAGGGAGTCTGCTTGCTCGCGCATCCAGCGATGAACGATGTTGGCGTTGATTCCGTGTGCAAGCGCTACGCCGGCCACTGACGCGCCGGAGACCTGGCATTCGGCCACGATCTGGCCTTTAAGTTCCGGGGAGTAGTAGTGCCGCTTGGGGCGCTGGGCGATCGTGTCGTTCGCCATAGTGTGCGTGATGTTCATCGTGCACACGATGCCTCGACACTGGGTCTATCTCAAGATGGGATTGCCGGACGCTTACGCATGCTTGCCTATTCGGATAGGCAGATCGCATCCGAAAATTACGGAGGTTGAGGCGGAACGCTACCTGGCCGAAGACCTGAGAACCTCAATCGCCGCGACGCTGCACTACCGCCTGATCCACAGGTTCAGTTCAATCAATTCCCGGGTTGCAGCTCCACACGCACCTCGCGCGATTTGCCGGCCCGCTCCACTGACAAGACCACCACATCGCCGACCTTCCTGTCGTCTAGCCGCGCGAGCAGCTTGGCCACATCGTCCGTCGCCTGGCCATCAACATCGATGATGCGGTCGCCCGGCACGATGCCTTGCGGCGTGACTTCGACACCCGCGAGGCCGGCCTTGTGCGCTGCCGAACCAGGGGTAACACGCAACACGAACACGCCCTTGCTTCCAGTCAGCGCCAGCAGGCGCTGATTGAGCTGTTCGTCCACCTCAATGCCCAGCGCCGGACGGATGTACTTACCGGTCTTGATGAGTTGCGGGACTACGCGCATGACGGTGTCCACCGGCACGGCGAAACCAATCCCGGCCGAGGCGCCGGAGGGGCTATAGATCGCCGTGTTGATGCCGATGAGCCTTCCTGCCGAATCGAGCAGCGGCCCACCGGAGTTGCCAGGGTTGATGGCGGCGTCGGTCTGGATCAGGTGATCGATGGCCGGGCCGCCCGCTTCTCCGGGTAACGAGCGGTCGAGCGCGGAGACGATGCCGGTGGTGAGCGTCCAGTCCAGGCCAAAGGGGTTGCCGATAGCAAACACCTTCTGTCCCACCTTGAGGTCGGCACTGGTACCGACCGGCACAGCCGGCGGGCGCTTGAAACCGACGCCGATCTTGAGCACGGCGATGTCGTGCGCTGGGCTCGTCCCCACCAGCGCGGCCTGGTAGTCGCGGCCATCGGCGAGTTTGACCGTGGCTTCGGACGCGCCCTGGATAACGTGGAAGTTGGTGACGACGTGGCCGGCGTCGTCCCAGATGAAGCCCGAGCCGGTGCCACGCGGCACGGAGAAGACATTGCGCGTCCAGACGTCGCGCACCAGCTGCGCGGTGGTGATGTAGACCACCGAGGCGCGTGATTTTTCGAACAGTTCGATGGTGGCCTGTTCGTCAGCGGCCAGATCGCCACGCGGCGTGACGGTGCGCTCAGCGGCTTGGCGCGGGCTGAACCAGGCTTCGATGGCGGGCAGGAACTGCCAGAACAGCATGAGTGCTGCAACGCACGCAGTGATGACGAGCCAGCGCCGGATGAGGGATCCGGTGCGGGGCGTGGGTACGGGTCAGGGTAGGCCATGAGAAGTCTCCTGTTGATAGGCAATCAGCGCCATAGCCCGCTCGGGCGCCAGCGCGGCGGGCGCGGCGTCACAGCGGATTCCGGCAAGAAATGGGGCGCGTGAAACGGCAAGGCTGTTACGGGTCCAGGCGCCAACGTCAGCAGGCGTGAGATACGATCTTGCGTTGCCGGATGGGTGCGCAACCAGGAAGGCTCGGGATTGCCCCATCCCGGCCGCAGCCAGGCACGCCAGGAGCGGCTGACCCGCTCGATTTTCGCCAGCGCGGACGCCAGCCCGTGCGGGTCGCCCGTCAGTTCCGCCGCGAGGCGGTCAGCATCGAACTCACGCACGCGAGACAGGCCGAGCTGTGCGAGTAGGGCCAGCTGGGGCGAGGCGATCAGCAGAAGCAGTCCAGGCCAATTGACCGCCACCGCGCCGGCCAGCAGTGCGGGCAAGCTGAACACAATAGCGATCTGTCCGACCATCGCTAGCAGGCTCGTGAGGCGACTGACGGAATCCGCCAGCCCCATGACACGCAGATCCTCATTAGCGATGTGCGCGACCTCGTGCGCGAGCACACCCGCCAGTTCGCGCGAACTCAGGTTGCGCAGCAGGCCATCGGTGAGGGCGATCGATGCATGCTGCTTGGAGCCGGTGGCGAAGGCGTTGACGACGGCACTGGGCACGTAGTGCGGCACCGGCGTGGCGGGCAAACCGGCACGGGCGGACAGCTCGCGCAACAGAGCCCAAATTTCCGGGGCTTCGTGCGGGTGCAGTGCCCGCGCGCGATACAGGCGCAGGGTCAGCGCCGACGCGGCTGCCGGCTCCAGCAGCAGCGTGCCTGCAACGGCAAACAGCGCGAG
This sequence comes from Gammaproteobacteria bacterium, assembly GCA_002699185.1. Lineage (GTDB taxonomy): Bacteria > Pseudomonadota > Gammaproteobacteria > Thiohalobacterales > Thiohalobacteraceae > Thiohalobacter. The sequence goes on along the minus strand of PABG01000115.1, from coordinate 3,042 downwards.
CCACAGGCCGCTTTCCCCGAACAGCAGGCTTCCTGCGGCGGCTGCGATCCCGACCAGGGCCAGGACCAACAGCCCGGTCTGCAGGCGGTTGAGCCAGCGGTGTTGCAACAACGCCGCGCGCGGGTCACTGGGATGATGACGGGTCATGCTCAGATGTCTCGGCGGCGCGGTCGTCGCGCTCGCGCAGCAGCCAGTAAGTGGCACCAAGCGCCAGCGTAGCGCCTGCAAGCGCGGCGATCTTGCCAGGGCTCGCCTCGGGGTCGAGGATCACGAACTTGCGCGCCAGCGCGATCAGACCGATGAGGATCACGGTCTTGACCTGGATGATGCTGTCCCGACGCAGCGCCACGCGCACGATGGAATGCTTGAACTCCATCGCGATCAAGAGCGTCATGATCATGCCGAACACACTCTGGAATACCTTGTGATCCAGCGGATTGAACGCATCAAGGATCAGCAGCGTGAAGACGATGGAGATGAGCTGGAACAGCGACACCACGATGATGACGGCAATCACCGCCGACAGCACGAGCGCGACGACCTGCTCGAAGCGCTCGTAAAAGCTCATGATGGCCCACTGGTCACGCAAGACCTGAAATGGGTTAAGGCGTGTTGATTTCATGACAATGAACTCCCTGGAAACGGCTGCTGTCGAGACGGCGGCGCATTGCGCTGATGTGGCCTTCTACCAGTTCGACCGACATGCCAAGCGACGACATCACTTGTTCCGCCAGCCCAAGGCCTGCGGCAAAGGATTGCTGGTACACACGCACGTTGGGCATGGCGCGAAATGCATCGGCCGCGGTCGTACTTCTGCATGACACCCACAAGGTCAGCGCCGGACGGCGCTCGGCAATCGCCTGGGCGATGCGCAGCACTTGCTGGGCATGGTCGAACGTGAGCACCACCAGACGCGCTTGCGCCAACCCGGCAGCCAGCAGGGTATCGGGCCGACTCGCATCGCCATGGAACACCGGCACGCCGGCGGCACGCTCGGCCTCTACCTTCTGCTCGTCTGCTTCCAGCAGCAGATGCGCCACGCCGGCGTGGCGAAGAATCTCACTGACGGTCAGGCCAAGCTCGCCCGCGCCGCAGATGATGACGTGGTCTCGAAATCGCGCCGTCTGCGCGGTGATCTCGACTTCTTCAGCCTGGGGTGGCTGAATGACGCCGCCGGTGCGGCTCAAGAACCGGGCAAGTACATCGTGATGGCGGATCAGCAGCGGTGCCAAGGCCATGCTGAGCACCAGCGCGACCAGCATGGGTTGTACGACGGTCGCGGGAATCAGATGCTGCTGCAAGACCATGCCCAACAACAGCAGGGCGAACTCGCCGCCATGCCCCAACGCTATGCCCGTGCGCCAGGCATCGAGGGCGGACAGGCGCGTCGCCCGCAAGGCCAGGGTGTTGAGCCCGATCTTGACCGGTACCAGCACTGCCAGCCACGCCAGCACCGCCAGCGGTGCCGAAAGAATCTGCGCTCCGTCCAACTGCAGGCCGATGGTCACGAAGAACACCCCCGACAACACATCGCGAAACGGTTTGAGGTGGCTTTCCATGTGGTGACGGAAGTCGCTCTCGCCCAGCACCATGCCGGCCAAAAACGCACCCAGGGCGGCGGATACGCCGACCGCGTGTGCAGCAGCGGCGGCAGCCACCACCACGCACAAGGAAACCAGCACGAAGGATTCTTCGTGGCCCTGCCGCGCCACCCAGCCCAGCAGGCCATGCAACAGACGACGGGAGGCGAGGGCCGCTGCCGCGAACAACATCAGCACGCCCAACACTTCGAGCAGCACGCTCTCGATCTTCGGCGACTCGCCGCGCGCCCAGATCGCCAGCAGGGCCAGCAGGGGCACGCTGGCCAGGTCCTGAAAGACCAGCACGCCGATGGCGCTGCGGCCGTGGCGGGTGGTGAGCTCGCCTTGGTCGGCCAGCTGTCGGCTGACCAGCGCCGTGGACGACATGGCCGCCGCAGTGCTGAGCAACGCAGCGCGCTGAACTGGCTGTCCCAGCCACATCAACATCAAGGTCAGTGGCGTGGCGACAGCGATCATCTGCAAGCTGCCGGCCGCCAATACGGTTTTACGGGAAAGCCAGAAGTGCCCGAGGGAGAACTCCAGCCCAACCATGAACAGCAGCAGGGCCACGCCCAGCTCGGACAGAAAATCAAGCGCTTCTCCCGGCGCGACTACACCGCTGACCGACGGGCCCAGCAAGGCGCCGACGGCGAGGTAACCCAGCAAGGCGGGTACTCTGAACGCCGCCGTCGCCACATCCGCGAGGCTGCATGCCGCCAGCAGGATCAGGGTGGCGCCGAGCAAGTCCTGCATCGGTCAGCGCCCCACCTGTGCAGATGCCCAGCGCACGATGTCCTGCGCGCCCAAGGCGCCAGCCTGACGCCCGATCTCCCGCCCACCCTGGAACAGGGCGAGCGTCGGAATACTGCGGATACCGAACTGCGCGGCCAGGTGGGGCTCAGCCTCGGTATTCACCTTTGCCAGCCGGATCCTGGGTTCGAGCTGGTGCGCCGCTTGCTGGAACTGTGGCGCCATCATCTTGCACGGCCCGCACCAGGGCGCCCAGAAATCGACCAGCAGCGGCAAATCGCTGCGCTCCACGTGGCGCGAGAACGTCGCCGTGGTCAACTCGATGGGCTCGCCCGTGAACAAGGGCTGCTGGCAGCGGCCGCAGTTGGGACGATCCGCGAGCTTGGCGGCCGGCACGCGGTTGATGGACTGGCAGTGCGGACAAACGAGGTGAAGGTGTTCGCTCATGGTGTGGACCCTTGGGGTGTAGAGAGTGAGGTTTCGGGCTGGAGGGGCTCCGACGCGCGGGATTCGGACTGCAAGCCCTGCGTCAGTTGGCGGATGTCGTTCTCGTCGAGCGTTTCCCGCGCCAGCAGTTCGCGCGCACAACGCTCCAGCACCGCGCGGTTGGTGTCGAGGATCCGGTAGGCGCGCTCGAACACGCCCATCACGATGTCGCGGATGGCCTGATCGATGCGCGCCTGGGTCGATTCGGCCACCCGGCAGCCACCGT
>PABG01000114.1 GCA_002699185.1 Gammaproteobacteria bacterium | reverse complement strand
GCCGATGGTGCGCAACGCAGCCACTTCCTCGGTGACCTGCATGGTGCCGATCTGGGCGGTATAGGCGGAGCCGGTACGCCCGGCGACAATGATGGCCGCCAGCAGCGGGGAGAGCTCGCGCAGCATGGACAGGCCCACCAGATCGGCGACGTAGATGTTGGCGCCGTACAGGCGCAGCTGCACCGCGCCCTGGTAGGCGATGACCACGCCCATGAGAAAGGACAGCAGGCCGACGATCCCGAGCGCGCGCATGCCCGCGCTTTCCATATCCGCCAGCACCGCCTTCCAGCGGATGCGCCAGGGCCGGGCCAGCGCCCGCAGCAGGACCAGGAAGGTCTCGCCGGCAAAGGACAGCAGCTCGAACAGTTCCTGCAGGGCATCGAGACTGGATTTGCCGATGCGGTGCACGCCCCGCAGCGGTTTCGGCGGGGCGGGCACCGGCGGCTCGGCCAGTTCATCCAGGCGCGTCAGCAGATCCAGATGGTGTTCGGGAAACCCCTCGGTCTCGACCTGGCGGCCCTGCGCCTGGAGACGCTCCAGCAGCGAGCGCAGCAACCAGGCCCCGGCCGTATCCATGGCCTGCATATCCCCACCCTGCAGGATCAGTTTCCCCGTTCCGGGAAAGGACTGCTGCCCCAACTCCCGCAGCAGGCGGCCGAGCCCGTCCACGGTCCAGCGGCCGTGACAGCGCCAGGTCCCGGCATCGACCTGTTCCAGGCCGGCGGCGTCGGAGTCGGGGGCGGAGTCCATGTGGTCCAGTCTACTCAATTTCCTGGTGAGGAGTGAGTGGATGTAGGTTGGGTTAGGTGCGTAGCACCGTAACCCAACATGCCGCGGGCTGTCGGGTTACGCTACGCTAACCCGACCTACGTTACTCCTCACTCCTCACTCCTCACTCCTCACTCCTCACTCCTCACGCCCGCTCCCACGGAAATGCCAGCACAGCGTCGATGTCATTCACACCCGCGGCCCGCATCAGCAGCCGGTCCAGTCCGACCGCCACGCCGGCGCAGTCGGGCAGGCCCTGATCCAGCGCTGCCAGCAGGTGCTCATCCAGCGGCACCGGCGCCAGACCCTGGCCGACACGCGCGGCGTTGCCGGCCTCGAAACGGCGGCGTTGCTCAACGGCATCGCTCAGTTCATGGAAGCCGTTGGCGATCTCCACGCCGTCCAGATACAACTCGAAACGCTCCGCCACCGGCGGCGGGCCGGGCCGGACCCGCGCCAGCGCGGCCTGGCTGGCCGGATAGTCGTACAGGAACACCGCCGGCGGCAGGCGCGGCTCGATCACCTGGGTCAGGACGAGATCGCGCCAGGGGTCGGGATCGTTGGCCGGCATGGCCTCGGGTACCGGCACGGCGTGCTCGTCGAGCACCCGCTGCAGCGGCGCGATGGCAGCATCGAGTCCGTCGATGCCGGCATACTGCAGAAAGGCCTCGCGATAGCTCAGCCGCTGCACCGGCGGCAGCGATCCGAACAGCCGCTGCAGCAGCAGCTCGAGCTCGTCCATCAGCGCCGGGGCATCGAAGCCCACCCGGTACCATTCCAGCAGGGTGAACTCGGGATTGTGGCGCCGGCCGCGTTCGTCGGCCCGGAACACCCTGCAGATCTGGTAGATCGAACCCGAGCCCGCGGCCAGCAGCCGCTTCATGGGGAATTCGGGCGAGGTATGCAGATAACCGGCCAGCGCCTCCGGCCGCGAGGCCGGATACACGGCAAAGCTCTCTAACTGGGGAGTGGGCAATCCGGAATGCGATAGCAGCGGCGTCTCGACCTCCAGCACGTCGCGCTCGGCGAAGAAGTCGCGGATGCGCGCCAGCAGCCGCGCCCGCAGGCGCAGCATGTCCAGGCCGGCGGCGGGCTGCCAGGGGATCTCGTTCATTGATGCTGCCGGGTCAAACCCCGGAAAACCCTGTCAGCGCAAAGCTACCTGTCATTGCGAGGCGCGCAGCGCCGCGGCACAAGCGAGCCTGCGAGCGCAGAACGCCCGCAGGGCGGCCCCGAAGGGGTGAGCGTAGCGAATAATCCCCAACCGGCTGATGCCAAATCACGAGATTGCCGCGCTGCGCTCGCAATGACAGGATCTCACCAGAATTTCTCTATTCCTTGGCGCGGGAGATGTACTCGCCGCTGCGGGTATCGACCTTGAGCAGGTCGCCCACGTCGACGAACAGCGGCACCTGCACCACCGCGCCGGTCTCCAGGGTGGCCGGCTTGGTCGCGCCGGTGGCGGTGTCGCCGCGCACGCCCGGGTCGGTCTCGGTGACCTGCAGGACGACGTGATTGGGCGGGGTGACCGAGATCGGCTCGCCGTTCCACAGGGTGACCACGCACACGTCCTGTTCCTTGAGCCAGTTCTTCGCATCGCTGACGGCGGATTCGGAGGCACCGACCTGCTCGAAGGTGTTGGGGTCCATGAAGTACCAGAACTCGCCGTCGCTGTAGAGGTACTGCATGTCCACGTCCAGCACGTCCGCCGCCTCCAGGCTCTCGCCGGACTTGAAGGTCTTCTCCCACACCCGGCCGGTCTTGAGGTTGCGCAGTCTGGTACGATTGAACGCCTGGCCCTTGCCGGGCTTGACGAACTCGTTTTCAATGATGGTGCAGGGATCACCGTCCAGCATGACCTTCAGGCCGCGCTTGAATTCGTTGGTGCTGTAAGTCGCCATATATAGAAACCTTCCACAACCCGAACCGGGGAACCATGTGACTAAACCGGCGCGTATCATACCGCGAACCCCCCAGCCAAAGCACGCCCGCGACTGGCAGCAGGCGCTGGCGGCGGCGCTGGACACCCCCGCCGAACTCGACCGGCGGCTCGGCCTCGCGCCGCGCCCCGCCGCCGGGGCCGCCCGGGACTTCCGGCTGCGGGTGCCCGAGGCCTTCCTGGCCCGCATCCGTCCCGGCGATCCGGACGACCCGCTGCTGCGCCAGGTCTTCCCCGATCCACGCGAGGATGAGCCCCGGCCCGGCTATTCCACCGACCCGCTGGCCGAACAGCAGGCCATGGCCGTCCCGGGACTGCTGCAGAAATACCCGGGCCGGGCGCTGCTCACCCTGACCGGCGCCTGCGCCATCCACTGCCGCTACTGCTTCCGCCGCCATTTCCCCTACGCCGAGGCCAGCCCGCGCGGCGCGCACTGGCAGGCGGTACTGGAGTTTCTGCACGCCCAGCCCGACATCGAGGAAATCATCCTCAGCGGCGGCGACCCGCTCACTCTCAGCGACGCGCGGCTGGCCGCCTGCGTCGCCGACCTGGAAGGCGTACCACAACTGCAGCGCCTGCGCCTGCATACCCGCACCCCGGTGGTGCTGCCCGAACGGGTGACGCCGGCATTGCTGGACTGGCTCAGCGGCACCCGCCTGCAGACCCTGGTGGTGGTGCACGTCAACCATGCCAACGAACTGGACGCCGCCGCCCGCGCCGCACTGGCGGCGCTGCGCGGGACCGGCGCGCAGCTGCTCAACCAGGCGGTACTGCTGGCCGGGGTGAACGATTCGGTGCAGGCGCTGGAACAGCTCGGGAAGGCCCTGCTGGCCGCCGGGGTGCTGCCCTACTATCTGCACCAGCTCGACCCGGTCCAGGGCGCGGCGCACTTCGCCGTCAGCGATGCCCGGGCGCGTGAACTGCTCGCCGCGCTGCAGACGCGGACCTCCGGCTACCTGGTGCCGCGACTGGTGCGGGAAATCCCCGGGGCGCCCGGCAAGACCCCGCTGTGACGGCTGCGCCGGCCGCCGGCGCAGACGGCCATTTCCCCTTCGTTGGGAAATGACATATTATTTTTCTAAACAGATGCTTGGCATAGGCGCGCCGCTTCAGGAACCGGGGTGTGCCGCCGACAACAATAACCAGGCCAGCCGAGAAGAGAAGGGAGCCATGCAACCGCACCTGCCCACGCGTACGCCGCCGGGAGCCACCAGTTTCGATACCCGCCCTGCCCAGCTCGAGCAATGGATCAACCAGCTGCCGATCCTCAATACCGGGGAGACGACCCGCCAGCTGTTCTCAGCGCTGATCGAAATGAACCAGCTCGACATCGGCGCCCAACAGCGGTTCCGGGCACTGGAGTTGCTGCGTCCGAGCATCATCAACGTGCTGCTGGCCATGCAGAAACACTATGTGGGACAGCCGCTGCCGCTGGCGGACAAGGGGCGCAAGGTCCTCGAACTGAGCGAGGCCCTGCTCAACCAGCTTGCCACCGGCTACCGCATCTGCGTCGCCGACGAGGATGCCAGAAGCGTCCTGCGCAAGGACAAGAAGCTGCTCACCACCGCCATCCACCGGGCCCTGAGCGCGTTGAGCGAGTGCCTGCTGCGAGCCTACCTGGTCTATGCCCCCTGCCCGTCCGGTCTCTGGCGCACCGTCCATCAGCTGTACAGCCAGGCCGAGGAACGCTCGCTGGTGCACGCCCCGGTGCGGCTGGATGACGACGAGGCGGTCGCCGACACCATCAGCGGTGCTTACAAGCAGCTGCTGCTGCTCGCCCTCACCTCGCCCTACCGGCTGCGCCAGGGCGAGGTCGGCGCCATCTACGCCGTCCTGCGTCAGTGGGCCGAGCATGTCAGCCTGGAGGACTACGTCCAGCCCAGGAGCCCGGACCAGATTTTCATCACCAGCCTGGACAGCGACGACCCGCCCACCTATCTGGTACTCCGGCACCAGAACTACCATCGCCGCAACTGCCGGCTGCTGGATACCGCGGAACTGGCCGAGGTCACCCAGTCGGAACTGGACGCGCTGCAGCACAACGGCGCCCGCAACACCAGCCTGCAGGCGGGGACGCTCCGCCGGCTGATGCTCGCCTGGGGCGTGATGCCCAAGCGGCGTTTCAGTCGCAGCGAGCAGGGGTCGAAGGCCAGGGTCGCCATCGGGCTCAGCGCGGTACACCATTTCATCAGCGGCGGCGAGACTTTCGATGCCGGCAGCGGCGGGCTGGAGGAACGGGCCCGGTTTACCGCCGCCGAGCCCGGCGAGCCGCGCGAAGAAGCGCCCGACGTGTGGGATCTGCGCGCCACCCAGCGCTGGCAGACCGATGAATTCACGGTCCGGATGTTCGAACTGGCCGAGGATACAGACGAGGCGGCGGCAGACGCACCCGAACCCACTGCGGCCGGCACCGAAGCCGCATACAGCACCCATGTCTGGCGTCTGGTCAATGCCAGCGCCGGCGGCTATTGCCTGCTGTGGGACAGCCGCGACAGTACCGATGCCCAGGTCGGCGAGTTGATCGGTATCCACGAGACCGTTGATGATGACACCGATCCCGCTCAGCTGGCCCTGGGCATCATCCGCTGGATGAAATGCCCTCCGGGCAAGGGCGCCGAACTGGGCGTGCAGATGCTCTCCCCCGGGGCCGTGAGCGTCGCCACCCGGGTCATCCGCGCGGGCCGGGAGATGCACTTCATGCGCAGCCTGCTGCTGCCCGAGATCCGGCAGATCAACCAGCCCGCCAGCCTGATCACGCCCACCCTGCCCTACCAGGCCGGCGACCAGGTCGAGCTCAATTCCCACGGCAAACTGGTGCGGGTGAGGCTGAACAAGCTGCTGGAGAACACCGGCTCCTTCTGCCAGTTCCAGTTCACCGCCCTGGAAGAGATTGACCGCGCAACCGAACCCGACCCGGAGCATCCGACCATGTCGCCGGCCGATTTCGAGTCATTGTGGAAGGAAATCTAAGGGCCTCTGATTTATTCGTCATTGCGAGCACCCGAAGGGCATAGACGAAGCGTGGCAGTCTCGTACTTCAGAATCAATCGGTTGGAGATTGCTACGTCACTTCGTTCCTCGCAATGACGAGCGTTACCTGGCTTAACTAAATGCCATTCATTCCTGAATTAATAAATCGCTTCGAACACCGCGGGATAGACCACCCGGCCGCCGCCGGCGAGCGCACCCGGCACCAGTTCGATGGCGGTAACGGCATCCTCGGGGACAGGCAGGTTGGTGCTGATGCCGAACTCGCTGCCGGGCTTGAACCCGAAACGTTCGTAATAGTCGGGCCGGCCGGCGATGACGATGGCGGTATAGCGCATGTCGCGGGCGCGGTTGACGGCGGCCTGCATCAGGGCCACGCCGATGCCGCGATGAGACTGCGACGGAACCACCGACATCGGGCCCAGCACCAGCACCGACTTGCGCCCACCCTCGCCTTCCAGCGCGGCCTTGGACAGCAGCAGGTGGCCGACAATGCGGCCGTTGATCTCGGCCACCAGCGACAGATCGCGGATGAAATCCGGTGACCTGCGCACCGCGTCGACCAGCTGTGCCTCGGCATCACCCTCGAAGGCGCTGAGGTTGACGACATCGATGGCCTTGACGTCTTCAGGGCTTTCCGCGCGGACGATGACTTCTTCCATCCGAATCACTCCCCTTGTTTTGTCCTGCCTCCTACCTTAGCACGCCGTCGCCGGCAGGGGCATCCATTGGCGGCAGAAATACAGCCCCGATGCCGCGCCGGCGGCGGTCAAGAGAATTCACATTCCTGCCGATAAGGGGTAGCTTAGTAGGTGGCCGCCCGGGCCATATTGACAACGGACTGACCTGCCGGAGGGAGCGTGACTGGCAACGAAGATGTACTGCGCCTGATCATTATCGAGGAATCCCAGAACGACGCCGAGGCCATTGCCAATATCCTGCGCAATGCCGGCCACGTTGTGCGCTACCACTATGCGGACAGCCTCGAGGCCACAGCCGAGGGACTGGAGCAGCAGCTGCCGGACCTGATCATCCTGGCCCAGGCCCAGGAGGCGGTCCCGATGAGCGGCCTGCGGGAACTGCTGGACCGGCACTGCCCGGAGACCCCGGTCATCTTCATCGGCGACACCGCCGAGGAGGTCCAGATCATTGCCGCGCTGGAGGCCGGCGCGGCCGACCTGGTCAGCTATGACCAGCCGGATCATCTGCGCCTGGTGGTGGCGCGCGAGCAGGCCAACCTGCTGATGCGACGCGAACTGCAGCACTTTCGCATCTGCCACGAGGAAAGCGAGAAGCGCTGCCGGTCACTGCTCGACAGCTCCCGCGACGCCATCGCCTATGTGCATGACGGCATGCACATCTACGCCAATCAGTCCTACCTGGAGATGTTCGGGTTCGATAATCTCGAGGAGATCGAGGGCCATCCCATCATGGACATGGTCGCCCCCGACGACACCGCCCGCTTCAAGGAATTTCTGCGCAACTACAACAAGCAGGAACAGAAGGTCGATAACCTGGAAGTGCAGTGCATCAGCGTCCCGCGCGGCAATTTCAAGGCAGTCATGGAATTCTGCCAGGCCTCCATCGAGGGCGAGGTCTGCACCCAGATCGTGATCCGCGACCAGGCCAGCGGCGATCCGGAGCTGGCGCAGAAACTGCAGTTTCTCAGCAAGCAGGACATCCTCACCGGCCTGTACAACCGCCAGTATTTTCTCGAGGAAGTCGAACTGGCCGTCTCCGACGCCCAGGCCGGCAGCGCGGAGTCCTACCTGCTGTATGTCCTGCTGGATAATTTCAAGGGCGTGAAGGACACGGTCGGCCTGGTCGGCAGCGACCTGGTGATCAAGGACATCGCCGATCTGATCCGGGACAAGCTGGGCGAACAGGGCCTGGCCGCACGCTTCGGCGACAACTCCTTTACCCTGCTGCTGCGCCAGGGCGATCTCAACGCCGCCCAGGCGCTGGCCGAGGCCCTGCGTCACGCCATCGAGGAGCATATCTTCGATATCGATGGGCGCACCCTGACCATCACCTCGAGCATCGGCATCAGTCCGATCACGGAAAATGTCCCCGATGCCCACGAGGCGATCTCGCGCGCCGATCTGGCCTGCGAGGTGGCCCGCTCGGCCGGTGGCAACCGGGTGCACCTGCACAATCCGGTCACTGACGAGCAGCTCGGGCGGGAACGCGAACAGCAGTGGAAACAGGCCATCAATGACGCGCTGGAACAGAACCGTTTCAGCCTGATGTATCAGCCCATCGTCAGCCTGCAGGGCGATCCCGCCGAACGCTACGAGATCCTGCTGCGCATGCGCGACGGCGACGGCGAAGAGGTCCCGCCGGGGCAGTTCCTGCCGGTAGCCCGGCAGACCGGCCAGATCGTGGATATCGACCGTTGGGTCATCGGGGAAGCGGTGGCGCGGCTGGCCGAGCGGCGGCGCGAGGGCCACGATACCATCTTCTTCGTCAAGCTGTCGGGACCGACGCTGGACGATCCCGAACTGCCGCTGTGGATCAACGAACAACTCAAGAACGCCCACCTGCCGGGCTCGGCCATGGTATTCGAGATCGCCGAGAAGGAGGCCGCCGACCATCTCAAGCATACCAAGGCCTTCACCAGGTCAATGGAAAGCATCCATTGCAAGACCTCGCTGGAGCATTTCGGGGGCGGCCCCAACTCCTTCCAGCTGCTCAAGCACCTGTCGGTGAACTTCCTCAAGATCGACGGCGCCTATATCCACAACCTGGCCTCGGACGAGAACAACCAGGCCATGGTCCGTTCCATCCTGGACATGGCCGCCTCCATGCAGAAGGAATGCATCGCCGAGTTCGTCGAGGACGCCAGCAGCCTGACCGTGCTGTTCCAGCTCGGCATCCCTTTCATCCAGGGCTACTTCCTGCAGGAACCGCACCCGGGGATGGACTACGACTTCACCGAGGAGTCCATCTAGGTCCTCCTCAAGCCGGGTGAAGCTAACGCAGAGTGCGCAGGATGGGTGAAGCGCAGCGTAACCCATCGCTGTGGCGGCGGGTGATGGGTTACGGCGCTACGCGCCTTCACCCATCCTACTCGCTGCGTCTCTGCGTCCTCTGCGTTGATCCCGCCTGCGTGACTAGCGGCTCTCCAGCAGATGCGACACCAGGCCGTCGGCCAGCTTGGGCTCGAACCAGGTGGACTTGGGCGGCATCACCTCACCGGCGTCGGCCACCGCCATCAGTTCGGACATGGGGGTGGGATACATGGAAAAGGCCACCACCATCTCGCCGCTGTCGACCCGCTTCTGCAGCCCGTCCAGGCCGCGGATGCCGCCGACGAAGTCGATGCGCGAATCGCGGCGCGGATCGGTAATGCCGAGCACGGGGTCGAGCAGGTTGTCGGCCAGCAGGCTGACGTCCAGGCGTTTCACCGGATCGTCCTTCGGGATCAGGTCCTCGCGGATGTTCAACCGGTACCATTTGCCGCCCAGGTACATGCCGAACTCGCCCGGGCCCGATGGCTTGACCGGCGCCTCGCTGGGCGTGACCTCGAATGCCTTGCCCACCGCGTCCATGAACTCCTCGGGCGACTTGCCGTTGAGATCCCTCACCACCCGGTTGTAGTCGAAGATGGCCATCTGCTCGTGCGGGAAGATCACCGACAGGAAATAGTTGTAGGGCTCCTCGCCGGTGTGGTTCGGGTTGGCCTCCCGGCGCGCGGCGGCCACGCGCGAGGCCGAGGCCGAGCGGTGGTGGCCGTCGGCGATGTAGAGGTTGGGCATGGCGTCGAAGCGGGCGGTGATGTCGTCGATGAGTTTCTGATCCCGCACCACCCACAGCTTGTGACCGATGCCGTCGTCGGCAACGATGTCGACGTCCGGCGCGCCGCTGGCGCCGGCTTCCAGCAGGGCGTCCACCTCGGGGTCGGAACGGTAGGCCAGCAGCACCGGGCCGGTCTGCGCGTCCAGGGCATCGATCTGGCGCACCCGGTCATCCTCCTTGTCGGGACGGGTGAACTCGTGCTTGCGGATGCGGTTGCTGTCGTAGTCCTCGACCGAAGCCACGGCGACCAGGCCGGTCTGGGTGTGATCGCCCATGTGCAGGCGATAGATGTAGTAGCAGGGCTGCTCGTCCTGCACCAGCACACCCTCCTCGCGCATGCGCTGAAAGTTCTCCGCGGCCTTGGCATAGACCTCGGGGGCGTAGGGATTGGTGTCCTCGGGCAGGTCGATCTCGGGCTTGGAGATGTGCAGAAAGCTGTAGGGCCGGCCTTCGGCACGGCTGCGCGCCTCGGCGCTGTTGAGGACGTCATAGGGCGGGGCGCAGACATCGCCGGCGCGGCCATCGACGGGGCGCAGGCCGGCAAAGGCTCGGATCAGACTCATTACGGCTTCCTTATGCTTGCTCGTGGAAGCCGCGTATTGTACTGGATCGGGCCGGGAGTTTCAGGCATGTCCCATAACCCCGGAAAATCTCAGCAATCCGTCATGCCGGCGAAGACCGGCATCCATCATATCTGATTTCACTGGATCCCGGCCTTCGCCGGGATGACGAAAAAAGAACCAATCACAGGCTCCTTAATCCTGCGCAGCCTTGAGCGCGGCGATGCGCTCCTCCAGCGGCGGATGCGACATGAACAGGCGCTTGAGCCCCCGGCCGATCTGCCCGGAGATGCCGAAGGCGGCCATCTGATCCGGCAGGTGCGGCCGGTCCACCGATTGGCGCAGCCGCTCCAGGGCGGCGATCATGGCGCTGCGGCCGGCCAGGCTGGCACCGCCGGCATCGGCGCGGAACTCGCGCCGGCGCGAGAACCACATCACGATGGCGCTGGCGAGTATCCCGAGCACGATCTCGGCAATGATGGCGGTGATCCAGAAGGCCGGTCCATGGCCGCGCTCGACCTTGAACACCACCCGGTCGACCAGATGGCCGATCACCCGGGACAGGAAAATCACGAAAGTGTTGACCACGCCCTGGATCAGGGCCAGGGTGACCATGTCGCCGTTGGCCACATGGCTGACCTCGTGGGCCAGCACCGCTTCCGCCTCCTCCCGGCGCATGCCGCGCAGCAGCCCGGTGCTGACCGCCACCAGCGAACTGCGTTTGCTGGGACCGGTGGCGAAGGCGTTGATATCCGGCGAGTCATAGATGGCCACCTCCGGCATCGGAATACCGGCCTGGCGGGCCTGGCGCTGGACGGTCTCCAGCAGCCACTGCTCGGTGGCGTCCCGGGGCCGTTCGATGACCTGCGCACCGGTCATGTGGCGCGCCGTCCATTTGGAAATCATCAGTGAAATCAGGGACCCGCCGAACCCGATCACGGCGGAGAAGATCAGCAGGGCATTCAGGTCCAGCCCCACGCCCTGCTCATCCAGGATGCGCTCCACGCCCAGCAGACGCAGGGTAATGCTCAGAACGACGATGATCGCCAGGTTGGTGGCAAGAAACAGAAAGACACGTTTCATCTGTGGGTTTCCTCGGCCGGTGACCGGCAACAAAAACAAGCCTGCACAAAAATCCCAAGTATAATGGCGTTATAATTGCATCGATGCATACCGCGATGGCGTCTTTTCAATCGGGGCGCCAGCCGATATTTTCAAGTCAGACACGGGATTGCGCCAGTCGTTCATGTCCAGGACCCCTACAGAGAAACAGCCCCCTCAGCGCCCCGGACGTCAGGGAGCCGTCGCCCGCGGCTGGCGCCGGCTGCGGCGCGCCCTGCCCAGCCACATCCCGATCGCCTACAAGCTCTCGTTCGTGATCTCCATCCTGATGGTGACCTGCATCGGTCTGCTGGCCAGTCTCGTGGTCCAGCACCAGAACCAGATCCTGCGCCAGCAGGTCGACGAACTGGGCCGGACCCTGGCCCACCAGTTCGCGCGCTCCGCCGCCGAGCCGCTGCTGGCCGACGACACCCTGGCACTGGATGTGCTGACCACCAACCTGATCCAGGACGACAATGTACTGGGCACTGCCATCCTCAGTTCCAAGGGCGAGATCCTGACCCAGGCCGGCATCACCCCCTTCGACCGTCCGGAGGACCAGGCGGCTCCGGACCCCAACCGGCTGCGCGGCTATGAGTGGCAGAGCCGGGATGCCGGCCAGCCCCATCCCTACGATCTGGTCGCCTTCACCAGCGCGGTGCAGGTGCAGGACGTGGTCGCCGGGCATGTGGTCATCACACTCAACCGCACACCCTGGGAACAGTCCCTGTTCACGGCCAACCAGCACATCATCCTGGCCAGCCTGATCGTGGTGCTGATCGGCTCGGTACTCACGGTCGCATTGAGTCGGCGGCTGTCCCAACCCATCTATGACCTGATCCACGCCAGCCAGGCCCTGGACGAGGGGCTGTATCACCTGCGCTTTCCGGAGCGGCGCAAGGACGAACTGGGCAACCTGATGTCCTCCTTCAACCGCCTGGCCGAGGGCCTGCACCAGAAGAACCAGGTCGAGCGCACCCTGTCGCGTTACCTCTCGCCGCGTGTGGCGCAGGAGATCCTGGCACGCGGCACCCGCCTGGGCGGCCAGCGCGTCGATGCCACCGTGCTGTTCGCCGACATCGTCGGTTTCACCGAGATGTCCGAGCGCATGGCGCCCGAGGCCGTCGCCCAACTGCTCAACCAGTACTTCGCGCATATCTTCCGCGCCACCGACGCCAACCACGGCATGATCGACAAGTACATCGGCGATTGCGCCATGCTGGTGTTCGGCGTGCCCCAGTCAGACCCCGATCATGCCTTCAACGCCGTGGCCTGCGCCCTGATGATCCAGCGCCTGGTCGAACTGGAGAACCAGGCGCGCGCGCGCCGCAGCCAACCGCCGGTGCGCTTCCGACTGGGCCTGAACAGCGGCGAGATGCTGGCCGGCAACATGGGCGCGGACGAACGCATGGAATACACCGTGGTCGGCGACAATGTCAATCTGGCCTCGCGCCTGTCGACCTGCGCCGAAGCCGGCCAGGTGCTGGTCTCGGAATCGGTCTATGCACGCGACGAGGTGAAGAATCGCGTGACCGCCGAGCCGCACGAGGCAGTCAAGCTGCGCGGCATCTCGCGGCCCGTGATGACCTACAGGATTACCGGCCTGAAGCCGGAATACCGTGAAGGCTTCGAGCGCCAGGTCGAGTTGCTCTGGCATCAGGGGCGGCTGCAGAGCGCATGAAGCAAACGTTGTCCCTACTGGTACTGCTCCTGCTGCTGGCAGGCTGCAGCCTGACCCCGCCGCGGCAGACCGGCATTCTGGCCCCGGTGACCCGCGCGGCCGACGAATACGAGCAGGCACGCGAGCGATATGCCGATGACCCGGCCATCGTCGAGCTCTACCGCGAGCGGCTGGTCGAGTTGGCCCTGACCCTGGCCCAGCACCGGCGCCAGGAGGGCGAGTGGTATGCCGCCGAGCGCACCCTGCACCATGCCCTGGCCACCCTGCCCGGCCATGCCCGGCTCGAGCAGGCGCTGGAGCAGACCAACCTGGCCCGCCAGGCCCAGCTGCAACAGGTCCGGGACCAGGCCCTGGCCGCCGAAGCCGAGTATCGGCTGGCCCGGCGCTCCACCCTGCAGGAACAGACGCGGCTGCAGGAGCAGGATTACCTGCACGACTGGCGCGTTAGCCGCAACGCCAGCCGGCTCGAGGCGCTGGCCGACCCGCTGCGCAACTGCGCCCGGCGCAACCTGGAACGCGATGCCCTGGCACTGGCCGAACGCTGCCTGGTACTGGCCGAGCGCATCCGCGGCGAAGCCTTTGTACAGGACACCCGCCAGGCCCTGCAGGCCCGCCTGACCCCACCGGAGCAGTCAACCACGGTGGCCGAGTCCGACTCCAGGCCCATGCCCCCGGCCAGGAGCAACAATCGCAAGGCAAAGGAAGCCGAGTTGCGCGCCAGCCTGACACAGGCGATGAACGCGGGCGACCTCACCCACGCCCGCACCATCACTCACGAACTGATCGAACTCAAGGGCCAGACCGTGCAGCTGCGTGACCTGCAGCGCTCGCTGGACACCGCCATCCAGGTCCAGATCGACAGTCTGCACAAGCTGGCCAACGAACATTACCGCCTGCAGCGCTACCAGGAGGCCAGGTCCGCCTGGGAGGAAGTATTGAAACTCGACCCCGACGATCCCCAGGCCGGCGCCCTGATCGAGCGCGCCGACCGGGTTATCCAGAAGCTGCAATCCCTGCACCAGGAAGACGGCAACGGCCCCGACCCGCAGTAACCGCACCTACCCGATGGAATCAGACACGATCCAGCGCAGCCCTGCCCGCCGGCACCCCATGAACGCCCGCATCATGGCATTGCTGGCGACATTACACGGCTGTCTGTCCCGTCGATTCGCCGGCAGGCAGCTCCGCCGTCTGGCATCCCCGGCCATGCTGGTGCCGCTGTTCTGGCTCCTTGTCTGCCCGGAGGCGCACGCCCATCAGATCAGAGCCCAGCAGGCGGACAGATCCACGCAGAGTTCGCTCGACCTCAGTCCGGATGAGGTGCGCTACCTGGAACAACTCGGGGGAGTGCGCGTCCCCCTCATCCACGACCAGCCGCCGCTCAGCTTCGTCGAGGACGGCGCCGCTCGCGGCTATCTGAACGAACTGCTGGACGTCATCGCCGACAAGCTTGGGCTGGAGATTCAGCGCCAGGATGCCAGCTACGCCGAATCGATCCAGGCGCTGCGCAACAACAGGGCGGACCTGCTCAATGACTATTCCAGTTCCGACGACCGCTTGGGATATCTGCTCGAGACCATACCGGTCCTGACCTCTCCCTTCGTCGCCGTCGGCCGCGTCGGCGCCGAAACCGTGCGCAGCATGGAGGATCTGCGCCAGGCACGGCTGGTGCTGGTCTCGGACTTCCAGCAGACCCGCGCCATTCAGGAGCATTATCCCGGGCTGGATGCACTGGTGGTCGACAGGATCGATCAGGCCTACCGGGCGTTGCGGGCCGATGATGCCGATTACTACATCGACAACGCCACCCATGCCGGCTACTACCTGCGTCACCATATGATCACCGATCTGAAGATTGCCGGCGAAATCCCGGCATCGGAGATCGGCAGGCTCAGGCTTCATTTTGCGGTATCCGAGAATCATCCCCTGCTGCATTCCGCCATCCAGAAAACCCTCGGGCACATGCTGGAGAACAAGGAACTGCAGCATCTCAAGGACCGATGGCTGTACAGGAACGGACCGGCCGGGGAGCTCTCACTCAGCAGCGAGGAGCGCAGCTGGCTTGCCGCGCACCCCGAGATCCGGGTCGCACTCGACCCCGACTGGGCGCCGGTGGAATATCGCGGCGAAGCCGGCGCCTATGACGGAATATCGCTGGATTACCTGACCCGCCTCGAGCAGCGCCTGGGCATAGACTTCGTGATCATGGATGGGCTCACCTGGCAGGAAGGCGTGGATGCACTCAAATCACATCAGGCCGACATGTTCGCCTCGGTCGCGAAAACGCCGCAGCGTGAGGAATACCTGCGCTTCACCCGCCCCTACCTGGAAATGCCCATCCGCATATTCGCCAGGGACGATACATCCTACATCGGCGACCTCAACAACATCTCGGACAGGCGTATCGCCGTGGTGGCGGGTTACGCGATACAGGACTGGCTGAGCAACGATTATCCGCACCTGAATCTGGTAACCGTACCCACACCGGCCGAGGGGCTGCAGCAGGTATCCCGTGGCGAGATCGACGCCTTCATCGGCAACGTGGTCACGGCGACCTACTATATCGGCAAGCTGAAAATCGACAATGTGCAGCTGGCGGGTGACACCCCCTACGCCAACTCCCAGGCCATGGCCGTGCGCGACGACTGGCCGATCCTCGCCGCAATCCTGCAGAAGGCGCTCGACACGATTCCGGCCGAGGAACACAGGGCCATCTACAACCGCTGGATGTCCATCCGCTTCGAGCACACGCCGGACTACCGTCTGTTATGGTGGCTGGCGATTGCGGCCACACTGGTGCTGTCGGCCAGTTTCTATTGGAACCGGATACTGGATCGTCAGGTCAAGGCACGCACCGCCAGGCTGCAGGAAAACGAAGCCCAGATCCGCAATCTTCTGGACGCAAAGAATCACATCCTTGAAGGCACCAATGCCGGCACCTGGGACTGGACCCTCACGACAGGCCGATTCATGATCAATGAGCGCTGGGCCGAAATGACCGGTTACCAGCCCGAGGACCTCGAACCCGTGACTATCGACACCTGGCTCGAGAATGTGCACGAGGGAGACAGGGAGGAAATACAATCCGCGCTCGACGATCACTTCAATGGCAGAAACCGCTACGTCGATGTCGAGTTCCGTCAGCGACACCGGAATGGTCACTGGGTCTGGCTCAACGCCCGCGGCAAGGTGGTTGAATGGGACGACCGGGGCAACCCCGTGCGCATGAGCGGAACACTGCTGGACATCACCCAGCGCAAGCAGGCCGAGGAAACCATTCTCCGCCAGGCCCATTTCGATGCGCTGACCGGGCTGCCCAACCGCTTTCTCACCCTGGATCGGCTGTCCCAGCTGCTGCTGGATGCCGGCCGTCGGGATGAGAAGGTCGGTGTCCTGTTCATCGACCTGGACGACTTCAAGAAGATCAACGACACCCTGGGCCATGATACCGGCGATCGCATCCTGGTCGATGCGGCGAAGCGTCTGCGCAGCGCGATCCGCGGCGTCGACACCATCGGCCGCCTGGGAGGCGACGAATTCATCGTACTCGCCGGCAACCTGCACGACGGCGATGATGTCATCCAGGTCGCCGACCAGATCCTGGAAGGTTTCCGCAAACCCTTCAGACTGGACGGCCGGGACCTGATGCTCACTGCCAGCATCGGCATCTCGCTGTACCCCGATGATGCCGACAGCGCGCTCAAGCTGCTGCAGAATGCCGACTCGGCCATGTATCACTCAAAGGCCCACGGCCGCAATACCTATGCCTTCTTCACCGAGGCCATGAATCAGAGTCTGTCACGCCGGGTCAGCCTCGAGGACAAAATGAACGGCGCGCTGGAGCGCGGCGAATTCCACCTTCACTACCAACCTAAAATAGACCTTGTTACCGGGCGCGCCATAGGCGCCGAAGCCCTGCTGCGCTGGAACAACCCCGAACTCGGCAGCATCTCACCGACAGAGTTCATTCCCATCGCGGAACAGACCGGAATGATCGTCCCCATTGGCGAATTCGTCCTGGCCGAGGCATTGAAAACCGCCGCCCGTTGTCGCGACCGCATCGACCCGGATTTCTCCATCGCCATCAATCTGTCACCCAGACAGTTCCGTGACCCCGGTCTGGTGGATTTCTTCACCCGTTCCATCGAACAGACCGGCGTGGAATGGCACAACATCGAAATCGAAATCACCGAAGGCGTACTCATGACCGGACTGTCCTACATCGACGAAGCCCTGACGACATTGAGCGGAAAAGGTGTATCACTGGCCATGGACGACTT
>PABG01000113.1 GCA_002699185.1 Gammaproteobacteria bacterium | reverse complement strand
TCAGTGGGCGAGTCTACAGGTGTGTGTCGGATACAGGTCAATGGGCATCGTGTTCCGATGATGCTGCCGGAGGGCGCATCCGCAGGAACAGGCGCTCGAAGATCGCGATCGCGCCGATTCCCGCGGCGGACACGACCACCACCAGTGGGTCGCTGTCCCATTTGATGGCCAGAAAGGCGCCGAGCACCAGAGCGTCGAGGGCGATGGCCGCAATCAATACGACGGCGCTGGCGCCGACCTGCTGACGCAGATGCCGCAGCACGCCCCACTGCACGGCGATATCCATGACGATGTAGAAGATGGCGCCCAGCGAGGCGATGCGGCTGAGATCGAAGAACACGGTCAGCAGCATCGCCAGCACGATGGTGTAGATGAGCGTATGGCGCTGGATGGGGCCCGCCATGCCGAAGTGGCTGTGGGGCACCAGCTTCATGTCCGTCAGCATGGCCAGCATGCGGGACACGGCGAAGGTGCTGGCGATGACGCCGGACACGGTTGCGACGATCGCCAGGACCACGGTGAACCACAGCCCCCATTGACCCAGCGCCGGCCGAGCTGCTTCGGCGAGGGCGAAGTCGCGGGCGGCGATGATCTCGCCGAGGCTCAGATTGCCCGCCACGGCAAGTGCGACCAGGGCGTACAGCACCACGCAGATCCCTATGGAGATCACGATGGCGCGGCTCAGGTTCCGGTGCGGGTCGACGATCTCCGAGCCGCTGTTGGTGATGGTGGTAAAGCCCTTGTAGGCGAGAATGCCGAGCGCGACGGCGGCAAGAAAGCCGCCGGGGGTCGCGTCGCGTTCGATCGCGACGCTCTCGACGGAGAATCCGGACAGCCACAGTCCGGCGATGGCGAACACGGCGATGCCGCCGACCTTGAGCGCGGCCGTCACGAGTTCCAGGGCACTGATGAAGCGATTGCCCAGGATATTGACGAGCAGCGCCAGGGCCAGTAGCCCCACGCCGAGCGTCGGTACCCACAGGCTCGTCGCCGGCAGGTCGAAGAGCTGCAGGGTGTAGGTACCGAACGTGCGCGCAACCAGACTCTCGTTGATGACCATCGAGAAATACATGAGCAGGGCGCAGATGGCCGTGACGGCACCGGGCCCGTAGGCCTTCTGCAGATACATGGCGATTCCGCCCGCGGAGGGGTAAGCATTGGACAGCTTGACGTAGGCGTGGGCACTGAACGCCGTGACCGCCGCGGCGGCCAGAAACGCCAGCGGGAACCAGCCTCCGGCCTGCTCGGCAAGCTGTCCGGTGAGCGCGAAGATGCCCGCACCGATCATGACGCCGGTACCCATGGCGACGGTTCCGGTGAGCGTCAGGCTGCCTTCCCGGTACCCGCCTACCGCACGATCGCCATGTTCCATCGATGCTCCCTTTACCACGCCATTTGCCAGTTGCTGCAGCACGTTGCTGCTGACGCGCTGCCGGCCATGTCAGCCGGTTTTTGCAAGCCGTGTCGAACCGGTACCGGTAATACTGGACGCCGAGCGAGACCCACACTGCCGGAGACCCCATGTCGCACGAGCCCCCGCGCTATGTCCACGCGTTGCGCTATCGCCTGCTCAATGCAGCATACGATCCGGTGGTGGCCCTGACCACCCGGGAGCGTCGTCTGAAGACGATGCTGCTCGACGCCGTGGGGCTGTCGGGCGATAGCCGGGTGCTGGACCTCGGTTGCGGGACGGGAACCCTGGCCGTCCTGGCGAAGCAGCGTCTGCCGGGTCTGGACGTGCACGGCATCGACGGCGACGGGGCCATGGTCGAGCGGGCCCGGCGGAAAGCCCGCCGAGCGGGTGTCGAGGTGAGTTTTCGAACCGCCATGGCCGGAAAACTGCCGTATGCGGATGCCTCGTTTACGCACGTACTGACCAGCCTGTTCCTCCATCACCTGACGCCAGCGGACAAGCGGCAGGCCCTCGCGGAAGCCCGCCGGGTTCTGCGCCCCGGGGGGACGCTCGGTATCGCCGACTGGGGCATCCCTTCCAACCGGATGCTGCGCGGGCTGTTTCTGATCGTGCAGATGCTGGATGGTTTTGAGACGACTCGAGATCATGCGGCCGGAAGATTGCCCTGGTTCGTCGCGCAAGCCGGGTTCGTCGGCGTGCGGGAAACCGGCCGGCTGGCGACCGTGCTCGGCTCTCTGACGGTGCTGCTTGCCGACAATCCTGGATGTGGTTCTGTCAGCTCCACGCCGAACCTCGAGCAGTGACGGTGAGCATTTGACATGTATGCGGGGTACACGTTGTAGCCTGCGAATCCCGCGTACGGATAGGGATCCGAATGCGTGTGAATGCGCCCGCCCCGAATACTGGTGTGCACGAGGAGCCATTGGAGAAAGCCATGAAAAAGAACAGTCGACTTGGCGTGGCCGTCGTCGCGACGATGGCCTTAGGGGGTGCAAGCCCCGGTTGGGCCCAATCCGACGCGGACCGGATTGCAGAACTCGAAGCGAAGACCGCGGCCATGGCGGAGGCGCTCGAAGCGCTCCAGGACGAACTCGCACAGGCCCGAGAATCCGGCTCTGTGCGCGGCACCGAAGAACTGCGCAGCGAGGTCATCAAAGCCACGCAGTACGCGCAACGTGCGCAGCGAGCCGCCACCGAGTGGAAAGACACGACCTCCGTGACCCATCTGGCCGGGTACGCGTCTGCGGACTATGTGGAGCCGGAAGACGGTAACGGTGCGTTTACCTCGAACTTCAATCCGATGTTCCACTACATGTATTCCGATCGATTGCTCTGGGAGTCCGAGCTCGCCATCGAGCTCGATGAGAATGGAGAAACGGAAGTCGTACTCGAGTACAGCACGATCGATATCTTCCTGAACGACAACCTGGTTCTCGTCGCTGGAAAATTCCTGAGTCCGTTGGGCAATTTTCGACAGAATCTGCATCCATCGTGGATCAACAAGTTTTCTTCGGCCCCACCCGGCTTCGGTCACGATGGCGCTGCGCCCGCCGCGGACATTGGTCTTCAGCTGAGGGGGGGCGCGAATCTGTTCGGGAATCGCAAGGTGACCTATGCCGGCTACATCGCGAACGGGCCCATGCTCGTCGGCGAGGATGGAGAGATCCACGGTATCGAAACAGAAGGGGTCGCAAGCGACGCGGACGACAGCAAGATACTCGGTGGACGCATCAGTTTCCTGCCGATTCCGAAGCTGGAGCTGGGGGTGTCGGGTGCGTTCGGCGATGCCGCGGTCGTCGAGAACGACGATGCCGACCTCGACGGCGACCCGGACCGCGACTACGAGGTCCTCGGATTCGATGTCACCTATCAATGGCAGAACCTCGATCTGCGTGGCGAGTACATCATGCAGGACGTTGCGGATGCGAGCACGAGCGTGGCGCCAGAGGGCGGCAAGTGGGAGAGCTGGTACCTCCAGAGCGCATACAAGATTGGCGCGAGTGCCAACTGGGAGGGGGTCCTGCGCTACACGGATTTCAACTCTCCGCACGCTGACGAATCGCAAGAGCAATGGGCGCTCGGGGTCAATTATCTGGTCACGCCGAACGCACTCATCAAGGTCGGCTACGAGCTGAACGACGGTCTCGGCGGCGAGGTTACGGACGCCGACCGTTGGCTGATACAAGTCGCGTACGGCTACTAGCGAAGGAATGGGACATGAGTAAACTAGCAGTGAAGACTGCATTGCTGGCAACGATCGTTGCCGGTGGTGCCGCGATGTTCGAGCCGGAAGCGCAGGCTGCTGAGCCAACCGCGACGGACGAGGCAGACCCGATGACATTTGCACGCGGTGCCAAGACATGGTCCGAGACTTGTGCCCGCTGCCATAACATGCGCGACCCGAAAGAACTGCGCGACGATCAATGGCGCGCGGCCGTTGCACACATGCGCGTGCGGGCTGGACTGACCGGTCAGGAAACGCGTGACGTCCTGAAGTTCCTGCAGGAGAGTAACTGACAGGGGTACACCGGCAGGGTGAAGTCCTCCATCACCCATCGCTTCCCAGTCGATCGATGGGCACCTCGAGGTACACCGTGCCGTTACCCTCGGGTGCCGGGAACCGGCCGGCGCGGATGTTGACCTGCACCGCAGTCTTCCCGCCAAGCAACTCGCGCAGCTGCGGCGATAGCACGCGCTGTGGGTACGCAAAAGGTCAGGCCCCTCCACGACCCGCACCTGGACCTGTAGCGCAATCAGGTTGGTCTACAGCGCTCCGATTGCCGCCCGGCTGGAACCGCTGTTGCCCGTGCGCGGCTGCGTCGCCGTGACGATCACGTGGTAGTTGCCGGGTTTGGTCACCAGCAGGGTGCCAGCGAACTCGCTGGGCTCGCCCGCATAGCGCATCGGCAGCCGCCGCACGATCCGCCCGTCGCGCTCGAGCATCGCTTCGATCTCGAACTCGGCTGCATCCCACAGCCCGTCAGGTTCGATGGGACACCCGCACATCATCGCGACCCGGGCGCGGATGGGAATCTCCGACTTGCCGTCTTCCAGGCGAACGGGCGCGTCGGGCAGGCCGCCGAGTTCGACGATGAGGCCGGGCAGATCGAGCAGCCAGGCGTCACCTTCGGTCAGATTCTGCCCGGGCAGCAGCAACCGGGAGGCCGAAACGGAAGTGGCGGAGCCCGGAAAATCGAGCGGGCCGTACGCGGTCGCGACGATCCGGGTCGGCCGCTCGAGGTCGAGCTGAGCGGTGAATCCTGCTGCCCCTTCGGTGACGATGGAGGCTCGTCGGTCGCGGGGGGTTCGCACGATGAGGTCGGTGTCGCCGGTTTCGCCCTCGGTGACGCCCTGCGCGAGAACTCTGCCGCTGTCTGCCTCCGTCAGGGTGACGAGAGCGCCGCCGACGCTGCTGCCCACGAACTTCGCGTCGTGGCTCAGTACCCGCACGGTGACCGGCGTTGGTTGCGCGTATGCCGTCAGGCTTAGGACCAAGGCAAAAAGCGTGGTGCCAACGTGGCGTAGGTGCATGAGTGTGCCTCCTTTGCTCGGCTGTATCGCCGTCAGTGTGCGGCGCTGTCCTTGCGGGCGGTAACGATCTGATACTGCTGTGGTGTCAGGTCCGGCAGTCGCTTCAGGAAGGCGACCATGTTCCAGATACGCTCGTCGTCATGACCGGGCCCCCAGGCGGGCATACCGGAGGCCTTGATGCCGTGTTTGATGATCCAGAAGCGGCGCTGGTCCCGAGTCTCCGGATCACCGTGAACATCGTGTGCCTCCGCCAGATTCGGCGGCGCGGGGTAGAGACCCAGCGTGAAGTCGCTCTCTTTCACGCCGGGCTCGAGATGGCAGCCTGCGCACATGTCGTTGTAGTCCGCTCCGCCGGCGAGGAGCCGCGCCGAGGCGTCGAGATCGCCCGGCACGGCGATGCCGCTGGCGGCGCGCGCCACGGAGCGTTCGCGCACGCTCTCGAGCAGCCAGTAGGTGGCCGCGTTGTGGGGCGTGTCCGCGCCGATCGGGTACAGGCCGAGGTAGACGTAGGCTGCGCCGGCCAGAATCAGCACCAGGCCCGCCACGGCCAGGCACCTTACGCAGGCAAGCAGTTTGCGAATCGACATACGCGCTCCTGATTGGCGGGTCGTCGGGTCCGGGGCTCGGACGGTTCGAGACCTGGCTCGACTCAGTGGTCGTGGGCCGAGCCTTCGCTGGCCTTCTCGTTGCCATGATCACGCTGGCCCGAGTCGGCGGAGGATTTCGAGTGCGCCATGGATTCCATGTGGCCTTTGCACTGTTCCATCATGGCCTGCATCACGGGATCGTCTTTGTCCATCGTAGCGGAATCCATGTCCTTCATGGCGGCACAATCCGGCGCCTTAGCACCTTCGGCGTGCTTTTCCGGTTCGTGTGCGGCGACGCTCAGGCTCACGAGCAGCGCCGGGATGGTCGACAGTGCGATTGCGCCGGTTTTACGGAGTCGTACTTGCATGTTGTAGATCCTCTTCGTCGATATTCCAAGGGGCGCCCGGTCAGAACCAGAAGCGCACACCCATCACGTATACGGTGTCGCGAACGGCTTCGTCCGCGGCCCGTGCGAAATCGGCAGTGTCGCCGAACTTCCTGCTCCATTCCACACCCACGTAGGGAGCGAACTGGCGCGAGAACTCGTAGCGCAGGCGCATGCCCAGGGCGATGTCCGATAATCCGTCGCCGATGCCGTTGGCGGCGTCGCGTTTTCCGTAGGCGTTGATCTCGGTTCGCGGCTGCAGGATCAGGCGTTGGCTCAACAGCAGATCGTACTCGGCCTCCAGCGACAACGCGGACCGCCCCTGATTGCCGATATAGGCCGTCAGGTCGACCTCGAACCAGTACGGCGCCAGCCCCTGAACGCCGAGTGCCAGCCACTCCCGGTTGTCACCCTCGTCGTACTGGTCGAAACGGACGCCCACCTGAGTATCGAAGTAGCCGCTGAACGCCCGGCTCCACAGCAACTCGCTCTGACTTTCCTCGAGACGGCCGTCCGTGAGGTCGCCCTCGAGCTTGGCGGTCAGCCGGTCGTAGGTGGTGCCATACCAGGCCTGCACGTCGTAGACACCGGTATCGCTGTCGTCGTCGTACTCGATCCGATCGCCCAGCACAGCCCAGAACCGGTGCTCGTCCGCCAGCACGAGCTGCCTCGGGCCGGGCAGGGCATACGGCCCTTCGGTCAGCGTGTACCCGTCGGAATAGGCGTGGGGTTCCCGTGCGTTGGCCGGTGGCGTGCCGCCCTGCATCTGCATGGTCCCGTGGTCCATGGCGGCCGCCCCCACCGCCGATGGTTGCCGCGGCTCCATCGGCGCCGCGGTTTGCGCCTCGGCTGCGGGCCCCGTCGCCGATGGCTCGTGCTGGTGCCCGGGCTGCGCGGCCACATGGCTGGAGATCAGTGCCAAGGCCGGGATCGACAGGGCCGCTGTGACCATCCTGAAGGCTGTTGTCTTCATGCCACCACCACCTCGCGGAACATGCCCGCATCCATGTGGAACAGCAGATGGCAATGCCATGCCCAGCGGCCGAGGTCGTTCGGTGTGGTCAGGAAGCTGATGCGCTGCGCAGGCTGAACCGCGATGGTGTGGCGGCGCACCAGCAACTCACCGTTCGGGCTTTCCAGCTCGCTCCACATGCCGTGCAGGTGCATCGGGTGGGTCATCATGGTGTCGTTCTGCAGAATCACCCGTATTCTTTCCCCGTGCGGCATCGACACCGGCGTGCTCCTGCCGAACTCCAACCCGTCGATGGACCAGCTGTAGCGCTCCATGTTGCCCGTCAGGTGCAGCTCGATCTCCCGCGTGGGCGTGCGCGGATCGTCGAGCACCTCCGGCCTGGAGCGCAGGTCGGCCAGCGTCAGCACGCGCCTGCCGTTGTCTCTGAGGCCGATGCCCGGGTCGTCCAGGTTGGTTCGAGGCATGTCCACGCGCATGTCGACCGACGGTCCGTACTCGGTCCGTGCATGACGAACCGCCGGGGAAGGTATTGCCAGCGGGTCCGCGGACATGGCGTGGTCCGCATGATTCATGGCCATAGCGCCGTGCTGCCCGTGACCGGATGGCTGGGCATGTTCCATGGACCCGTGGCTGCTCGTGCCATGAGCCATGGTGCCCATCATGTCGGCCATCGTCAGCCATTGCACCGGGTCGAGATCCGGGACCGGCGCGGCGAGACCGGGGCGTACGGCCAGCGTGCCGCGGGCGAAGCCGGTGCGATCCATGCTCTGAGCGAAGATCGTATGGGCCTCGTCCTTCGGCTCGACCAGCACGTCGTAGGTTTCTCCCGGACCGAAGCGGAACTCGTCCACCGTCACCGGCTCGACGTTCTGGCCGTCGACGTGCACTACGGTCATCTTCAGGCCCGGAATGCGCAGGTCGTAGAAGGTATTGCTGGTGCCGTTGACGAAGCGCAGCCGCAGTCGTTCGCCGCGTCGGAACAACCCCGTCCAGTTCTGTCCCGGCGCCATGCCGTTCATCAGAAAGGTCAGGGTGGCGTCGGACAGGTCGGCGAGATCGGTGGGATTCATGCGCATCTCGTTCCACATGCGACGCCTCGCAACGGCATCCTGGAGTCCCATCTGTGACGCATCGCGCAAGAAATCGCCCGCGGTCGGCTGGTTGAAGTTGTACACGTCGGACTGGATCTTGAGCTTGGCGAAAACGCGCATGGGATCTTCGTCGGTCCAGTCGGACAGCACGATGGCGTGGTCTCTGTCGGCGCCGATCGACTCGCCGCCCCGCGGTTCCACGATCAGGGCGCCGTACATGCCGGTCATCTCCTGGAAGCCGCTGTGCGAATGGTACCAGTAGGTGCCGCTCTGCCGGAGCTTGAACCGGTAGGTGAACGTTTCACCGGGCGCGATGCCGCTGAAGCTGATGCCGGGCACGCCGTCCATCTGGAACGGCAGCAGAATCCCGTGCCAGTGAATGGAGGTGGCGACCGGCAACCGGTTGGTGACTCGGATCACCACGTCGTCGCCCTCCCGCAGGCGTATCGTTGGCGCCGGGATCGAACCGTTGATGGTCGTGGCGAGACGTGTCACGCCGTTGTAGTTGACGGGTGTTTCCGCAACCAGAAGCTCGATCTCCCTGCCGCGAATCTCCGCGGGGGTTCCCAGCCGCGTGCTCCCGGCGCTGCGCCCGGAGCCGGCGTGGAGCAACCCCGGTCCGGCCGCGAGCAGCGCCGCGGCGCCGGCGCCCTGAAGGGCCCGGCGGCGGGTGATCGTTCGATGTCTCAGTTCCATGCCGTGTCAGCGCCTCCTTCGGCCGCGTCCGTCGATGGCGACCAAAGCTAACGGCGGAGCGCTGTCACCTCGATGACCGGCAGATGACAATATCGTAATGTTGCGGTCATCTGGACGTTGGCGCGGGCGCTTTAGGCTGGTGCCAATGGGTCGACAGGAGGAGCCGCCGATGCGCTTGCTGGTCGTCGAGGACGACAGGAAGACCGGAGACTATCTGCGCCAGGGGCTGGCGGAAGCGGGATTCACCGTGGCACTGGCACGCAACGGCCTGGATGGACACCACCTGGCTGTGTCCGAGCGCTTCGATCTCGTCATCATGGACGTGATGCTGCCCGATGTGGACGGTTTGAGCATCGTCCGGGCGATCCGGGACGCCGGCCGGCAGGTCCCGGTGCTGTTCCTGACCGCGCGCGACAGCGTGGAGGATCGGGTGCAGGGACTGGAGCTCGGCGCCGACGACTATCTCGTCAAACCGTTTGCATTTGCCGAGCTGCTCGCCCGGGTTCGCACGCTGTTGCGCCGCGGCACCGCGCCGGTGCTCGCCGACCGGTTGGAGATCGCGGATCTATGCCTCGATCTGCCACGCCGGCGGGCCAGTCGTGGCGGCAAGCGCATCGCGCTCAGTCAGAAAGAGTTTGCGCTGCTCGAGCTGCTGGTGCGACGCCAGGGCGAGGTGCTGCCGCGTTCGCTCATCGCCTCTCAGGTGTGGGACATGAATTTCGACTCGGACACCAACGTGATCGATGTCGCGATCCGCCGGCTGCGTGCCAAGATCGACGACGACTACCAGCCGAAGCTGATTCATACGGTGCGCGGCATGGGTTACAGGCTCGATGTGGAACAGGACGATGTCACGGATTGATCTATGGCGGGTCTCACTCACAGGCCGGGTTGTGCTGTTTGTGGCCCTGGCCGTCGGTTCCAGCCTGCTGATCAGTGCGGCCCTCGTCCTGGCGGCGGTGGAGCGGCATTTTGCAGAGCAGGACCTGGCAGAGTTGCGTATCGCCCATGAGGCCATCGCGCAGGCACTCGCCGGGCGCGGGTCCGGAGCCAAGGGGCGGGCCGCGGCGCTGTCCAGGGCGATTTCAGGGCACCATGGCGTCTACTTCCGGGTCGAAGACGGCAATGGTCAGTTGGTGTATCGCACAGACGGGCCGGACCTGGCAGAGGCGGCCGACGCGTTCCCGACTCTGGCATCGGTTCGAGCGCACGATCTAGCCATCCGGCAGGTCGGCGAGCGAGCGCTCTCGGGCGTCGTGGGAGGAACGTCGGTAGATTCGCGTGATTACCGGATCGTCATCGCGATGGATGCGGAGTTTCACCAGGCATTTCTGGCCGCATTCCGCCGCAGCCTGGGATTGATCATGCTCGGCACCGGCGCTGTCACCCTGCTCGCCGCCTGGTTCGGCATCTATCGGGGGCATCTGCCGCTACGCAGCCTGAGCCACGGCATGCGCGCCATCCGCGCCAATCGATTGAACGTGCGGCTCGATCCGGGGTCCTTACCATCGGAATTGCAAGAGCTCGCCGCGTCCTTCAACGACATGGTCGGACGGCTGGAACGGGGCTTCGAGCGCCTGTCGCATTTTTCCTCGGACATTGCGCATGAGCTGCGCACGCCGCTCACCGGCTTGACGACCCAGACGCAGGTGATACTCAGCAAACCAAGATCCGTGCAGGAGTACCAGGAGATGCTCTATTCGAGCCTCGAAGAGCTCGAGCGGCTGACGAAAATGGTTTCCGAGATGTTGTGGCTGGCGAAGAGCGACAACGAGCTGATTCGGCCGGATCGGACCGATCTCGACCTGGAACGGGAGGTCAGAGATCTGTTCGAATTCTTCGAGGCGCTGGCCGTGGAAAGTGGCATTGCGCTCGCGATCGAAGGATCGGTGCCCACGGTTCATGGCGATCGCGCGCTGATCCGACGGGCGCTTTCCAATCTGCTGTCGAATGCCATACGGCATACACCTGCCGGCGAGACGGTGCTGGTCCGATTGTCCACGGAAGGGGCCGGTGCCAGGGTGGCGGTCATGAATCCGGGCGACGCGATCTCCGCGGAACACCTGTCGAGGGTTTTCGAGCGGTTCTACCGCGTGGATCCGGCGCGTCAGCGCGATGGCGAAGGCGCCGGGTTGGGGCTCGCGATAGTCAAGTCCATCGCGGAGTCGCACGGAGGTCGAGTCGATGCGCGATCGAGTGGCGGAACCACCGAGTTTTCGCTGATCCTGCCGGTCGTCTAACAGGATGGCTCGACAACTCCAATTTCGCCTTTGTCTCTGGCCGCTCAAGGCGCTGTATCTTGGACGCAGTCCGGACAACGGTCTGCATCGTCACCACGCCGCGCAGATCTGCGTGTCCCTTGGGGAACCATTGCGGTTCAGGACATCGACTGTGTCCTCGTGGTCGACTGTGCGGGCCGTTGGTATCCCGCCTGATTGCCTGCATCAGATCGATGCGGCAGAGCAGCCGCTGCTGGTGATGTACGTCGAGCCCGAGAGCAGAGAATATCTGGCGCTCAGCGCATCCCTCGACAGATCGGTGGCGCAGGGCGGATGCCGTTTCGAATTGCCCGACAGCGTGCCGCAAGCGCTGGGCGCCGCGCTCGGTAACCTCCTGGAAGACGGGGCGCGGCCGGAGAGGCTCTGGTCCGAGTGCCTCGAACAACTGGGGCTCAATGCACCGCCAGTGTCCGTGGGCTTCGAGGACCGGCGGGTCCGGACGGTCATCGACCTCATCAGAGCCGAGCCTGGGCGTTCGTTCGGTGTGGACATGCTTGCCCGTCAGGTGCACCTGTCTTCCAGCCGGCTGAGTCATCTATTCAAGTATCATACCGGCGTGCCGATTCGTCGGTACGTGGTGTGGGCGCGACTCAGGACGGTCATGGCCGAGACCGCGGCGGGCACTTCGTTGACGCGCGCGGCTCATGTGGCCGGTTTTTCCGATGCAGCCCACCTCAGCAGGACGTTTCGCCAGACCTTCGGGTTCGCGCCCTCCGTACTTTTCTCCGCCGCCGCAAGCGCCAACGTGACGCTGGTGGACGTATGACGGCGAGGGCGCCGCGATCCGCGAGATGTACCCCGTCGCGGGCGTAGTCTCAGGGTTGTCGTTGCCCCTTCCTCAGGTGCCGGGTGGCAAGGTAGAGGGCGACCTCGCCATCTTCTATTCCCATACGCCTGAATCCCGTGCTTTCGTACAGCGAAAGTGCGGCCCGGTTTTTTGCAATGGCCGATATGCGAACCAGGTCGACGGCGGGGTGGAACGTGTCGATCCACCGCAGAGCCGTTTCGAGCAGCTGTCGACCAAAGCCGCGCCCTTGCCAGCGCTGGTCGATCGCCAGCCGGAGGATGCTGACCACGCGGTAGCCGTCGACGTCTTTCGGCAGCAACAGAAGGTATCCCACAGGTCGCCGATCGACGATGGCCAGGCGGAGCAGGGCGGCCTGATCGGCCTCGGCGTCCGCCAGCGTCTTCTCGAAAGACGCCACGAACCCCTCCTGGTCCGGCCGCACGGTGAGGCCTTCTGCGGACGCGCGGGAGGCGTTCGTGACGGGTTCCAGTTTCATGCGGCCGGCCTGGGCTGCAGATCGTCTACGTCATCGTCCGATCAGAACCAGGCCCGGATGCCGACGACGAGTGAAGTTCTCGACGGATCGCCGCCGGCGGCACGCGCCATGTCGCGGGTCTCACCGTAGAGTCGTTCCCAGCGCACGCCGATGTAGGGTGCGAGTTCCCGG
This sequence comes from Gammaproteobacteria bacterium, assembly GCA_002699185.1. GTDB lineage: Bacteria > Pseudomonadota > Gammaproteobacteria > Thiohalobacterales > Thiohalobacteraceae > Thiohalobacter. The sequence continues at coordinate 17,250 of PABG01000113.1, read as the reverse complement.
CGGATCTCGTAGCGCAGGCGTAGGCCGGCTTCCGTGTTGCCGAGCCCGCGGCCCAGATTGCGCTCCGGGATGTCCTGTGCGTATGCGTTGAACTCCAGGCGCGGCTGGAGTTTCAGCCGCTGGGTCAGCAGCAAGTCGTACTCGAACTCGCCGCGCAGGCTCACGTCGCCCTCGTCGCTGAGGAACAGGGCGACGTCGGTTTCGAACCATTGCGGCGCCAGGCCTTGCAGACCGACAACGGCGTGAGCCACGTCCTCCTCACCGGGCCTGACGTCGTAGCGTACGCCGGTCTGCCAGCCCCAGAACGGCGAGAACGTCCGGTTGTAGAGCAACTGGGTTTCTGCCGCTTCGAGCGACTCCCCGGTGGCGCCTTCTCCCTCGGTCTTCACCCACAGCTTGTTGTAGTCGCCGCCATACCAGCCCTGGGCGTCCCAGAGGCGCGAGTTGCCGTCGTCGCTGTCACCGTACTCGAAGCGGTCGAGGAGCAGCAGGCTGAACGGGCTGGCATCCTTGAGCGGATAGGGCCAGTCGGCCGGGGCGCCGGCCGGACTGCCCGCCATGGCCGCGTGCGTGCCTGCTGCAAGGGTTGCTGCTGCCAGCAGTTTCGTCATCGATGTGTTCATTGTTCAGGCCTCCCCGTTGCGAATTCGTACGACCCGGAACATGCCCATTTCCATGTGGTAGAGCAGATGGCAGTGGAATGCCCAGCGCCCGGGTTCAACGGCGGTGATCAGCAGGCTCACGCGTTCCGAAGGTTTAAGCGCGATGGTGTCCTTGAACGGCAACCGGTCGCCCTGACCGTTCTCGAGTTCCATGAACATGCCGTGGAGGTGAATTGGATGCTCCATCATGGTGTCGTTGACCATGATCAGCCGAACCCGCTCCCCGTAGGGGAAGTCGATGGGCCCGCTTACCTCGTGAAACTCCTTGCCGTCGAACGACCACATGTAGCGTTCCATGTTGCCGGTCAGGTGCAGCTCCACGGTGTGCGTCGGTTCCCGGGTGTCCTGCATGGGCAGGACGTTGCGCAGCTGGGCATAGGTCAGAACGCGGTGGCCGACGTTCTCGAGCCCGGTACCGGGTTCGCCGAGCCGGTTGCGCTGCACCTCGGCAACCGAGATGTTGCCCGGGCCGTGCCAGTCCGGACCGTGGCGCGCGACGATGGGTCCGGCAGAGGGCATCATGTCGTCGCCGCCGGCCATCTGCATGCCGCCGTCGTGGTTGCCGTGCTCCATACCGCCCATGTCTGTACCACCCATGTCCATACCGTCCATGTCCATGCCCATGTCGACCATGGTGCGCACGGGCGGTTCGCGCAATGGCGGTACCGCGGCGATCATTCCCTGGCGCGGGGCCAGCGTACCCCGGGCGTAGCCGCTGCGGTCCATGGACTCGGCCATCACGGTATAGGCCTGGTCGTTCTGCGGCTCCACGATCACGTCGTAGCGCTCGGCCACGCCGATCTGGAACTCGTCCGTCTCCACCGGCTCTACGTACTGCCCATCGGCCAGCACCACGGTCATGGGCAACCCGGGGATACGCACGTTGAAGAAGCTCATGGCCGACGCATTGATGATACGCAGCCGGACCCGCTCGCCCGGTTTGAACAGGCCGGTCCAGTTGCTCGCCGGGTGCAGCCCGTTCATCAGGTAGGTATAGGTATGCCCGGTCACGTCGGCGATGTCGGTGGGACTCATGCGCATGTTGCCCCACGCGATGCGGTCCCGGAGCGTGGCCTGCAGCCCGGACTTCTCGACATCGTCGAAGAATTCGCCGACCGTGCGGCGGTTGAAGTTGTAGTAGTCGCTCATCTTCTTGAGCTTGGCCATGACCCGTTTGGGGTCTTCGAACGTCCAGTCGGAAAGCACGATCACGTAGTCGCGGTCGTATGCGAAGGGCTCCGGATCTTTGGGATGTACGATCAGCGGGCCGTACACACCGGTCTGCTCCTGCAGGCCGGAGTGACTGTGGTACCAGTACGTACCGTACTGGCGGACGTTGAAATTGGCCTCGAAGGTGTCGCCGGGGCGGATGCCCGGGAACGTGACGCCAGGAACCCCGTCCATCTCGAATGGCAGCAGAATGCCGTGCCAGTGGATGGAGCTGTCCTCGTCGAGGTGGTTAGTCACCCGCAAAACGGCCTGTCTGCCCTCCCACAGCTCGATCAGCGGTCCGGGAATGCTGTGGTTGATCGTGGTGGCCGAGGCGCGGTCACCGGCAATGTCTATGGTCTCGCGCCGGATGGCAATGTCCATCGTGACGTCGCGCGCTTTGCCAGCGGGAACGTTCCCACGGTTCACGGCGGCGGATGCTGCGTAGTTCGGCAGCACCGGACTGAGTCCGGTGATCAGGCCGCTCGCTGCCAGGGCCTGCAGCAGGCGGCGTCGGGTTGGGTCGGGTTTATGATCCATGTCTCACTCCGCTTGGCTGCCCGGCGCACGAGCAGCGGATTTCCCGTTGGTGGCGGAGCGCAAGGCGAAGGCTGGGCGCTCCGGCGTGCTGGGGCCGCCCGTCGGGCGGCGGGGTCAGGATGCTGGGGGCCTGTCCGGGCGCCGGCCATGGGCGGGCAAAGGCGGCTTCACGGGAAGTCGATCGACGCCGGGCGTCGCGGTGAAGCTGGAACACAGTGGCAGCGGGCTGGCGGCTACCGCCGTCGCCGGCGGGCAGTGGAGACCCGCCGTGCACGTGCACGCACAGCCGTCGTTCGCCGCCTCGGGCGAGCTCTGATCCGGCGGCGCGTGATCGTGCGCCGTGTGGCCGGCCCCGCGGACCGGGCCGGATTCGGCTGGTTCCGGCAACGGGCCGCAACCTGTCGAAGCCTGCACGGAGGCGCCGAGCACGAGCTGGCTGACGAAAGCCAGCAACAACAGTGTACGGATCAAGCCAGGCATCAAGGTCATTGTTGAGTGCGTGCGCTTGGGTTGCAAGTCAGGTCGGTCGTGTCGCGTCTGTGATGGCGTCGACGGCGCTCAACGGTGATGCGACTGAAAAACCTGCGTTCCGTCATCCCCGAAGGCCACGACGTCGAAGGGGTCTTTTCGGTCACCCATCTCCATTCCGGGGGAACCGACCGGCATGCCGGGCACGGCGAGGCCGCGCACGCCTTTCGGGCGTTCGAGCAACAGGCGCCGGATGTCGGTGGCAGGAACGTGTCCTTCGATCACGTAACCATCCACTTTTGCCGTATGGCAGCTGCTCAGGGCGAGCGGTACGCCGAGGCGGGTACGCACCGGTGCAAGGTCATCGTGCTCCTGCACGGTGACGTCGAATCCTTCGACGCGAAGGTGGTCGACCCAGTCGCCACAGCAGCCGCACCACGGTGTCTTGTGCACCGTTATGGTGTCCTCCGGCGCCGCGGGCGCGGGGGCAGACAGCACCACGCCTGCCACCACCGCCGCGCTGACAGCGGTTCCGATCAGGACGAGCTTCATCATGATTGATATCTCCAGTTGCTGTTCGGGTTGTATTCTGGTTCGACCCTCCGCGCTCAGATGTTCGCGCTGCGCAGCCGCAGAGCGTTGCCGATCACCGACACCGAGCTCAGGCTCATGGCGGCCGCGGCGATCATGGGGCTCAGGAGCAACCCCAGCCACGGATACAGCACGCCAGCGGCGATGGGCACGCCGAGGCTGTTGTAGACGAACGCCAGGAACAGGTTTTCGCGGATGTTGCGCATGGTGGCGCGGCTCAGCGTGCGAGCCTGGGCCACCCCGCGCAGGTCGCCGCGCATCAATGTGATGCCGGCACTTTCCATGGCGACGTCGGTGCCCGTGCCCATGGCGATGCCGACATCCGCCTGGGCAAGCGCCGGCGCGTCGTTGATGCCGTCCCCGGCCATGGCGACCACCGAGCCGGCCTGTTGCAGGTCCTGAACGATGCGGTGTTTGTCCTCCGGCGATACGTCGGCGTGAACCTGGTCGATACCGACCTGATCCGCGACCGCCTGGGCGGTGCGCGCGCTGTCGCCGGTGAGCATCACGACCTTCACCCCGGATTCATGCAGCCGGCGGATGGCGTCGCGCGAACCCTCCTTGATGGGATCGGCGACGCCGACCAGGCCGGCGAGGACCTCGTCCACCACCACGAACATGACCGTCTGGCCCTGGGCGCGCAGCTCGTCAGCCCGTTGTGGCGCAGCATCGTCCAGCTTCGTGAAAGATTCGACCAGCTTGCGATTGCCCACCGCAACGCGCCGGCCCGCGACGGTCGCAACGACGCCCTGGCCGGTGATCGAATCGAACTCGCTGGCCCGGTCCGGCTCGGTGTCACGTTCGCGGGCGCCCTCGACGATGGCTGCCGCCAGCGGATGCTCGCTGGCTGTTTCTACGGCAGCGGCGAATCGCAGCAGTGTGGCGTCGTCGAGATCGCCGAAGGTCTCTACCGTCACCAGACGGGGCTTGCCCTCGGTGAGCGTGCCGGTCTTGTCGACCACCACGACGTCGACCTTTTCCATGGTCTCCAGGGCTTCGGCGTTGCGGATGAGTACGCCCTGCTGGGCACCCTTGCCGGTGCCGACCATGATCGACATGGGGGTCGCCAGGCCCAGCGCGCAGGGACAGGCGATGATCAGCACGGCCACGGCGTTGACGATGGCGAGCGCCATGGCGGGCTCGGGCCCGAACATGGTCCACACCACGAAGGTGACGACGGCAATGAGCACGACCGCGGGCACGAACCAGGCCGCTACCACATCCACCAGGCGCTGGATGGGCGCGCGACTGCGCTGGGCCTCGGCCACCATCTGGACGATCTGGGACAGTGACCTTTCCCCCAAGAAGGTAGCCATTGCGACTAGGACGTTTCCCTGTAGATTGACCGTAGGGAGGTCCAGTCATGAAGCGCAAACACTACACCGAAGAGCAGATCATCGGGATGCTCAAGGGCCACGAAGCTGGGGTGACGATCGAGGATCTGACCCGCAAGCACGGCGTGGCGAAGAGCTCGCTCCAGCGCTGGAAGTCGAAGTACGGCGGCATGGAGGTCTCCGAGGCGAGGCGGCTGAGAGATCTGGAGAGCGAGAACGCTCGGCTGAAGAAGCTGCTCGCCGACACCCTGCTCGAGAAGACGGCGATCGAGGAAGCCCTGCGCCGAAAGTGGTGAAGCCATCAGCCAGGCGCGAGCTGGTTGGCTTCTTCCAAGCGCATTTCGCATTGTCGCAGCGGCGGGCGTGTAGGATCGCCGGGATCAGCCGGAAGGCCATGAGGTACGTCCCGGTGGACCGGGGTGACGCTGACCTGCAGGGCCGGCTGAAGGCGCTCGGTGAGCAGTACCCCCGGTATGGTTATCTACTGCTGCACGCGATGCTGAAGGCCGAGGGCCTGGTGACCAACCGGAAGCGGACGTACCGGATCTACACGGGTCTGGGCATGCAGGTCCGCACCAAGCGACGCAAGAAGCTGATCCGGCCTCGTGTGCCGATGCCGGTACCGAGCCGTCCGAACGAGCGCTGGTCGATGGATCTCGTACATGACCAACTCGGCAACGGCCGACGGATCCGGGTTCTGAACATCGTCGACGACTACTCGCGGGCGTGTGTTGGGCAGCTGGTGGATCTCTCCATCTCTGGCGAAAGAATCAGCCGGTATCTGGACGAGATCAGTACCACACGGCCGCTGCCGAAGACTCTGGTCATGGACAACGGCCCAGAGATGACCAGCAAGGCGATGTTCTTCTGGAGCCAGCGGCGCGGCGTAAACCTGCACTTCATCCAGCCAGGTAAGCCGACCCAGAATGCGTTCGTGGAAAGCTTCAACGGGCGCTTCCGGGACGGCTGTTTGAATCAGCACTGGTTCAGAGATCTGGCTGACGCCAGAGAAATCATTGCCGCCTGGCGTCGCCACTACAACGAAGTCAGGCCACATAGCTCGCTCGGATATCGGCCACCCGCTTTATTTGAAGAGCGGGTGGCCTAATGGAAACGACCGATCGTCGTTGGCTACCTAGCAGGGCAAAGGTCACGTCGATGTGAGCCACATCATCTCGAATCAGTTCGATAAACGCCGGATCCGGGTCATGGACACCAAGGTCTGTGAGGATCGTAATTGCGTCCTCTGGATTTAAGAGGTTCAGATCGAGAACCTGACCCTTTCGAACATTGAAGCGGGGGGTGGGTTTTGCCACTGGGCTCCCGGCCTATTCTGTGGGGATCTCTAGACGACGCAGCAATCGATGGAAGTTGCTTCGATCCATGCCCAATGACCTGGACGCTGCGGCTTTGTTGCCTCCATGCATTCGAAGTCGCTCCATCACCAGCCGGCGTTTGAAGTCTTCCACAGCCGCATTCATATCGAGATCCTGATTGAAATCGAAGGTCTCTGCCGCCGGGGTGCCTTCACTGAGGCGGGGTTTTGGTGCGATCGGGTCGGCCCCAAGGTGCCATAGATCCAGCTCGATGACCCTCCGCTTGTCATGTCCGCGGCTCAATGCGCGAATGATGGCACGGGACAGGCAGTGCTCGAGTTCTCTCACGTTGCCGGGCCATGAGAATTCGGTCAGCCATTTGCGAGCCTTTGAGCTCAGTCGCACTCCGCGTAATCCGAGCCTTCGCTGATCCCGTTCGAGCATGTAGCCAGCCAGGATAAGAATGTCGTCCGCACGTTCCCGAAGCGGCGGCACGACGAGCGGATAGACACTGATCCTGTGGTACAGATCTGCTCTGAAGTGACCGGCTGCAACTTCGGCCTTCAGATCCCGGTTCGTCGCGGTAATAAGGCGGACGTCGACCGTATGAGATTGATCGCTGCCGATTCGTTGAATCTCACCGTTCTGTAGGGCACGCAATAGCTTGGCCTGGACAGTGAGGGGTAGTTCGCCAATCTCATCGAGGAACAGCGTTCCCTCGTGGGCCAGCTCGAATTTGCCAGCCCGGTCATCGGTAGCCCCGGAAAACGCGCCACGCACGTGCCCGAATAATTCGCTCTCGGCGATATTCTCCGGCAATGCAGCGCAATTGACGTGAATCATCGGCTCGCTGGCACGGGCAGAGTGCCGATGAATGTGGCGAGCGATCAGCTCCTTGCCGACACCGGTCTCGCCGAGAATCAGTACCGTCAGGTCAGATGCGGCAACCGTTTCAGCCTCCACCTGCAGCTGCTTCATGAGCGAGCTTTCGCCAATGATCTCGTCGGGTGTTCCAGAGGGTTTTTGGCTGAGTTGAATGACCTGTCTGCGACTCAGGCGTTCCTCGAGCTGGCTGATCCAATCGGCGGCCCGCACTGTCGCTGCGGCAACAGAGAGAAAGGCCTCGAAGACATCCGGGTCGATGACCGCAAATGTATCTGGCGTCATAGCGTCGAGCGTGATGGCGCCCCACGGGCAGCCGTCGATATACAGTGCGGCACCCATGCAGTCATGGACGTACAAATGGGTGTCGTGGCTATCGACGAGCCCATCATATGGATCAGGCAGCGCAGAGTCCGCCGGAAACCGGACCGGCTTGTTGCTGTTCATGATCTGCGCGAGTCGCGGCTGGCTGTGGACCGTGAATCGTCGACCCAGGCAGTCCTGGCTTAGGCCTGAGACAGCTCGAGGCACCAACTGATCTCCCTCCAGTTCGAGTAACGCGATGGCGTCACACGGGAAGCTGCGCTGAAATGCGCCGAGAAGGCGTTGGAAGCGATTCTCTCTTGGTAGATGTCTGGAAAGGTCCGCGACGATCCCGCCGAGGTTGGCGAAGGCGTCAGCTGTTGTCATTCAAACCTCGTGTTGTTCTGCCGACACCCATTGAAACGTTGTTGTTATGACACTCTGTGCTCGTAACCTACTGACACAGAACGAATCCCAATATTGGCACGCAAGTTGATCTTGATCAATTCCGAACCCTGGTTGGAACAAGGAATGATGAAGACTTTGACTTGTATTGCCCTCGGTGCCGGCCTTTTCATCGGCTCCTCATCGGCCTTCGCCGAGACCGTCGACGTGGCGCTCACGGTCAAAGAGAAGGACCTGGTTATCGATAATGCCGGGACCACTCAGCGCATGTGGACGTACGAGGGCCAGGTGCCTGGGCCTCTCGTTCGGGTTCGGGAAGGGGATGTTGTCCAGTTCAAGTTGACGAACCACCCGGACAACAAGCAAAGCCATTCCATCGACTTCCATGCTGCCCGCGTCGACGTGCTCGATGAGTTCGAGTCGATCAAGCCTGGCAGCACGAAGGAATTCACGTTCAAAGCCGAATACCCGGGTGTGTTCATCTATCACTGTGGCTCGGATTCTATGGCCGAACACATTGGGCGCGGCATGTACGGGGTCATCATCGTCGATCCCAAGGAAGGCTACACGAAAGCGTTTCCGAAGCCGGATCGAGAGTATGTCCTGGTTCAAGGGGATCTATTCGAAGCTGGAACGTCCGCCGACGACATGAAGATGAATCAGGGCTGGAAGGCCGCGTTGGTGAACGGGAAGGTGTTTCACTACGACCCGGTCCATGACCCGAATGCCGGTCAGGTGCTCGAGTCTGAGCCCGGCGAACGCGTCCGCATCCACTTCGTGAACGCCATGATCAATGAGGCGGCTGCCTTCCATCCGATTGCGGGAATCTGGGAGCAGGTCTGGGACAACGGTAACCCGAAGAACGTCTCCTGGGGCTTGCAGACCGTCGAAGTTCCCCCCGCTCACGGCCTGACTCTGGATCTCATCAGCCCGGCGGATCGGGCAACGAACAACGCCCTCGTCGACCACCGGATGAAGCATGCCCTCAACGGAGCTATCTCCGTGCTTATGAACTACGAGGGCGCTGACCCGGACAAGGGCCGGGGCGAGCACGTGCTGCTGCGCTAACAGAGGGAGATCAGTGGTGAGGACTTTAGAGACTATCCTGGCAATCGCGTCCTTGGTGGTGGCGACTGAAATGGTCTTCGGAGCCGAGGCCGAGTTTGTTCAGGAGAATTGCGCCAGCTGTCATGCGCTGACCGAGCCCGATTTTGAGGCCCTCGGAATCGAGGCCCGTGCTGAACGCAAGGCCCCGCCGTTGTACTACGCCGGAGACAAGTACCGACGGGACTGGCTCGTCGAGTGGCTGCAAGCGCCTGAGCGAATCCGGCCAGCCGGCGTCTATCCGCCGGCCCACATCAGCTCGTCCCCGGATGGAGACGAGATTGATGAGGCTTCGCTGCCGACTCACGTAGTGCTGGATCAATCTCAGGCAGAGCGGGTGGCGGACTACTTGTCTTCTCTTCGCCCCTATCAGGAGCGAATCGATTCAGTGACCTACGAGCCCGGATCTATCTCGTGGCGGATGGGGCAGATGAACTTTGTCAAGTTCAACAACTGTATCGGCTGCCATCAGGACGAGCCCGGCTATGGCGGTGTGTCCGGCCCCGAGCTCCATACAGCCTGGGACCGGCTGCGTCCGGAATTCATCTTCTCCTATACCAAGGACCCGGTGAGTTGGGATCCGCACACCATGATGCCTGGGGGAGATCTTAACGACGGCGCAGTCGAGAAGCTGGCGAATTACCTGAAGGCCGTGTCGGAGGAGGCGGAATGAAAACAATGGTCGTTCTGGGGATGCTGGCCGCACTGTGCACCCCCCTGAGTTATGCGGAGACACGGGGTGAACAGCTGTACGAAACCTACTGTTCGCAGTGCCACGGCCTCAATGGCGCGGGCGGAGGCATCAACGTGCCGGATATGGCGGTGCAGCCGCGAGATCACACGGACACGGCGGAAATGTCCGCAAGGACCGATGAGGAGCTGGCGAAGGCTATTCGTGAAGGCGGCAAGGCGGTCAACAAGTCCGTGCTCATGCCCGCGTGGGACAGCAACCTAAGCGATCGTCAAATTGACGATCTTGTCGTCTATCTGCGTCACCTTTGCTGTGAACAATGAAGGAGTGTGTGGTGAGAGTCTTTAGTCTGCTGATTGTGCCTTTCCTATGCATGTTCGCCGGAACCTCCTCGGCCGAACTCCGTCAGTTTGAAATGACGATTGAAGAGGTCGATCTCGAGGTAGCCCCGGGTTTCACCACGAAGGTGTGGGGCTTTAATGGGCAGGTACCCGGCCCGTTGCTGCACGTGAAGGAAGGCGATGAGCTCGAGATTGTTGTGCAAAACAACACCACTCTGACGCACACCGTTCATTGGCACGGCACGCATCAGCACGGAACCTGGCGGTCAGACGGTGTGCCGGACATCACGCAGCTCGCGATCGAGCCCGGAGATTCTTACACCTACCGATTCGTAGCCAGCAAGGTCGGTAGTCTCTGGTACCACTGTCACGTCAATGTGCCCGAGCACGTCGGTACGCGTGGCATGTGGGGGCCAATGATCGTCGAACCGAAGGATCCGCTGCCGATCGAGAAATCGGTCACGAAGGAAGCCGTCGTGATGTTCTCTGGGTGGAACCCGGAGGTTGCAGATACCTATGGTGAAGGGGGGCATCCCAATGAGCCGATCAGTTACTTCTCGATCAACGGGAAGTCCTTTCCGATGACCCAGCCTCTGCGGGTCAAGAAGGGAGACATCGTGCGGCTTCGCTTATATGCCGCCACGATTCCAGTGGCTTTCCATCCTCATGGTCACGATGCGCTGGTCACACATAAGGACGGGTTGCCCCTCGAGCACCCTTACCTTGTAGACGTATTGAACATGGCGCCGGGGGAGCGGTACGACGTGATCATTGAGATGAACAACCCGGGCCGGTGGATCAGCCACGACCACATCGAGCATCACGTCTCCAATAATGGAAAGGCGCCTGGTGGAGCCATTCTAATCATCGAGTATGAGGGCATCGAGAACGACGACTGGTATGTCTGGAAAGACAAGGCCTATGAGCCCGATTTCTACATGTCCGAGACGCTGAAGAAGCCTTTCGGTCTCCACGATGTGGCGGTCTTCAAAGGCGTCGATCCATTTGCCTCCCGCCGTCGTCGGCGGAATTAGTATTCTCCAAAGGAGTTGAACAAATCCCATGAACAAAGCGATCAGCATCCTGGCCTTGTGCGTGTTGCCAACGATCTCGTATGCCCACCAGTCCGGCTCAGGAGACGTAGACGCATCAGGCTTTGCGGACCGTCATGCCCCCATAGGGGTTATGGGGGACCACAGGCATGATGCCGGTGAGTGGATGGTTTCCTATCGGTACATGGATATGGAGATGTATGGGCACAAACAAGGTGACGACAGCATCGGGCGCCAGGCTGTCGCGAGCCTTCCTGGGGTTCGCGTGGTCCCGCGGGAGATGCGCATGGAAATGCACATGTTCGGAGTCATGTACGCACCGTCCAACCGCGTAACCCTGATGGCTATGGCCAACTACGTCGAAAAGGATATGGACCTGGTGACGTACCAGGGCATGTCGGGCACGGAAGAGCTCGGTGATTTCTCGACCAGTAGTCGGGGCTGGGGCGATTCAAGCATCACCGCTCTGATTGGTCTTCTGGATTCGGTCTCCCAGAACGTCCACCTGAATCTGGGTCTCAATCTTCCCACTGGTGACATAAAGAAAACTGACACGGCCCTCACGCCGATGGGGACAATTGCCGAGATTCGCCTCCCTTATGGCATGCAGCTTGGCTCCGGCACATTCGACCTCGAGCCCGGGGTTACTTACACCGGCTATCGCGGCGCGCTCTCCTGGGGAGGTCAGTATCGTGCGACGATTCGACTCGGGGACAACTCAGAAGACTACAAGCTCGGTGATCGTCATCAGGTATCGACTTGGGCCAGCGTGCGTACACAGCCATGGCTGAGCGCATCGGTTCGTCTAACCTATTCGCATGAAGGGGACATTCGTGGCCACGATCCCCGTATTGTTGCGCCGGTGACCGCGGCGAATCCGGACAATTACGGGGGCGAACGGGTCGACTTCGCGTTCGGCTTTAACCTTGCGGGTCAGCATGGTCTCTTCCGCGGTCATCGCCTGGCGATAGAGTATGGAGCGCCTGTCCATCAGGACGTCAATGGCGTTCAGCTGGAATCCGATGGGACCGTGACGTTCGGCTATCAGTACGCGTTTTGAGGCGGGCCAGGCGATGAAGGATTTCGGGCGGTATAGCCCGGGGGCGGCGTTGCTTGTGGCCTCCATTGCGCTGGTGTGGGCCGGGTTTATCGTCGGAGGGGCGTTTGTCGCTGTGCCCGCGAAATTTGAAGCGGCACATCTGACGATGTCCGTGGCTCTCGAGGTTGGCCGGGCTCAGTTCGAGTGGATTGGCGCCGCAGAAAGTGCGCTGTGCTTTGCGTTCGCGGTGGCCTTGGTGAATTGCGGTGGTGTCCGGTGGCCGATTGCGTTGCTGTCTATGCTGGTGTTCTTCCTACAACGTGTCTACTTGTTGCCGGTACTTGATGAGCGTGCGCTAAGGATCATTGCGGGTGAAGCTGTGCCGAGCAGCGATCTGCATTTTATATTTATCGGCTTGGAGGTTGTGAAGCTTGCTGGATTGGTTGTGTTCGCCTGGTTGCTGATCTCAGCCCAGGCTAAAGGTCCTACAGAGCAACAGCCATGAACCCGGCTGAAAAAAGATGCCCGGCTTACGATACTGCCAGTCACGGTACGGAACGGGGCGTTCTAATGCCGTGAGCTGATCGAAAACCGGGCAAAAGCGATACTTGAGCCTTGGTCATGCTTCACATGCTATGGCTATTCCATAGAAAGTGTTGAATCCTTGCCATTGGATCCGTCGATGCAATGGCGTTCTCTCTATTTGATGCCAGAGACCGACCCCTTATCGGCCCTCTGCTTCTTCCGTTTGTCGTTCCTCTTTTCCTTCAGAGTGCGTTTCGCCTGCTTTCCCGGATTCTCTTTGCTCATAAGTCACTCCCAGCGCCTGTTATGTGCTTGGCGATTGCCAGCACTAGTGCGTTTCCGTCTGCGGCTGGCCGGGTGCGCAACCAGCGCACCCGGCTGGCGGCTTAGGCGCGATACGCTCACGTGGTCTGTTGTCGCCCATGCGAGGCATGGCGTTACTCCGTAGCGAGCCTGGCATCGGCGGCGTACCCCATTGACGCTGATGGTTTCGTTTCTGCAATACTCCGTACGAGACTGGTCAACCCCATCACGAGGATCACTAAGAAGGCTAGAACCAACGCCATATTCCGAACCGTGGATTGGTCTGCTGAGCCAAGCATTTTTGAGTCCTTGCTGGCGATTCGCTGATGGACTTCCTGTTTGCCTAGTGCGCGTTGTTGGTTTGGGTTCATCGAAGTCATTTTTGAAGCGTCTCCAAAACGAAGATCTCGATATTTCGATCTGGTAGATCGACCTGTATGACATCCCCACGTTTAGCCCCTATCAGGGCGGCTCCGAGGGGCGAAAGTATCGAGAACCTCTGTCTATGAATGTCGACGTCTTCCGGTCGCACGAGCTGAACGGTTGAGATCAGTTCCGTGTCTTTCTCCAGAACCCGAATACGATCGCCAACGCCGGCGCCGGCCTCGGCTACGCCGCTCCGATGGCGGTCAATGGCATCAAGTGCGCGCAGGGCCGCGCCCAGGCGGCTCTCAAACTTGCGACTAGAACAGACGCACTCGCCTGGCCAGCTAGGGGTCCGAAGATGATTCTGAAAGGACATAGGAGCACATCCACCGAGTTACTCGCATGACGAAAGATGCTTATGGGGATGTTGCCGGACGGGCCACAACGAGGGCCCGCCCGGCTTAACTCGGAAGGATCAGGGGAGAGTCCTGCAACTGAATGTTGAGTCGAAAGCTCATTGCGCTGTCGTCAGAACTACAAGGAAGCGAGGAACCATACCGTTTCCCATAGGAAAAGCAAGGGACTGACGCTGTCATCTGCATGCGGTTTCCACATCCAGGCAGGCTTGCCTGGCAACCTTTCCAGCGATGGTTCCGTCTAGGTTGTATCGGTGGGCATTCGGGTCTCCTAGAGCCGCCTTGTATGCCTTTGAGCTGGTCCACCAGGCAAGGAAGTTTCGAAGAGCCTTTCGACTCATTGGCACCCGGGTAAGGTAAGGGTAGATCTGCTTGTGAATGCCGATGGCGAGTGGCAATGGGTCGTAATGATCCCATACCGCTGGTGACAACGATTGGAGAATCACAAGGAGTCGTGCGGACCGCTGGCGCTTCTGTTGCTCTCTCTCGGACAGACATCTTTCGAGGCCTGGTGATTCGCTCCGGCGTCGCAGTTTAAGTATTGGTCTTTTGGCACTCATTTCTGCACGAAACCCACTTTGTCGAGCGAGGAGGTGGCTGGCAGCGTCAGGAACTAGACACCGCCAGCAATCCTATTTGAGCCACCTACGAGCAAGGCCGCCAGCAGAGCGCAGCCTCGGAAAAGGCGGAGTCATCCATGCGTACGGATCACACTTTTCTGAGCTGTGCGCGTTCGATTCGACGCCTGAGGGCGCGACACAATACAACCGCGACGTACTCTGCGTAGTGATCCGCGGGATCGAAAACGCTCGAGAACCCTTCCTCAATCGTGAGCAGCCTAGATTCCAGGTCCTGGACCGTACACTGGTGGCTGTCTATTTCATCGGCGAGCGCCAGCAACCGGTCCCAAATGATTGCTTGGTTGGATGCTGAGCTCGTCACGGCTCGGACCACGCGCAGGCTCGGACGTCCTTGACCTCGAGGTGACGATCACGTCCATTCGGGACGGGCCAGGCGATGTGTTCCCCGACGCGGAGACCGATCAAGGCAGCGCCAACCGGCGCCAGGATCGAAATCCGGCGTCGTGAAGCGTCTGCGTGTACCGGATAGACCAATTCCACAGTTGACTCTTCACCGGTGTCCGTATCGCGGAATGTAACGATAGAGCCCATCGTTACGACGTCTGCAGGGAGTTCGGCATCGGGGATGACTGTTGCGGCGTCCAGCTCGTCGTACAGCAGCGCGACAGCCTTGTGGTCAGATTTATTTACAAGGTTCAATAACCGGGCGTAATCACGTTCGCCCACTAACACGGAGCGTGTCTGAGTCACGATTCGCACTCCTAAAAGTGTGAGAAGAAGGATTTCTAGGTGTAGGAAAGGTGGCGGCGGAGGCGAACGAGTGCCTCAGCCGCCCAGACGAAGCAGGGCCGCGAGCGGACCCCCGTTCTGGGCGCCGGAGATAGAGATGCGGCGGGATGTGGAGAGTGCGGGATGCATGGAGGGATGATACATCAGGCTACGATGGCGGGGAAGCTCCGGCGGGCCAATGGCTATTACGGACCTGGTTCTGGTTCCCATGAAGTCTAGAAACCTGATTTGGTTGATCTGATGATCGCCAATAGGGAATCGATGACCACCTGGCTGCCATCACATACGCAGACCGCGTCGATGACACCGGCCCATTCGGCGGAGACGCGGATGACCTTTTCCTTCGACTCCACGAACAAGAGCGTATCGCCAGTAACGACTGTGTCACCCGTCCGAATCTGGACATTCGAAACCGTCAAGCGCCCCGTGTCACCGACGTTTGAGAGCCTGACCTCTCGAGCGCTCATCACGATACTCTTGGGTTCAGTTTATTGGGATCGATAGCTAGCGCGTGACGGGCGTGCAAGACCTGATCCGCCGAAATCTTCTGGTCGTCCGCGAGCGACTTCAGCGCCGCCAGCACGACGAAGCGCCGGTCCACCTCGAAGAAGTGGCGCAGCTCCTCGCGGGTGTCGCTGCGGCCGAAGCCGTCGGTGCCGAGCACGTGGTACGGGGCCTTGATCTGGCTGCGGATCTGCTCGGCCAGCGCCTTCACGTAATCGCTCGACGCGATGACCGGCGCGTCGCCCTCCAGCAGCGTGGCGGCGTGGCTCTGCCGCGGCTCCTCGTCCGGGTGCAGCATGTTCCAGCGCACCACGTCCTGGGCTTCCCGGGCGAGCTCGGTGTAGCTGGTGACGCTGTAGACCTCCGAGCTCACGCCGTATTTCTCGTGCAGCTCCTCGGCGGCCGCCTCGACCTCGCGCAGAATCGTGCCTGAGCCCAGCAGCCGGACCTTCTTCACCTCGCCCTTGCCGTGGCTGCGCAGCTTGTACATGCCCTTCAGGATGTCCGCCTCGACACCCTTGGGCATGGCCGGCTGCACGTAGTTCTCGTTCATCACCGTGACGTAGAAGAACACGTTCTCCTGGTTCGCCACCATGCGCTCGAGGCCGTTGTGAACGATCACGGCCAGCTCGTAGCCGTAGGCCGGGTCGTAGGAGACGCAGTTGGGAATCGCCGAGGCCAGCAGATGGCTGTGCCCGTCCTGGTGCTGCAGCCCCTCGCCGTTCAGCGTGGTCCGCCCCGAGGTGCCGCCCAGCAGGAAGCCCCGGGCCTGGATGTCACCGGCCGCCCAGGCCAGGTCGCCGATGCGCTGGAAGCCGAACATCGAGTAGTAGATGTAGAACGGTATCAGCGTCAGGCCGTGGGTGCTGTAGGAGGTGGCGGCGGTCATCCAGGCGGAGAAGGCGCCGGCCTCGTTGATGCCCTCTTCGAGCACCTGGCCGTCCTCCTGCTCCTTGTACGCCGCGATCTCGCCGGCGTCCTCGGGCTCGTAGAGCTGCCCCACGGACGAATAGATGCCGAGCTGCCGGAACAGGCCCTCCATGCCGAAGGTGCGCGCCTCGTCGGGCACGATGGGCACCACCCGCTTGCCGATCTTCTTGTCGCGAATCAGGGTGGACAGCAGCCGCACGAACGCCATGGTGGTGGAGTTTTCGCGCTTGCCGCTGCCCTCGAGCACCTGGGAGAAAGTCTCCAGCGGCGGGATCTCGAGTTTCTCGCCGCCGGTCAGGCGCTGCGGGATGGGGCCGCCGAGGTCCTCGCGCTTCTTCTTCAGGTACACCATCTCCGGCGAATCGTCCGGCGGACGGTAGTAGGGAATCTCCTCGAGCTGCTTGTCGGTGAGCGGAAGGTCGAAGCGGTCGCGGAAGTGCTTGAGCTCGTCGAGGTCGAGCTTCTTCACCTGATGGGTGTCGTTTTCGGCCTCGCCGGCGTCGCCCATGCCGTAGCCCTTCACGGTCTTGGCGAGAATGACCGTGGGCTCGCCGGTATGGTTCATGGCCTCGTGGTAGGCCGCGTAGACCTTGAACGGATCGTGGCCGCCCCGGTTGAGCCGCATGATGTCGTCGTCGGACAGATGGTCGACGAGCTTCTTCAGGTCCGGATACTTGCCGAAGAAGTGTTCCCGGGTGTACGCGCCGCCCCGGGCCTTGTAGTTCTGGTACTCGCCGTCCACCGCTTCGTTCATGCGCTGCAGCAGCAGCCCCTGCTCGTCGTTGGCGAACAGCGGATCCCACAGCCGCCCCCAGACCACCTTGATGACGTTCCAGCCGGCGCCGCGGAAATAGCCTTCCAGCTCCTGGATGATCTTGCCGTTGCCGCGCACCGGACCG
>PABG01000112.1 GCA_002699185.1 Gammaproteobacteria bacterium | reverse complement strand
GTCAGGGTCAGGGTGAGGGGGCAACACCGAAAGGGACACGAGATGGCACAGGACCTCAAGACACTGCTCATGCTGGTGGTCAGGAAGAAGGCCTCCGATCTGTTCATCACTGCCGGCGTGCCGCCCAGCATCAAGGTCGACGGCAAGATTGTGGCCACCGCCAAGGAGCCGCTTGCGCCCGATGAGGCCAGGCAGATGGTCATGGATACAGTGCCTGAGTACCTGCGCGATGAATTCCAGCGCACCCATGAATGCAACTTTGCCCTGAGCGAGACGGGCCTCGGACGCTTCCGTGTCAGTGCCTTCTACCAGCGCAACCACGTCGGCATGGTGCTGCGCCGGATCGAGACCCGGATCCCCGATTTCGAGGGGTTGAACCTGCCGCCCGTCCTCGAGAAGCTGGCCATGACCAAGCGCGGCCTGGTACTGTTCGTGGGCGCGACCGGCACCGGCAAATCCACCTCCCTGGCGGCCATGCTCGGCTACCGCAACCGCCATGGCAACGGCCATATCGTCACCCTGGAGGACCCCATCGAGTTCATCCACCAGCACGACGGCTGCATTGTCACCCAGCGGGAGGTCGGGCTGGATACCGATTCCTACGAAGTCGGTCTGCGCAACACCCTGCGTCAGGCCCCGGATGTGATCCTGATCGGCGAGATCCGCAGCCGCGAGACCATGGACTATGCCATCGCATTTGCCGAGACCGGCCACCTGTGCCTGTCCACCCTGCACGCCAACAACGCCAACCAGGCCCTGGACCGCATCATCAACTTCTTCCCCGAGGATCGGCGCGATCAGCTGCTGATGGACCTGTCCCTCAATCTCAAGGCCATGGTCGCCCAGCAACTCATTCCCACCGTCGACGGCAAGGGCCGCCGCGCCGCGGTCGAAGTGCTGATCAACAGTCCGCTGGCCTCGGAATACATCCGCAATGGCGAGATCCACCGTCTGAAGGACCTGATGAAGCGTTCCCGCGAGCAGGGCATGCAGACCTTCGACCAGGCCCTGTTCGAACTCTACAAAGCCGGCGACATCAGCTACGACAACGCCCTGCACTATGCCGACTCGCCCAACGAGGTGCGGCTGATGATCAAGCTGGACGAGGAGGACGTGGACAAGCTCGGCGATGCCATCGCCGACCTGGAGATCGACAACTCGGATCAGTACACCCTGTCCAGCCAAAAGCGTGGGGAGAAGAAGCGGAGTTGACCGTGGCTGGAGCACGCAGGTCGGGTTAGCGTAGCGTAACCCGACAGCCCGCTTACTCCTTCTTTTTGTCGGAATGCCCGAGCCCCTTGTCCGGCGCGATCTCATCCCGCACCAGTTGCTTCAACTCCGTGATCTCCGGGAAGCGGCCGGCTTCCTTGCGTGACCATACCCGCTTGCCGTTGACGCTGACCTCGAATACGCCGCCCGTGCCCGGGCGCAGCGTGAGTTCTGTGATCTCGTCCGCGAATGTCGTCAGCAGCTCCTGTGCCATCCAGGCCGAGCGCAGCAGCCACCGGCATTGATTGCAGTAATGGATTTCGACTTGATTGTTCATAAGGGCGCCTTGATGACACCAGGCGGCTTGAGTACGCAGGTCGGGTTGGCGTAGCGTAACCCGACAACCCGCCGCATGTCGGGTCACGGTGCTACGCACCTGATCCAACCTGCATCCCTGGTGTTGATGTTTCAGTTCAGGGAAACACCATCCGCGCATCGAACACCGGCCCGTCCACGCACACGCGCTTCATCGCCGGGCCCTGCTCGGTTGCCACCTCTACGGTACAGCCGGCGCAGCCGCCGACGGCGCAGGCCATGAACTCCTCCAGCGACACCTGGCAGGGCAGGTCGTATTCGCGGGCCAGCTTCGCCACCGCCTCCAGCATGGGGTGGGGACCGCAGGCGAAGATCTCCACCTCGTGCAGGTGCTGTGTATTGAGCGCGGCCAGCCAGTCGCGGGCCAGATCCGTGATGTAGCCCTGGTAGCAGCCGGGGAAGTCCTGCCGGCTGCACAGGCGGCTGGGCACGCCCCAGTCCTCCAGCAGCGGCATGGCGGCGATCACCCCCTCGGGAATGCCCGGCACCAGGATCTGCGACGGGCGGCTGGTGAAGGGGAAGGGCACCTCGGAGCCCATCATCACCAGCGGCTTGTACGCCGGTTGCCGGCGCAGGGCGTCGGCCAGGAACACCATGGGCGGGATGCCGACGCCACCGCCCAGCAGCAGGGCGCGCGGACGTTCGGGGCGCGGCCGGAACGGCTGGCCGATGGGACCCAGCACACTCAGGGATTCGCCCACCAGGCGGCGGCTGAGCAGCCGGGTGCCCGCGCCGACCACCTTGTACAGGAACTCCACCCAGCCGGCTTCGGGGTCGGCGCGCATGATCGACAGCGGCCGGCGCATGGGCAGCAGCGGGTCGCAGGTCAGGTGCGCGAAGCTGCCCGGCATGGCAAGACGGGCGCACTCCGGGCTGTGGACGCGCAGGATGTACTGATCGCCCGGGTATGCCTCGTGGAGGAGGATCCCGGCGTCTTCCAGCTGGATGGTGCCGCGGTGGGGTCTGGGGTTGTTCATGGTGTCAATTATGAACCACAAGGAACCCGAAGGACACTGAGAAAACGCATATCCACCGCCCCCGAAAGCCGATGATCCGTCATTGCGAGGCGCGTAGCGCCGCGGCAATCTCTGCAGGTTGAGGCTGCTTTACGAGATTGCCGCGCTGCGCTCGCAATGACGAAAAAAAACAGCGATCGTGAATCTAGCGCTCGAACACCCGCCGGCCGCCGAGCAGGGTGTGCATGACCCGTCCCTTCACTTCCCAGCCCATGAAGGGCGTGTTGTGGCCCTGGCTGAGCAGGCTGGCGGGATCGATGCGCCAGGTTGCCTCGGGGTCGAATACGGTGATGTCGGCCGCCGCTCCCGGGTTCAGGGTGCCGGTGCCCTGTTCGAACAGGCCGAGGATACGGGCCGGGCCGGCAGTCAGTCGCTCGATGATCTCGGGCAGGGTCAGCAGCCTGTCCTCGACCAGCCGCAGCGCCAGCGGCAGCAGGGTGTCCAGGCCGGAGATGCCGGGCTCGGTGGCCGGGAAGGGGTTGAGCTTGGCGTCGGCCTCGTGCGGCTGGTGGTCGCTGCACAGGGCCGACAGGGTGCCGCGGGCAAGTCCCGCGCGCAGGCCCTCGCGGTCGCGTTGGGTACGCAGTGGCGGGTAGACATGGAACTGGCTGTCGAAGTCGGCGATGTCCAGTTCGGTGAAATAGAGATACGGGATGGCCGCGTCGGCCGTGACCGGCACGCCGTCGTACTGGGCGCGGGCGATCATCTGCACCGAGCGGCTGTGGGTCAGGCGGCAGAAGTGCGCCCGTACCCCGGTGTGTTCGATCAGGGCCAGGTCCCGGGCCACGGCCGCGGTCTCGGCCGCGGCCGGGATGCCGGGCAGCCCCAGGCGGGTGGCGACGGCGCCCTCGTGGGCGACGCCGCCGTTGGCCAGCCAGTATTCCTCCGGATGGATGAACACGGTCAGGTCGAAGGTGGCGGCGTACTCAAACGCCCGCCGCACCACGGCGGTATGCAGGATCGGCGACTGGGCGTTGCTCACGCCACGGCAGCCGGCCTCCTTGAGGGCGGCCATCTCGGTCAGATGCTCGCCGGCCAGTCCCTGGGTCAGCGCCCCCAGGGTGACGACGCGGGCATGGCCGGCGCGTTCGGCGCGCTGGCGGATGAGTTCCACCACGGCCGGGGTGTCGATGATGGGGTCGGTGGTCGGCGGGCAGCACAGGGTGGTGATGCCGCCGGCGGCCGCCGCGCGGGTCTCCGAGGCGATGGTGGCCTTGTTCTCGTGACCCGGCTCACGCAGGTGCGCGGCCAGTTCCACCAGGCCGGGACAGACGACCAGACCGCGGGCGTCGATCTCCAGTTCCGGCTTGAAGTCGTCGGGTACGGCTTCGCCCACCCCGGCGATGCGCCCGGCGGCGACGGCGACCTCGACCTCGGCGTCGAGGTGGTTGGCCGGGTCGATGACCCGGCCGCCGCGGATCAGTATGCGGGGTTTCCGGCTCGCCATCAGTGCCTGTCCTTGGCCTCGGCCTCGCCGTGGGCACGCATGGTCATGGACATGACCGCCATGCGCACGGCGATGCCGTGAGTGACCTGCTCCAGAATCACCGAGCGCGGGCCGTCGGCCACCTGGGAGTCCATCTCCACGCCGCGGTTGATCGGCCCCGGGTGCATCACGGTGACGTCCGGGTCGGCCACGGCCAGGCGCTGCTCGGTCAGGCCGAACAGCCGGAAGTATTCGTGTTCGCTCGGCAGCATCGCCCCCTGCATGCGTTCGCGCTGCAGCCGCAGCATGATGATCACGTCGACGTCGCGGATGCCGGCCTCCAGATCGTGGTAGACCCGCACCCCCAGCGATTCGGCGTCCACCGGCACCAGGGTCTTGGGGGCGACGATGCGCACCTCGCCGGTGTTCAGCGTGTTCAGGGCGTGGATCTGGGAACGGGCCACGCGCGAGTGCATGACATCGCCGACGATGGCCACCCGCAGCCGGCCGAAGTCCGGGCCCTTGACCCGGCGGATGGTGAACATGTCCAGCATCGCCTGGGTGGGGTGGGCGTGACGGCCGTCGCCGGCGTTGAGCACGCTGATGTGCGGGGCCACGTGACGGGCGAAGAAATGCGCCGCGCCGCTGTCGGCGTGGCGTACCACGAACATGTCCACGTGCATGGCCTCCAGGTTGCGCAGGGTGTCGAGCAGGGTCTCGCCCTTCACGGCGCTGGAGGCGTCGATGTTGATGTTGAGCACGTCCGCCGACAGGCGTTTGGCCGCCAGCTCGAAGGTGGTGCGGGTGCGGGTGCTGGCCTCGAAGAACAGGTTGACGATGGTCTTGCCGCGCAGCAGCGGCACTTTCTTCACCTGCCGGGAGGTCACGCCGGCGAAGGATTCGGCGGTGTCGAGGATCTCGGTGAGGATGGAATGCGAAAGCCCCTCGATGGTGAGGAAGTGGCGCAGCCGGCCCTGATCGTCGACTTGCAGGTTGGTGCTGCTCATGCCGCCTCGTGTATCTCCAGTACCAGGGGCTCGGGCCCGGTGAGCTTGACGTGTTCGCCCAGCTTGAGCTTGAGCCGGGTGCCGACCACGTCGGCTTCGATGGGCAGTTCGCGCCCGCCGCGCTCGACCAGCACGGCCAGGATCACCGAGGCCGGGCGGCCGTAGTCGAAGATCTCGTTCATGGCCGCGCGGATGGTGCGCCCGGTGTGCAGCACGTCGTCGACCAGGATGATGTGGCGGTCGTCGACCTGGAACGGGATGTCCGAGGGTTTGACCTGGGGGTGCAGGCCGATGCGGGTGAAATCGTCGCGGTAGAAGGTGATGTCCAGGCTGCCCAGCGGCTGTTCCAGTCCCAGCGCCCGGTGCAACTCGCGCGCCACCCAGACCCCGCCGGTATGGATGCCGACCATGGCCGGGTCCTCCACGCCGCGGCGCTGGAGCAGGGCGCTGAGGTCCCCGGCCATCTGGGCCAGCAGGGGTTCGACGGGGGTCTGGGTCATCAGTGTTCCTTATGTTCGTCCAGCCAGTCCTGCAGGATGATCCGTGCCGACTGGGCATCGATGTCCGCGTCTGTGCCGGGCTCGAGCCGGCGCGCCGCCTGCGAACTCAGGCGCTCGTCCATCAGGTGCACCGGCAGCCCGAAGCGCCCGTGCAGCCGGCGGGCGAAACGTTCGGCCGCGGCGGTGGTCGCGCTGGCGTCGCCGGTCAGATACAGCGGCCGGCCCACCACCAGGGCCTGGGGTCGCCACTCGTCCAGCAGGGCGGCTACCCGGTCCCAGTCCGGCTGACCGTCGCGGGCGGGGAGCGATTGTAACGCACGCGCCGTACCTGTCACCGTCTGGCCGACGGCGACGCCGATTTTTTTTCTGCCATGATCAAAGCCGAGCAGAGTGGCCGCCGCGGCCTCAGGCATGCCCGGCATCGCCCGAGAGCAGGTTGACATCGACCCCGATCAGGGCGGCCGCGGCTTCCCAGCGCTTCTCCACCGGGGTGTCGAAGATCACCCGCGGGTCGGCCGGGCCGCTGAGCCAGGCGTTTTCCGCCATCTCGTGCTCGAGCTGGCCGGCACCCCAGCCGGCGTAGCCCAGGGCGATGAGCGCCCGGCTCGGCCCCCGGCCTTCGGCCATGGCGGCCAGGATGTCCTGGGAGGCGGTCACGCCGGTGTCCTCGGTCACCTGCATGGTCGCCTCCCACTGGCCCAGCGGCTGGTGCAGGATGAAGCCGCGCTCGGGCTGGACCGGTCCGCCCTGATAGACCGGCAGGTCGGCAATGTAGGGGTCGCTGGCTTCCAGCTGCATGTGCTCGAACACGTCGTCCAGGCGCATGTCCAGCGGCCGGTTGATGACCAGCCCCATGGCGCCGTCGGCGTCGTGCTCGCAGATGAAGGTGACGGTGTGAAAGAAGTTCGGGTCCGCCAGGCCGGGCATGGCGATCAGGAAGTGGTTGGTCAGGTAGGGGGACTCCGCCATGCGCCCTAGTATCGGCGAGGCCGCCGGAGGGTGCAAGGGATCGCGCGAGATGAACGCAGAGTTCGCAGAGACGCAGAGACGCAGAGACGCAAAGTTATGAAACTGTAAAAACCTCTGTGTCTTCGCACCCGTAGGGCATAAACGCCTTTGCGTCCTCTGCGTTATTGCCGCCGCGGCTCAGCGGCTCTGCAGCCCGCTGCTGAGGAACTCCCAGGTGCGGGTGATGTAGAGCAGATCGGTGTCCTTCCTGATGTCGTCCGGCAGCGGCGGGAAGGGCGCGGCCAGCTCGACGATGCGGATGGCGGCGTCATCGAGCACCTGGTGGCCGGAGGACTTGAGCAGTGTAATGCCGTGAACGCTGCCGTCGGGCCGCAGTGCCACCTGCAACAGCAGCTTGCCGGACACGCCCTGGCGCCGGGCGGCGTCGGGATAGTTCAGGTTGCCCACCCGCTCGACCTTGCGCACCCAGTCGCTCATGTAGCTGGCGTACTTGTACTCGCGGGTACTGGCCGAGACGAAGGTCTTGCGCGGGCGCTCCGAGTAGGCCTGCAGCGACTGCTTGATCTGCTCGTCCAGATTGGCCAGTTCCATGCTGTGCTCGACCAGCTCACTGGCGCTGGGCCGGGGCGTCTCGGGTCTGGGCTCGGCCTCGCTGGGGGCGACCCGGGTCGGGGATTCGGCCTGGGTCATGACCTGCGGCTGCTCGGGGGCCGGTTCCGGCGGCGGCGCGCTGACCTGCCGGGCCGGCTGCGGCGGGGTGGGCTCGACCCGCTCGTCCACGTTGCCGGCGCCGGTCTGGCTGTGCTCGGCCAGGTAGTCGGCCTCTTCGGGTGTTTCGGTGTTCTGGCGCGGCAGCAGGGCGATGTCCAGCGGCGGCGGGGCCTCGCGGGCGGCGTCGGGTTCGAAGGTGAAGGATACGCCCAGCAGCAGCAGGGCGTGCAGCGCGCCGGCCAGCAGCAGGGCGACGATCAGTGGATCGCCCTGCTGCTGCGGCCGGTTGCCGAGGATGTTCTGGCTCATGTCCTGGATGCGGTTTCCTGCTGGGTCGGGCGCAGCCGGCCCACGCCCTGTAATGCCAGGTTGGCGATTATACCGTTGAGGATGCCGAAGATCAGGGCGGCTGTCAGCAGGGGCGGATACAGGTGCCACAGGCCCGGATGCGGAATGAACAGGGTATAGGCCAGGGCGAACTGGCCGCTGATGTGCCCGAGCGAGGCCAGCAGGCTCAGCCCCAGCGGACCCAGCCAGCGCCGGGCCAGACCCCGGCCCAGACCGAGCGCGAGCAGACTGGCGAGCGCCCCGGCCAGGCTGAGCATGAAGGTGGGAGTGAGAAAACTGCCCAGGATCAGGCTGCCGACCAGCACCCGCAGCAGGCTGACCCAGACCGCCGTGCGCCAGCCGAAGGCCAGCAGCGCCAGCAGAGTGACCAGGTTGGCCAGCCCCGGCTTGAGTCCCGGCACCGGGCTGGGGATGGCGGCCTCGAGCACATGGATGGCGATGGCCAGCGCGGCCAGCCAGGCGATGCGGTGGTCCTCGGGGCGGGTGGTGACGGTCTCGACGGACATGGGTCAGTCCGACAACACATCTCCCCTCTCCCTTCGAGGGAGAGGGGCAGTCTGTAGGCCGGAATAAGGGCGCAGCCCGTTTCCGGCGGGTTCCCGGTGCCGAAAGCCGGGAACGCTGCGCTTATCCCGGCCTGCGCTCTGGAGAGACGGAGCTTTAGAGATTGATCGCGTCATAGCGCCGGTCGCGGCCCTGCAGGTGCAGGCTGACCCGGTTGGGCAGACAGGCGGCGACCATGCCGCCCTGGTCGATCCAGCCGGTATGCACGCAGCGTTTGCTCTCGCAGGGCGAGTCAAGGAAACGGGCGCGTCCGGGGGCAAGCGCGATCCGGCTGGTCCCGATACTGCCCTCGATGTCCAGGGTCCGCGACTCGATCAGCGGCAGGCTGGCCTGGTGGCGGCCATCGACCCAGACCTCCAGGCTGGCGGCCGCTTCGCGCTGCCAGAAATGGATATAGCTCCAGCCGACCAGGCCGACGGCCAGCACCAGCACCAGCAGATCGGCAGCACGGATACCGCGCATCAGGGCAACTCCCGCAGCATGACGGCCGGCTCGGTCTCGGTTTCGAAGCGGATGCGCCCGGCCATGGCCGGCGTCATTTCCACCGTCCCGTCCGCGCGCACCCGCATCACCCGGTTGATCCCCATGTCGGCGGCGGTTCGCGGCCAGGCGTCGCCGGCCACGAACAGGGCGGGGGCGGCGGCATCGGCGGTGGCGGCCTCGGTGTGGATGACCGTGAGCGATGCGGTGCCGCGCGCCGGGTAACCGCTGCGCGGGTCGATAATATGATGATAGCGTGTGCCCTCTGCCTCGAAGTAGCGCTCATAGTCGCCGGAGGTGAAGATGCTCTCGTCGCCCCGGGTTTCGATCGAGGCCAGCACGCCCGGCGCACGCGGGTGGCGGATGCCGATGCGCCAGGGCCGTTCGCGCGCGCCGATGGCGCGCAGGTCGCCGCCGGCATTGACGATGGCGTTGTCGATGCCGGCCGCGCGCAATGCGGCGATGGCGCGGTCCACCGCCACGCCCTTGGCGAAGGCGCCGAGATCGAGCTGCAGCCGTGGGTTGTCAGTGCGGGCCCGGCCGTCCTGCAGTTCCAGGTCGGTCATGCGCGGCCGTCCTGCCAGCCAGGCCTCGATTGCCGCGGCGTCGGGCACCCTGTCGGGCAGATCGTTGCTGTGAAAGCCCCACAGGGCCATGAGGCCGCCGATGGCGGGCTCGAACAGACCGTCGCTGCTGCGGTTCAGCGCGCGGGCCCGTTCCAGTACCGCCATCAGGTCGGCGGGAACCGGTGCCTGCCCGCCCTGCTGCAGGGCGGTGTTGATCGCCGTCAGCCGGCTGTCCTCCCAGGCGTGCCAGTCGTGATGCAGGCGGTGAAAGTCGCGCTCGACTGCCGCCAGTACCGGATCGGCCTGTTCGGCGTCGACGCCGAACAGGGTGATGTCGACGATGGTGCCCAGGGCAATGAAGCGGCGCTCGAGCAGGGGCGCTTCGGCCGGCCGGCAGGCCGCCAGCAGTATCGCTGCCAGCAGGGCGAGCAGGTGCAGATGTTTCGGCAACTCAGTGCGCATTCAGCTTCGCGGCCAGGCAGTCCATCAGCTCGCCGGCGATGTCCAGGCCGTATTCACGATCCAGTTCGCGGATGCAGGTCGGGCTGGTGACATTGACCTCGGTGAGATAATCGCCGATCACGTCCAGGCCGACGAAATACAGGCCCTTCTCGCGCAGCGCCGGCGCGACCTGGGCGCAGATCCAGCGATCGCGGTCGGTCAGTTGCACCCCGACGCCGCGCCCGCCCACGGCCAGGTTGCCGCGGGTCTCGCCCGCGGCCGGGATACGGGCCAGGGCATAGGGTACCGGCTCGCCGTCGATGAGCAGGATGCGCTTGTCGCCGTCGCGGATCTCGGGGATGAACCGCTGTGCCATGACCGACGTGCGGCCCAGATCGGTCAGGGATTCGAGGATGACGCTGGTGTTGGGATCGTCCTGGCGTACCCGGAAGATGGAACTGCCGCCCATCGAGTACAGGGGTTTGAGGATGGTGTCCTGCTGCTCGACGATGAACTCGCGCAGCCGGAGCGGGTCGCGGCTGACCAGCGTCGGCACGCAGCACTGCGGGAACCAGGCGGTGTAGAGCTTTTCATTGACATCGCGCAGGCTGGCCGGGCGGTTGACCACCAGCACGCCGGCGGTCTCGGCCTGTTCCAGCAGATAGGTGGTGGCGAAGTACTCCAGGTCGACCGGCGGATCCTTGCGCATCAGCAGGATGTCGAGTTCCTCCAGCGGCCGGGTCTGCGGCGGCGCCAGGTCGAACCAGTCGTCGGGGTCGTCCCGGACCTCGAGCCCGCGCATCCGGGCCCAGGGGCGGCCGTCGCGCAGGAACAGGTCGGCCTGTTCGAAATAGAGGACCTCCCAGTGCCGCGACCGGGCGGCGAGCAGCATGGCGAAGGTGCTGTCCTTTTTTATATTGATGGAGCCGATGGGGTCCATCAGCACGCCCAGGCGGGTCATGCCTGGGCCTCGGCCGCGCCCTCGGCCAGTTCCTCGCGGTGGTCGGCCAGTTCGCGGGCGGCGGCCAGCAGTGCCAGCCGGGCGATCACGCCGTAGGCATAGAAGCGGTTGGGTTCGGCGTCCGGGGCCTGGCTGGCGTCCGGATTGATGCAGGACTCGACAAAGGCCAGCGGCTCGAACTGCATGCCCGGGGCGTTGAGGTTCTCGTGCACGCCGCGGCCCTTGTGCACCCGATAGAAGCCGCCGACGACGAAGTGGTCGATCATGTAGACCACCGGCTCGGCCACGGCCTCCGCCTCACCCCAGGTCTCGAAGGTGTAGACCCCTTCCTGGAGCAGGAACTTGCTCACGCTCGCGCCGCCCTTCATCGATCCCATCTTGTTGCGCTGCTTGCGGTTGAGGCTGCGCAGTTCATCGACGCTGGTGACCGACATGATGGCCATGCCATAGGTGCCGGCATCGGCCTTGATCACCACGAAGGGGTCGCGGTCGATGTTGTATTCGTCGTATTTCTTCTGGATGTCCTCCAGCAGACGGCCGGCGTTGATGAGCAGGCACTCCTCGCCCTCGCGCTTCTGGAAGTTCAACTCGCCGCAGTTGCGGAACATGGGATTGATCAGCCAGGGGTCGATATCGAGCATCCGGGCGAATTCGGTGGCCACCTCGTGGTAGTGGGTGAAATGGCCGGATTTCAGGCGCACGGTCCAGCCCAGGTCCGGCGGCGGGATCACCATCTGCTCCAGGTCGCGCAGTTTCTCCGGGTGGCCGCCGATCAGGTCGTTGTTCAGCAGCACCATGCAGGGGTCGAAGTCCTCCAGATGCACCCGGTTGCCGCGGCGCTGGATCGGTTCCAGGGTGACCTGGCCGCCGGAAGGCAGGTCGAGGGTCAGCGGCGCGTCCAGGTCCTCGCGGGTGGAGCCGATGCGCACCTGGTAACCGGACTTGGCCACGATGTCGCGCAGGGTGGCCAGGCTCTCGAGATAATAAAGGTTGCGGGTGTGCTCCTCCGGCACCAGCAGGATGTTGCTGGCGGTCTCGCAGATGTGCTCCATCTTGGTCTGGAAGGCCTGGATGCACAGCGGCAGGAAGGCGGGGTTGAGGTTGTTGAACCCGGCCGGGAACAGGTTGGTGTCCACCGGGGCCAGCTTGAAGCCGGCGTTGCGCAGATCCACCGAGGCGTACAGGGGGGCGGGGGTCTCGCGCCACTGGGCCCGCAGCCACGCCTCGATGCGCGACTGCTGCTCCAGCAGATGGCTCTCGATCTGCTGCAGGGGGCCGGTCAGGGCCGTGGTCAGGTGCGGCACATGGGGATGGTCTGAGGTCATAAAGTTTGCTGCCGGGTGGACGCTACAAGAGACAGGTAACGGCGTAATAGTAATTGAATTCAGCGTTCCGACGCCAATACCGACGCCGGAGGGATGACCCGATATACCGTTGGACTGCACTGTCCGGTGCGGGTTCAGTCCCCTGCTGCAGGGGCGGGGCGAACACGCAACCAATGGAAAGTCGTAGATTTTTGTGCTAACTGTATGGGGCGCGACCCGGTTCGCGCCCATAACACTACAAGGAATCAGTCAGTGGGGGGATACGCTGTGGAGAGTGCAGCCCAACAGATCGATACGCTCGAAGGCCTGCGGGTGATGGTGATTGATGACAGCAAGACCATCCGCCGCACCGCCGAGACCCTTCTCAAGAAAGCCGGCTGCGAGGTCATCACGGCCACCGACGGCTTCGAGGCCCTGGCCAAGATCGCCGATCACAAGCCCGATATCATTTTCGTCGACATCATGATGCCGCGCCTCGACGGCTATCAGACCTGTGCCCTGATCAAGCACAACCAGGCCTTCAAGGGCACGCCCGTGATCATGCTTTCCAGCAAGGACGGTCTGTTCGACCGGGCGCGGGGCCGGATCGTGGGGTCGGAGCAGTATGTCACCAAGCCCTTTTCCAAGGAGGAACTTCTGGGGGCGATCCGGGACCACGTCGCCCGCGATTGATCCTCTCTCCCCCGCGGTCCGCGCGGGGGCGCCGTTCCTCACCCACCCGCCACCGGCCGCCGAGGGTCTTACCTAAACCTTCCGTGTCCGCGGGCGATAACAGGTACCAGGACGTGCCGGAAATGAAACAGCGCGCCAACCAGTTGATGAAAGGAGACGTTACATGGCTCGTATTCTGATTGTGGATGATTCTCCCACGGAAATGCATGTGCTCAAGAGCATGGTGGAGAAGAACGGCCACGAGACTCTGACCGCCGGTTCCGGCGAGGAAGGCATCGAGGTCGCCAAGGCGGAGAAGCCCGATCTGGTGCTGATGGATGTGGTGATGCCCGGACTGAACGGTTTCCAGGCCACCCGTCAGCTGACCAAGGGCGCGGAGACGGCGGATATACCGGTAATCATCTGCACCACCAAGGATCAGGAGACCGACCGGGTCTGGGGCATGCGCCAGGGCGCGAAGGACTACATCACCAAGCCGGTGACCGAGGCCGATCTGGTCAGCAAGATCAACACCGTGCTCGGCGCCTGACAGGGACGCGCGGACAGGGAGGTGTCATGAGCCAGACCCCTGACAACAAGGACCCGGTCCACATCCTCTTCGATCTGGAACGGCGGCTGCGCCGCGCGGCCCGGCCGCTGCCCAGTGAAGTCGAGCTCCGCGAGGACTGGGTCGGCATCGGTTTCCGCCTCGGCGGACACCGGTTCGTCTCGCCGCTGGGCGAGGTGACCGAGATACTCACCCCCACCGATTATTCCAAGGTACCCGGCGCCAAGAGCTGGGTGCAGGGCATCGCCAATGTGCGTGGCAATCTGCTGCCGATCATGGATCTGCAGGGGTTCCTGCACGGCCACAGAAGCGCCGCCACCCGCCGCAGCCGCGTGCTGGTGATCAATCATGCCGGCGTACACTCCGGGCTGGTCGTCGACGAGGTGCTGGGACTGAAGCATTTCATGCCGGAGGACCAGACCCCCGAGCCACCGACCGACGATGCCGCCATCCGGCCCTACCTGGACGGCGGTTTTCGTGTCGGCGATGAACACTGGGGTGTGTTCAGCATGCGGCGGCTGGCGGAAACCCCGCAGTTCCTGCAGGCGGCCCTGTGAACAACGGGATTTAACAACAACGCAGTTTTGCGCAACCAAAGACCAACCATCAACCAGGCTACTGGTTTATCGAGGGCAGGAGAGGAACCATGAGTACTCAAACTTCAACGGACCGGCAGGGGCAGGGAAAGATGGTACGCAATCTTATCCTGCTGCTGCTCGCCTCGGTGCTGGCCATGGCGGCGATCTTCGTCTATACCGCCCGTCAGGCAGCATTCGACAAGGAACGTATCGGTTATACCAGTGAACAACAGGTGTTGTCGCAGCAGATCGCCAAGTACGCCCTGGAGGCGGCCTCGGGCGGTGAGGAGGCCTTCGATCAGGTGGTCATGAACCGGGATCGCTTCGACCAGACCCTGAAGGTGCTGCGCAACGGCAACGTCAATTCCGGCCTGCCGCCGACCGATGAGGAATCCGTCGCCCATGAGGAACTGGTCGCGGTCGAGCGCAAGTGGAACGAGTTCCGCGGCACCGTCAATACGGTGCTGGAGGGCGAGGAACTGGTGCTCGCGGTCAAGGAGACGGCGGCGGTCATCAACGAGTTCATGCCGCAGCTGCTGGCTCACTACGAGGACGTGGTGCGGGTGCTGGTCGATCGCAACGCCGGCCAGGAGGCCGTGCGCGTGGCCAGCCGCCAGCTGATGCTGTCCCAGCGCATCGTCAACAATCTGAACAAGGTGCTCGCCGGCGAGGACGCCGAGGCTGCCACCGAGCATTTCGCCCGGGACACCGAGGAATTCGGCATGGTGCTGGAGGACCAGATCCGCGGCGGCGAGAACGCCCCGCAGATCCAGGACCCCGAGGCCCAGGCCAAGCTGCGTGAGATCGCCATGCTGTTCAGCTCGGTCAGCGACTATGTCGGCGAGATGCTGGACAATGCCGATGCCCTGATGGGGGTGCAGGCCGCGGCCGGTACCGCCTCGGATCAGTCCGACCAGCTGTTCGCCGCCTCGGCCAATCTGCAGTCGGCCTACTCGCTGGCGCCGACCCAGCGGCCGGTCAAGACCCATCACGCCTACATGTTCGGCGGTCTGGCCCTGATCTTCCTGATCTGGCTGGGCTGGTCGCTCAAGCGTGACGCCGACCGCCGCAGCCAGGTTGCCGAGGAGACCAACAAGAAGAACCAGGAGGCCATCCTGCGGCTGCTCGACGAAATGGGCAATCTGGCCGACGGTGATCTGAGCAGCTACGCCACGGTGACCGAGGACTTCACCGGGGCCATCGCCGACTCCATCAACTTCACCATCGACGCCCTGCGCGAGGTGGTCACCACCATCAACAGCGCATCGGGTCAGGTGACCTCGGCGGCCGAGCAGACCAAGACCACCGCCATGAACCTGGCCGAGGCCAGTGAGCACCAGGCCCAGGAGATCACCTCGGCGGTAACCGCCATCAACGAGATGGCCGTGTCCATCGACGAGGTGTCCAGAAACGCCAAGGAATCGGCCGAGGTGTCGCAGAAATCGGTGGAGATCGCCAACAAGGGCGGCAAGGCCGTGCGCCGCACCATCGAGGGCATGGACCAGATCCGCGAGCACATCCAGGAGACCTCCAAGCGCATCAAGCGTCTGGGCGAGTCCTCCCAGGAGATCGGCGACATCGTGGAACTGATCAACGATATCGCCGAGCAGACCAACATCCTCGCGCTCAACGCCGCCATCCAGGCCGCCATGGCCGGCGAGGCCGGCCGCGGTTTCGCGGTGGTGGCCGACGAGGTGCAGCGACTGGCGGAGCGTTCCTCCAACGCCACCAAGCAGATCGAGGCGCTGGTGAAGACCATCCAGACCGACACCAACGAGGCCGTGATCTCCATGGAGCAGAGCACCTCGGGCGTGGTCACGGGTGCCCACCTGGCCGAGGACGCCGGCGACGCACTGGAGGAGATCGTCAGTGTCTCCGAGAGCCTGGCCGGCCTGATCGAGAACATCTCGAACTCCGCGGCCCAGCAGTCCAAGGCGGCCAGCAACATCACCGAGACCATGAACGTCATCCAGGAGATCACCACCCAGACCAACACCGGCACCAACGAGACGGCGGCCTCCATCGGCAACCTGACCGAACTGGCGTCGGAGCTGCAGCGGTCGGTGTCCGGCTTCAAGCTGCCGGAATAAGTCCGGCCCGATGCCGACGGATGGGGGACGATGACGGTGCAGATGCCGAGCCAGAAACTGCCGCTCCAGGCACGGCGCGGGCTGCTGCCGGATCTCAGCGATGCCGAGTTCGGCCGGTGGCGTGAGCTGCTGGAGACGCGGGTCGGCATCCGCCTGAGTCCGCAGCGCAAGCCGCTGTTTCTGTCCGGGCTGCGCGCCCGGATGCGCGAGGTCGGCTGCGAGGACTATCAGGCCTACTACGAACAGCTGAGTCAGCGCGACAGCGTGCCGGAGTGGGCCATCCTCATCGACCGGCTGACGGTGCACGAGACGCGGTTTTTTCGTGACCCCGATGCGCTGCGCCTGATCGAGACGCGGCTGCTGCCCGGATTCGTGGAGGACAGCCGCCGCAGCCTGCAGGCCTGGAGCCTGGGCTGCGCCAGCGGCGAGGAGGCCTATTCCCTGGCCATGCTGCTGGATCAGACGCTGCCCGCCGGCACCGCGCCCCGCTTCGGCATCACCGCCACCGACATCAGCCGCCCGGCACTGGCCGCGGCCCGGCAGGGTGAATACGCCCGCCGTCGCCTGGACGGCATTCCGGAGGCCTACCGCCGGCATTACTGTGAGCCCGTCTCGGAACAGCGTTTCCGCATCACATCGCGGCTGCGCCGGCGGATCTGCTTCTCGCCGCTCGGCATCGCCGACCTGGACCGCTTCCCGCTGGACGGCTTCGATCTTGTCTATTGCCAGAATGTGCTGATCTATTTCGACCGCAGCGAGCGTCACGGCATCCTCGACCGCCTGGCCGACCGGCTGGCACCCGGCGGCATGCTGGTGCTCGCGCCCGGGGATGTACTGCACTGGTCGCATCCGCGGCTGGAGCGGGTCCGCTGCGAGGGCACGCTGGCCTATCAACGCCGGGTTGACCCGGAGGTAAGGGATTAAATGAGTGGAGCCATGGATTTCAGTACGCTCAAGTGGGTGAAATCGGAACTGGACGAAACCCTCAGGCAGGCCCGGCAGGCGTTGGAGGCCTTCGTCGAGGATCCGGAGGACGATTCCCAGCTGCGCTTCTGCTCGGCCCACCTGCATCAGGTCTCCGGCACCCTGCAGATGGTCGAGTTCTACGGCGCCAGCATGCTGGCCGAGGAAATGGAGCGGTTGCTGCTGGCCCTGCAGAAGGGCGGCATCGCGCAGAAGGACGAGGCCCTTGAGTTGCTCATGCGCGGCATCCTGCAGCTGCCCGACTATCTCGACCGGCTGATCGCCGGCTACCAGGACATCCCGCTGGTCCTGCTGCCCCTGCTCAACGACCTGCGTGCCGTGCAGGGCGAGAGCCTGGTGTCCGAGAACGCCCTGTTTTCCCCCGACATCGACGCCGCGCTGCCGCAATCGGCCCTGGCCGAGACCGGGGATGCCGCCCTCGACGAACTGGCCCGCGGCCAGCGGCATGCCTACCAGGTCGCACTGCTGGGCTGGTTCCGCGGCCGTGATGTGGCCGCCAGTCTGGAGCAGATGGAAACCGTGCTGGCCCGCCTGCAGGCGGCCAGCGCCAGTCCGCAGGCCCGCCGCCTGTGGTGGATCGCCCGCGGCCTGGTCCAGTCCCTGCGCGCGGACCGGCTCGAGGTCAGTATGGCCACCAAGCTGCTGCTGGGTCAGGTCGACCGCCAGATCAAGCGGGTGATCGACGCCGGCGAGGCCGTGCTGCAGCAGGAACCGCCGGTGGAACTGCTGAAGAACCTGCTGTTCTACGTCGCCCGCGCCGAGGGGGCCGCCGGCATGGCGGCCGAGATCCAGGCCACCTACCGCCTGGTCGACCTGCTGCCGGACGAGGAGCAGATGGAGCAGGCGCGCCAGAGCCTGAGCGGCCATAACCTGGAGTTGATGGCCACGGTCACCGCCGCCATCAAGGAGGACCTGGCCCGGATCAAGGATGCATTGGATGTCTGCCTGCGCAGCAGCGAGCGCGATCCGGCCGCCCTGGCGCCGGCCGCCGAGACCCTCGACCGGGTCGGCGACACCCTGGGCATGCTGGGCATGGGCGCACTGCGCAAGCAGATCGTCGAGCAGGCCGGCATGATGCATGCCATGGTCGACGGCAGTCGCGAGATCGATGACGACCTGCTGATGCAGGCCGCCAGCGCCGTGCTCTATGTGGAGTCCTCGCTCGAGGGGCTGCTGCATGGTGATGTGCGCCAGGCGGATTTCGCCGACGAGTCACGGCAGATCGAGGCCATGGTGCCGGAGAGCGAGTTCAACCAGGTGCGCGGGGTGGTGGCCGAGGAGGCCATTCGCGATATTGCGCGGGCCAAGGACAGCATCCTGCAGTACATCGAGACCCCGGACAATTTCACCCTGCTCGAACCCGTGCCGGCGCTGTTCAACCAGATCAAGGGCAGCCTGCTGCTGCTCAATGAGAGTCATGCGGCCGAGTTGCTGGCGCAGGTGGCGGATTTCGTGGATGAACAGATGCTGGCGCAGCAGCGCCGGCTGTCCGAGACCGAACTGGACCAGCTGGCCGATGCCATCTCCAGCATCGAGTATTTCCTCGAGAACCTGCAGGAGCGCAAGGTCTTCAGCGGCTCCATCCTGGATGTGGCCCGCGACAGCCTGAGACAGCTGACCGGTGCCGGGCCGGCCGCAGACAGCCCGGCCGCCGATGCCGGCGCCGAGCCGGAGTCGATGGCCGCCCCGGATGTCTCCGGGGATGACGCCCCGGTCCAGGGCGAAGACGAAGAGGTGATCGAGATTCCCGCGCCGGAAGCGGCAGTGCAGGACGAGCTGCCGGCAGTGACTGCGGACGATTTCGAGGTGATCGAACTGGAGTCCTCGGAAACCCGCGAGGTCGAGGCCTTCGATGCCGACCTGATGGATAGCGATGCACTCGAGACCATCGAGATCGAACTCCCCGCGGAGACGGCCGAAGCCGAACCCGAATCCGTCACGCTCGCTGGCGATGACGCGCAGAGCGCTGCCGAGCCGGCAGCGGCGGACCAGCCATCGCCTGCGGTAGCAGCCTCCGCGCCGCCGCCGCAGGAACTGCCCTATCCCGTGCTCGAAGGCGGCGAGATCGACGACGAGATCCTCGAGATCTTCATCGAGGAGGCGACCGAGGAGGTCGCCGCCATCGGCGAGCGGCTGCCGCGCTGGCTGGACAACCCCGAGGAGCAGGAGGCCCTGACCGAGATCCGCCGCTCCTTCCATACCCTCAAGGGCAGCGGTCGGCTGGTCGGCGCCATGCTGATCGGCGAGTTCGCCTGGGCCTTCGAGAATATGCTCAACCGCCTGATCGACGGCACCATCGAGCGCAGCGACGCGATGTGCCGGCTGCTCGCCGCTGCCGGCCGGACCCTGCCCGAACTGGTGGCACAGATCCAGGGCGAGGGCGGCCCGAGTCTCGACATCAATGCCATGATGCAGGCGGCCGAGGCCCTGTCCCGGGGCGAAACCCCGGCGCCTCGGGACTTTGAGGCACCGGCGGCGGCCGCGCCCGAAGTGCCGGAAACCGCGGCGGCAGAAGTCGAGGCGCCGGACGTCGAGGCGCCGGACGTCGAGGTGATAGAGCGGGAGGCGGCCGCGGAGTCGGACATCATCGATGC
>PABG01000111.1 GCA_002699185.1 Gammaproteobacteria bacterium | reverse complement strand
GGCGGTGCGCTGACCACCGGGGCAGTGAGCGTCGACACCGGCGCGGGTACCTTTGGCGGCATTGCCAACATCAATGTCTCCTCCGGTCTGTACAACTCGACCCTGGGCGGTGTATCCGTCGCGGCCCATTCGGGTGTGAGCATCGGCAACGGGCCCTAGTCCGCAACCCCCGCTTCGGGATCGCGCGGGGGGCGGGTATACGCCGTCCCCTGCGCACTTCGACTCCAACCGGAAGGGAAGAGAGGGACACGCCATGCGCCACCCCTGTCGAGAACTCAACTGTTGCAGAGCACTGATCATGGCAGTCGTCTGGGCCAGCCCCATCCTTGGGAGCCATGCTGTGCACGCAGATGATACGGGCGCCCCGGAATCCGACCGGTTCGCCCAGCTTGCCCCGCTGGACAGCGCGGGTCTGGACGCACTGCGCGGACGCGACGGCGACAGCCATATCTCGCTCACCAGCAACCAGGACCTCAAGGCCACCGTCAACGGCAGCCTGATCGAGGCCGGCACCATGACCAGCGGCTCGGTCACCATCGCCGAACGGGCGATGGACAACTTCGGCGGCATCGGTCTGTTCAATATCGTCACCGGCAGCAACAATGCCGTGGATGCAGCCATCGGTGTCAATTTCAACCTGCAGTGACAGGCATGCATCTCAACCCCTGCCCTGCCCTGCTGCTGGCACTGTCCGCAGCCCTGGTCGTACCCGACAGCGTTGCGGGCCAGTTGCGCCTGCATGCCTTTCCCGGTGCCTTTTCCCTGCCGGTGGAAAGCCAGATCGAGGCGCGCTGGCAGACGGTGATCAGGCAGCAATACGATTTCAGCTGCGGTTCGGCCGCCGTGGCCACCCTGCTGACATACCATTACACCTCGCCGGTGGGCGAGGATCAGGTGTTCCAGGAGATGTATGCAGAGGGGGATCAGGCCAGGATCCGTACCGAGGGCTTCTCCATGCTGGACATGAAACGCTATCTGGACCGCCGCGGCCTGCAGACCGACGGCTTCCGCATGGACCTGGACAAGCTGGCCGCACTGGGCGTGCCGGGGATCGTACTGGTCAATACCCGCGGCTACCGTCACTTCGTGGTGGTACGGGGGGTGCAATCCGGCCGGGTGCTGCTGGCCGATCCGGCCGCGGGCAATGTCGCCATTTCGCGTGCTGAATTCGAGCGGATCTGGAACGGGGTGGTGCTGGCCGCCCGCGGCCGCCTGGAGATCGCCCGGACCCATTTCAACCTGGAGCGCGACTGGCGCGACTGGCCACGGGCTCCCATCCATGCCCCGACACGCCAGGCGGGCATGAGCCCGTTGCTTCTCAACCTGCCCGGCCGGCTCGAGTTGGGTCGCTGACAGGAGCGATCGACATGATGAAACGCGCTCCGGACACGTCATACCGCAGTCTGCACAGCGCCGCTCTCCTGCTGGCCCTCACGCTTGCCACAGTCACGAGCCATGCGCATGAAGCATTCCCCGCCCGGGTGCTCGAGGCTGCCGACCTGGCCGCACTGCGCGGCGGTTTCTCCCTGCGCGGCCTGGAGATGGAATTCGGCGCCTCCCTGCGCAGTTTCCAGGACGGACGCCTGCTCATGGAAACCCTGGTCAGTGTCACGGACCGCGGCACTCATACCACCACAAGCATTCCGCGGGCGGTCGACACCCTGTCCCCGGGGCCGGAGACGGCGGCGCGAACCGGCAGCAGCCCGCCGGCGGCAAACAGCGGCATCGAACTCAACGGCCTGGGCAGCGCCGGGCGCGTGGTGGTGAACGATGCCCGCGGCATGACCGCCTCCATCCATGAGGTGACCCGTCAGCGCATCCTCGGCGTGCTGGTCAGCCGCGCCACCGATACGGCCCTGCGCCAGGAGGCGCAGGTGGATGTCACCATCCGCAACTTCAGCCAGTTCCAGCAGACGGTTCGCCAGGCCATCCTCAACAACCACCTGGGACGCAGTTCCGCGCCCCTGCAATAAGCGCTGTTCAGCCGGTCCGGGTCAGAAGGTATAGGGCAGCCGCAGGGTCATGACCACATCCGGGGCATCGGCGGTCACG
This sequence comes from Gammaproteobacteria bacterium, assembly GCA_002699185.1. Taxonomy (GTDB): domain Bacteria; phylum Pseudomonadota; class Gammaproteobacteria; order Thiohalobacterales; family Thiohalobacteraceae; genus Thiohalobacter. The sequence goes on along the minus strand of PABG01000111.1, from coordinate 12,368 downwards.
CCCAGTTCCAGGTTGAGGTTCACCGCGGCGCGTTCGGTCAGCTGAAAGCCGTAACCGAGGAGCATGGCGCCGACGTCCAGGCTGGATGTCGACAGCTTCACGCCGTTGATCTCCGTATCGGTCTCCTGGATGAAGTCATGCTTGTAGCCCAGGGTGAAAGAGGCCCGTGGATTGATCGCATAGCCCATGCCGAAACTCAGGCGCACCGCATCGCCGGGATCGACCTTGCCGATGGTCTGCTGGCCGAAGGTCTTGTTCACATCGTCCTCGATATGCCAGAGATAACCCAGGTTGGCGAAGAACACGGCGGGATCGGAGGGGTACAGCAGGGTCAGGCTCGGTTCCAGGGCATGAAAGCCCGAGCCTGTCGCCAGTTCGGTCTCGATGCCGTCACCGTTGCGGTTGACATCGAACGGCCCGCGGCCGGTCACGGACTTGTAGCGCAGGTTGCCGACATAGTACATATTGCCCGGCCAGCGCCAGTCCAACTGGTAGTGCAGCGCAAGCTCCAGATCGCCGACACTGTCGCCGTCGAGGGTGCGGCTGAAGGCCTCGCCCTCCACATCCGGGATGGTCGCCACGCGCCGGTCCTTGCGATACACATAGGGCAGCTTCGCCTCCAGTTCCAGCCGGTCGGTCAGGCCATAACGGCCGGTGAGGGAAACAGCCAGATAATCCCGGTCCACGTCCACCGCTTCCAGCAACCCGATCTGGAAGGCCTCGAGGATTTCCACCCCGATGAAGGTCAGACGGTTGATCTGGGAATTGGAGAACTGCAGCCCCGGCTCCAGGATCAGCTGGCCCCGGGGCGTGAGGACACCGCCCAGTTCGGGGATGGCGCGCACCTCGGGCGGCTCCGATGGACTCGCCGGCGGTGCCGTCCCGACCGGTTGCGAGGGCGGCGCAGAGGCTGCCTGCGCCGCCGGGGCGGCCACTGCGGGTCCGGCGCCGCGCCGGTCCTCGAGTCCGGCCGCGGGCAGGGCCTGCCGGTTCAGGCTGTCGAGTGCCCGGCGCTGCTGCTGCAGACGCCGCTCCTGGGCTGCGATGGTGGCTGCCTGACGCTCCAGCTGGCGCTGCTGCTGGTCCAGCAGCCGCTCCATGCGTTCCAGCCGCTGCGCCAGGGAGTCAGCCTCGTCAGCGAACCCCGGCATGGCCAGGGCCAGCAGCGCCAGAAGGCTCAACCGCGCCCCGTGCTGCATGACCAGCCTCCGGGTTCGAGTGACGGCTCGCCATTGATGCGCAGTTCCCTGATCCCCCCTGCGGGGGGCGGCTCCCGGCTCTGTCCGACCGGGATCCGGTGCTTGTCCAGCAACCGGTACAGGGTGACGCGGGAAATTCCGAGGGAGCGTGCCGCCTCGGAGAGATTGTTGCGGGCCAGACGCAGGCTGGTGCGGATCGCCCGGCTCTCGGCTTCGGCCCGCACCTGCTGCAGGGAAGGCACCATCCGGCGGCCGTTGCGCCGATCCAGCCCCAGGTCGGCGGGGGTGATCAGCCTGCCCTCGGCCATCACGATCGCCCGGCGCACCCGGTTGATCAGTTCCCGCACATTGCCGGGCCAGTCGTGGCGCAGCAGGCACTGCAGGGCCTGCTCGCTGAACCCCTTGACCTGCACCCCACGCTCCCGGCCGAAGCGCTCGAACTGCTGCCAGGCCAGGGCCTCGATATCCTCCATCCGCTCCCGCAGCGGCGGTACCTGCAGCCGCAGCACATTGAGCCGGTAATACAGGTCTTCGCGAAACCGCCCCTGATCCACGGCCAGTTCCAGGTCCTGGTGAGTGGCGGCAATGACGCGTGCGTCGACGCGCACCGGATGGGTGCCGCCAACCCGGTCCACCGTGCCTTCCTGCAGGAAGCGCAGCAGACTGGTCTGCTGCTCCAGCGGCAGGTCACCGATCTCGTCCAGGAACAGGGTTCCGCCCGCGGCCGACTCGATGCGGCCGATCTTGCGCCGGACGGCTCCGGTAAAGGCCCCTTTCTCATGCCCGAACAGCTCCGACTGCACCAGGCTGGCCGGCAGAGCGGCACAATTGACCGCCACCAGCGGCCCGCCGGCGCGCAGGGAGCGGCGATGGATCGCAAGCGCCGTGAGTTCCTTGCCGGAACCGGATTCGCCGGTGATCAGCACCGGCGCCTCGACCTGCCCGATCTTGTCGAGTTGTCGGAACAGCTGCCGCATGCACGGGCTGTTGCCGACCATGCCGCTCGCGGTGACCGCATCGCCCGCGGCCGTCGCATGGGCGCTGGCACGGATGGCAGCCACGCCGGCGGCGTGTCCCAGGCTGTCGAGCAGACGTCGGGAATCGACCGGGAAGGTATGAAAATCGAAGACGCCGTCGGCCAGCAGCCGGGACAGGGAGTCGGAGCGGACATCCTCCGGTTGAACCAGCGCCAGCCACTGGGTCTGTGTCTGGCTGTCGAGCAGCAACTGCTCGAAGTCCCGACAAGAACGGAATTCTCTGGCATCGAGGCACGCCAGGCCCACCGGGCAGTGGTGGCTGGCGAGGCGCTGACGGGCTTCGTCCAGACTGCCGGCCATCGAGATCCGCCAGCCGGCCTGCCCGAGTTGCGCGGCCAGGTCCGTCCCGGCGCGAACCGGATCCCAGAACAGCAGATTACGGGGTTCACTGGCCACGCGTCACCTCCTTGATGACAGGACCGTTGAAGCGCACGTACACCGGGAGACCGTCTGCATGATTGACAGACGCCACCCCTGCATGACTGGCCGCCATGCACGCTGGCCCGCTGAACTGCGGGCATGGGGTATCTTCTGTTGCCCGGCGCTGGGAGCATCCAGGGCCGGGGCACGGCGGCCATACCTCCCTGCCGTCTGACGGAGAATCAGTTCCTGACTGATATGCCTTGGGAAGCATAGACAGGACTGTTGAACTGTCAAGCGGCTCCGCCGCCTCAACGACCGACGCCGTCGGACATGTACGCCAAAGCCTACAAACAACCCAGGTCAATCGAGGCGCAGTGACGCCTTATCTAACATGACTTATAAATACATGCGGCTGAACAGGCGGGTTCAGCGAGCTCCGGAAGGGTCAAAGAACTCGACTGTCATTTCATTCATGAAGGGGCGATCAAAGACCAGATCCAGATGCAGGCCGGTAGGCTTGTGCTCTGCCTTGACCTGCTGCAATTCCGGGATCCGTTCGGCCAGATAGGCACAGGTGGCGGCGGCCATGGGTTCGTTGCCGTCCTCGACCGCCTGGATCAGTTGCAGGGCTACGAACTGGGCCCGTTGCAGCGAGTTGGGTGAGTTCTGGCGGCCGGCGGGAAGCTGGATGCCCTGATCCATCTTCAGGTCCATGCGGTCCAGCGCCAGCTGCTGTCTGTGAGGCAGGGGTTTGGAGCGGTCATATTCGAGCTGGGACAGACCGTCGATCACCACGACCATTTTTTCAGCCATACAAGAAGACCAGGGAACGGTGGATGCGCCTGAATTGGCGGAGGGGGTGTCGGCCTCTCCGGTGTCTCAGTGTGTCGCAATATATCGCATTCACCCCTATATTTACAGCATTTCGTGAAATTCTCTTGTCTTGGCTTGCCTCACGCCGTAATATCAAATTGCATAATTTTTGAGGGGTACCACGTGGGGAGAATGAAAGCCCTTATTGATGGCGGAGACACAGAACAAAAGCCTGATGGGTAGGTTGGCGTTCTGATGTGCACCTGATTCATATCGCTAGGGTTTCAAATCCCGAGTTCGACGGAGAAAACCGCCATGCCAAAGAGAGCCAAGGAGCTGGGCGCTGCCGAGGTGCGCCGACTGAACAAGCCCGGATTGAACCCTGTGGGCGGGGTGGCTGGGCTGTATCTACAGGTTGCCGAATCCGGCGCAAGGAGCTGGATACTGCGCGTCACAGTCGGCAGCAAGCGCCGGGACATCGGCCTGGGGGGCTACCCTGATGTGACCCTGGCCCAAGCCCGCGAGAAGGCCCGAGATATGCGAGAGCAGATCCGGGAGGGCGTTGACCCGGTATTGCAGCGCAAGGCTGCCAGGGATGCCCTGATAGCCGCACAGTCCAAGGTCATCACCTTCGACGAAGCCGCCCGGCGATTCATCAAGGCCAAGGCTCAGGAGTTCCGCAACCCCAAGCATACCGCCCAATGGGAGACCACCCTACAAGCCTACGCCAGCCCCGTGATAGGTCGCCTCCCCGTCGATGCCGTCACCCTGCCCCATATCGTGCAGATACTTGAGCCGATATGGACGGAGAAAACCGAGACCGCTACCCGGCTGCGGGGGCGCATTGAGTCGGTCCTGTCATGGGCGACCGTCTCCGGGTTTCGATCCGGCGATAACCCCGCCCGCTGGCGCGGGAACCTGGACGCCATCCTGCCCAAGCCCGGCAAACTGAAAAAGATTCAGCACTTCCGCGCCCTGCCCTGGCCCGAGGCCCCCGCCTTCATGGCCGCCCTGCGGGAACGTGAGGGCATCGGCTCTCGGGCGCTGGAGTTCCTGATACTGACTGCCGGCCGCTCTGGCGAGGTGCGCGGGGCGACCTGGGATGAAATCGACCTGGAGGCCCGGACGTGGACCGTGCCGGCCGAACGGATGAAGGCACAGCGGGAACATGTGGTGCCGCTCTGCACCGATGCCGTGAAGCTACTGAAGGCCCTGCCGCGCTTCGAGGATTGCCCTTACGTGTTCCCCTCCCCGCGAGGCAAGCAGCTCAGTGACGCCACCCTGTCCAAGGTACTGAAGCTGATGGCCGTGGAAGGCACCCCGCACGGGTTCCGCTCAACCTTCCGTGATTGGTGCGCGGAGCAGACGAACTACCCGCGAGAGGTCGCAGAGAAGGCCCTGGCCCACACCATCCCCGATGCCGTCGAAGCAGCCTACCGGCGCGGCAACCTGATGACGAAACGCACCCGACTGATGGCCGAATGGTGCCGATTCCTGAACAAACCCGCCGCAACCGGCGAGGTGCAGCCGATCAGGGGGGCTGGATAATGATTGATCTTGCGCAGCTTGGCAGTCCGTGGCTGACCATCATCCAGCGAGTGAACAACGGCAAAAGAGTTGACCGGCAGGAAGTCATTGACCTGCTGAATAGTGACGAGCCGGTGCATGATGCAGCCAAACCATTTTTGGCCGCCGTTATCGAAGGCGAATACAAGTTCAAGCGTGGCATAAAACCCCGCACCATCCCGCCCTGGATGGCAGAGGCAGTGTTGGCTGCAGCTAAAACCCTGGAGCGGAAGCGAGGCGAAACAGCGAAGGATACTGCTGCCGACATGCTAGGCATATCGGTGCGGCAGCTCGAAAATTTGTTACAGCAAGCCCGCCCACCTAAGAAGTAGCAGCCCGCACTATTTTTCGCTTTTGCTGCGGAGCAATCCGCGCTGCCTCAAGCTAGCCTGCATCCGTGCATTTGATTAACACGGAGAGCGGCACCATGAAGCATTTTCCACAGCCCCATAAGATCGGCGGCGCAACCCGCTGGTCTCCCAACGAGATCCGCGCCTTCGAGGCGGCTACCGGCCTGGACCTGCCCGCACCTACCGGCATGCTGAGTGACACCCAGTTGGCTGCACGCTACGGCGTGAGCCGCGCCACGATCTGGCGCTGGGCGTCGAAGGCCCGCAAGGAGGCCGCCGCATGACCCCCACCGCCGACCAGATCCGCACTGCCCTGGAGAACACCCGCCGCGCCCCGCGCAACCGTGCACCGGAGGTCGAGCAGGCCCGGCGGAATGAGCAGCAGCGGCCGACGCCAGAATATATGCGGGCGCTCGAACAGCTATATCGAGGAGGCCCCGCATGAGCGCAAAAGAAAACCCGGCGCTGGCGGGCACCAGCTACCGGGCTACGGAATGCGAAACACAGACAGATGTTAGCACGGCGCTGGATACTGCGCTAGAGCTGGCCGAGACCGGCCTGCCGGTGTTCCCGTGCTTCCCGCACAACAAGGCACCGATAACGGACAATGGCTTCTATGACGCGACCACCGACCCCGAGCAGATCACGCAATGGTGGAACCGGCGGCCGGAGGCCCTGGTGGGGGTGCCTACCGGAGTCATAACCGACCTGCTGGTTGTGGATATCGACCCGGACGGGGCGGACTGGTACACCGAGCGGGCCGCCGACATGCATGCGGGGCGCATTCATAAATCACGTCGGGGTCATCACCTGGTTTATAAGCATGCCGATGGCGTCAAGTGCAGCGCCAGCAAGGTGGCCCCCGGAGTTGACGTGAAAACGCAGGGCGGATACGTCATATGGTGGCCGGCGCACGGACTGGAGGCGGTCGGCGACCTTGACGATGTTAGCGAGGCCCCCGCATGGCTTCTGGATCTTCTGCGCAAGCCGAGCAAACAGAAGGCGACGCAAGGTGACAGCAAGGCCGAGACCGGCGCGCTCATTGACAACTGCCGTAACGACTACTTAAGCCGCGAGGCATACCGCCTGCGCAAACAAGGCGCGAGCGTAGAGCAGGTTCTGGCCGTCATCGGCACCATCAATGCAACCCGATGCGCTCCGCCGCTGGACGACGCCGAGGTGGAGAAAATCGCACGCGGCAAGCGCGATATTGCGCCGGGGGGCAACGCATCCCGCCCCGTGGTGCGACTGACCAGTCTTGCCGAATCCGTCGACGCAGCCGCCGACATCCTCAAGCAGGCCGGGATACCCGTCTATGTTCGCGGCGGTCAACTGGTCCGACCAATGCGCATGGGTACGCCCAGAACCGAGGGCGGGATAACCCGGCGAGCCGGGACCGTCACCCTGGCCCCCGTTGATCCCGCTTGGATGCGGCTGGAGTTGGACCGCGCCGCGACCTGGCAGCGATGGGATGCACGGTCAAAGGACTGGAAGGACACCGCCCCGCCGGCAGAGGGATCTAATACTCTCTGCGCCGCGCCGGATGTTGGAAGCTGGCCGAGCCTTCGCGGCGTGGTGCAGCACCCGATTGTTGCGGATGGCCGGATTGTGTCGACCCCCGGCTACGACCCCGAGACCGGCCTGCTGCTGGACTGCGCCCCCGACTGGCCCACGCCGCAGGCGACCGACCGGGCAGCCGCTGTCAAAGCCGTTGAGACCCTGGCCGACCTTTTGCGGCACTTCCCGTTTGCCAGCGATGCCGACCGGGCCGTGGCCCTGTCCCTGCTGGTGACGGCGATTGCCCGGCAGACCCTGCCGACCGCACCCCTGCATGCCGTGGATGCGCCTGAACCCGGCACCGGAAAGTCTCTGATGGTAGACGCCGCCGCGATCCTTGCCACCGGCCAGCGCGCCCCCGTGCTGGACTATGGCCGGGATGAGGCAGAAGCAGCCAAGCGGCTGGACGGGGCCTTATTGGCTGGTGACGAGCTGGTGAGCATCGACAACATCGAGCGCCCGCTGGAAGGCGCGACCCTGTGCCAAGTGATAACCCAGACCCACCGACGGGTCCGGCCCCTGGGAACGTCGGTCCTGGCGACAGTCCCTTGCACGATGACCCTGTGCGCCACCGGGAACAACCTGGTCTTGAGGGGCGATATCGTCCGCCGGGCACTGGTCTGCCGACTCGATGCCCGCACCGAGCGCCCCGAGCTGCGCGAGTTTGACCAGGACCTGCTGGCCGAGGCGCGAGGCCGCCGCCGGGAGCTGGTGACGGCCATCCTGACCCTACTGGCCGCGCATGCTCAGGCCGGCTACCCGTCCACCCTGTCACCGTTGGGCAGTTTCACCGAATGGTCCCGCACCGTACGCGCCGCGATGGTATGGGCTGGGACCGCCGATCCGATCGAGGCTATGAGCCGAACGCGGGATGCCGACCCCTCAAGGCAGGAAATCGCCGCCGTCCTGAACGCATGGCACGAACACTTCGGCGACAGGCCCGTTAAGGGTGCCGAGGTTATCGCTGCATTCGAGACCAACACCGCGCTGCTGGAGGCCCTGACCGCAATATCCCGGGGCGGAAAGCTGACCGGGCGCAGCTTGGGGTATTGGCTTCGGAACAACAAGGACCGCCGGGCCGGCGGGCTTGTGCTAACACAGGGGACCGTACGCGACGGGAATAACACCTGGCGCGTGGTAGCTGATCCAGTGGACATAGTGGACATAAGTGGACATGTTCTTACCGCAACGCGAAAAGTGTCAGGGGTAAATAGTGACAGTTATGGGAGTGAGCCGGAAACATGTCCATCCATGTCCACCATGTCCACTTGCCCTGCCTGCGATGGCGAGGGATGCCGGCACTGTGAGGTGACGCAATGAATCACTGCGGCCAGTGCTGCCACCGCGTGCGCGGCAACTGCAAGGTGCACCGAGCCAAGGTCGGCCCCCGGCTGCGAGCCTGCGCCGACTTCAAGGACAAGGCCCGCGCCCTGCCCCTGGCGGCCGTGCATGAGCTGCTGGAGGCCGGCGGGGTGGCTGACCTGGTGGAGACCCTGGAGGAACTGGACGACGGCCAGCGCGGCGTGCGGCTGGTAGCTGGGTTGGACCAGAGTCTGCGCGAGCGCGTGCTGGAGCTGGTGGGCATCAGCGTCACCCCGGCCCGGCGGCTGTCCCTGCCGGAACAGGAGACCGAGCAGCAGCCGGCCTCGAGGCGACGGGCGAGCGGGAGGGCCGCATGAGCAAAGACGACGAACCGCATAGCCTTGAACAGGGCCTTTTGAAATATTGCCGGGCTTGTCCCTGTGACGGATGCGCCGGCTGGTCCGGATGCGCGTCAACCGGCTTCGAGTGCGCCGGCTTCAAGCGATGGGTCCAAAAAGGCCCCGGAAAGGAGGAATCCCCAATGACTGAAGCGACTGAATTTGAATTTGCGTCTGTGGACCTGAGCGGCGAAGCAATCCCAGCAGTGTGCAGCGAGTGTGCCGCCGCCGGCATCGAACACCTTGTTGCGGGACTGCAAGCTGTGCATTGCCGGCACGAGAATGCGGCGGCGTGGCGTGTTGGTTCCGGTCCGTGGCACACCCGCGAGAACATGACGGCGGAACAACTGCGCGATGCAGTGGCGCGGGCAGTCATCGCGTCCCCGGCGAAACTCATCCAGGCCATGAGCGCGCAACGACATTGAGGCTTGACGTTCACATGGACCATGGCATTATGAAGTCAGCAGCGGATGATGCCCGCTGCAACGGCAAACCGGGAAGCCCGAGTGCAACCCTACCTGCCGTTACCTGCGAGCCTTATCGGCCGAGCTTCGATATCTGGCACGCGGCTGCATCGACCGAACCCGAACCGGGTCGGATGCCGCGTGCTTGTCTATCTTCCCGCCGCGGCCTCCGATCCAGCAAATTGATTGGAGGTACACAGTGAATATTCAATCCCTGATCCAGCAGCGCAACGCCGTTGTAGCCCGCGCTGAATCCATCCTGGACGCAGCAGACAAAGACGACCGCGAGCTTACCGCAGACGAACAGTCCCGCTACGATGAAGCCGTGAGCGAAGCTGAGCGCATCAATGCGCAGATCGAAGCCGAATCGGCCAAGCCGCAGCAGCCCAACTTCAACGGCGGCGGCCCGGTTTACCTGAACCCCAACCCGCCGGACGAACCGGCCGGCTTTCATGCTGACCGCATTGCCGCGCCTATCGGCACCAGGGCGAAGCTGAACGCTTACGCTCAGAGCCGCGCCGGCCAGCGCCAGGCATACACCGCCGGCATGTTCTTCCGGGCCACGCTGGCACAGGACCCGGCTGCCTATCAGTGGTGCCAGTCCAACGGCGTCCCCGCCGACATCATGGCCGCGATGGGCACCAGTCCCAACACTAACGGCGGCGCACTGGTCCCCGACGAACTGAGCCGCACCATCATCGAGTTGATGGAAGAGTACGGCGCGTTTCGGGCCAACGCTGACAACGTGCCGATGAGCAGCGACACCCTGACCATCCCGCGACGCACGGGCGGACTGACTGCCTACTATGTCGGCGAGAACGAGGAAGGCACCGAGTCTGACCCGACCTGGGATAACATCAGCCTTGTTGCCAAAAAGCTGATGTGCCTGACCCGCATGTCGAGCGAGATCAGCGAGGATGCGATTGTCACCCTGGGCGATAAGATGACACAGGAGATTGCCCTGGCCTTCTCGGAGAAGGAGGACAATGTGGGCTTTCTGGGTGACGGCACCAGTACCTACGGCGGCCACACAGGCGCACTGGTCAAGGCGCTGGATGGCAGCCACGACAAGGCCAAGGTCGCAGCGGCATCGGGCCACGACACCCTGGGCGAGATCGACTCGGATGACCTGGTGAAGCTGATGGCCGCGATCCCCGCCTACGCCAAGCGCGGGGCGAAGTGGTATTGCAGCCCGACCGCCCTGGAGCTGGTGTTCAATGCGATCAAGGTCGGCGCTGGAGGCAACACCCTGGAGAACCTGTCGGCCATGTCTGAGCCGGTGTTCCTGGGTTACCCGATTGTGGTGTCCCCGGTGTTTCCCGACGACGCATCCGCGACCTACAACGGCAGTGTGATGATCGGGTTTGGCAACCTGGCACAGGCTGCAACCGTGGCGACGCGCCGGGACATCCGAGTCCAGCAGAGCGAGCACCGATACTTCGAGCTGGATCAGATCGGCGTGAAGGGCACCATGCGCCACAGCATCAACGTCCACGACCTGGGCAGCAATACGGTCAAGAGCCCGTTTGCAGTCCTGGTCGGCACGACCTGAGCATGACCTGCCCGCTCCGGCGGGCGGGATCTTCCGGGGGGCTTAACAGCCTTCACCCCCGGACGGACAAGTCGGCGAGTGTCCGCAACAACCCCGACAGCCGGCGGCAGTTTCACCGCTGCGTGGCCGGCATTTTTCAATTAAATCAATGGGTAAGGGGGGAGGTAATCCCCACAGCTCCTGTTGTAGGGACCGTGGGTGGTCTCGACTTTTTACACCAACAGCTCAAAATTTCGGGTACAGCAGACGCAGGAGGTCGGCAAAATGCCAAAACGAACCGCAACGCAATTGCTGGAGTTGAGGGGATCATTCAGGCAGAACCCCCAGCGACGGCGGCCGCACGAGCCGAAGCCGTCCAAATCATTCAGGAAGTCCGCGCCCAAGCACCTGACGCCGCAGCAGCGCGCGTGCTGGCGGGAACTCGTGGCCGGTGTGCCGGCTGGTGTCCTGGGTGGCGGCGATGAGGTGCTGGTCGAAGTGACCGCCCTGCTGCTTGCGGAGCTTCGGTCCGACTTCGCCAGCATGCCGACAACCAGAGTGACGGCGCTGCGAATCAATCTCGACAAGCTAGGACTGAGCCCATCGGGCCGCGCAAGCCTGACGGTTGAGCAACCGCGCACAAACGAGTTCGACGACGTTTAGACGCTGTTCCTCGCAGCTCCCCGTCTATGTGGCGGGGCTTTTTAGGCGGATTTAGCGAAGGAAAACTCCCCCGCCGGTCACAGAGCGGAGCGCCCCGAGGATTACCTGGCCCCCTACCCTCCAGCCTGTGTCCATTGTGGCCGTAGTGCCGTGGCGGGGTTTTTTATAATAGAGCGGCTGACCCGGCTCTGGGGTGGGCCGGCCACCTGGTCCGGGTTGACACCATTGGTTGCCACGTGAGACCCTTAAACCGTTCCCGCTCTGCCGTAGGCATCGGGCATTCGAGACTGCGCAAAGGTCCGCCCAGCGTAGCCGACTCAGGCCCGGCGATGACAAGCCGACCTGAGCCGCGTTCAAGCCCCCGCCCTGGGGGCTTTGTCATTTCTGGGGATCAGATGTGCGGCACCAGATGCCCGAGGTTCAGGCCGTGCAGCACGCACCCGTATATTTGCCGCATGTGCTCCCTTCCCAGTCTCTGCGTGAAGTAAAAACGCTTTCCAGTCCGTGGGTCACGCTTGCCAACCCTGATCAGCTCCAGCCGGTGAAACCCCACCGTGTAGACCATATCGCCCTTGACCCATGAAGGGCGCTCCTGAAAACGGCCTAGCTGCGGCAGCGCGGCACGCGGCAATTCCAGGTGATAGGGCATCACAGGGGCCGGAGGTTCAGTGCTCAAGGCGACCACCGTTACCAGATTAGGGCGTCCCTTCATGGTGGGCGAAAGCACCACCACGGGCCGCCCGGATTTGACCATTTCCGGTTCCTTGAATCCCAAGGAGAAATCACATAGCAGGATCTGGCCGACCTTCGGGTGAATTGTTATTGGCATAGGGAGTGCAAGATACCGAATGCGGCCGGCAGGTACCACGTTTTGCAGTGGTGGCGGCCTGCATAGGGCAATGCTTGCCGGCGGTTGACTCGAATCCTAACCGCAGGGGTGCATTTTGAAAATGTTGGGCTGGAAGTTGGGTAAATCTGATATATCTATATAACTAATTGATTTATATGAATGATTGGCGGAGGGGGTGGGATTCGAACCCACGGAGGTCGTTAAACCTCGCCGGTTTTCAAGACCGGTGCTTTCAACCGCTCAGCCACCCCTCCGGTTGAACCTGATTGTACACT
>PABG01000110.1 GCA_002699185.1 Gammaproteobacteria bacterium | reverse complement strand
TACCAGCGCATCGCCCGCGAGCAGGATGGCTCGACGCCGGAGGCCCTGGCCATGCAGGGGGCGCTGGACCGCATGCTGCCGATCCTGATGACCGCCCTGACCACGGCGCTGGCGGTGATCCCCTTCCTGATCGGCGATCCCACCGGCAAGGAGTTGCAGCGGCCCCTGGCGATCGTCCTGCTGGGCGGCATGATAAGTTCCACCCTGTTGAATCTGCTGGTTTTACCGTCGGTTTATGCCTGGGCGCTGCGACGCTGGCCGGGACGCCTGGCTTACGCCGGCCGGGGCTGAGGGTGTATGCTGAAAGGCTGAACCTGCCCTCAGAACCCCATGCAGACGAATCCACAGGCCGGAATGAACCTTCTACCGACGCTCAGTGCCGGCGAGGCGCGCGACGCCGGCGCCGCGCGCTGGCAGCAGTGGCTGCTCTATGCCTGGGTGGTGGCGCTGGTGGCCATGCCGCTGCTGCTGCACGGACTGGACTCCGGCACCCTGCTGGTGCCGGAGTACCTGATCGATGTCCGCATGCATGCGGTCATCGAACTGTTCTGCGGCATCATGGCCCTGCTGATCGCCGGGCTGGTTCTGGCTCTGTCGCGGCACAAACGCGAACGCACGCTGCTGCTGTTCGCGCTCGGCTTCCTGGTGATGGGGCTGCTGGACGTGGTGCATGCGGTCACGCCGCCGGATGTGTACCCGGGATTGTTCGTCTCCGCCCACACCCTCTCCACCCTGTTCGGCGGCGTGCTGTTCTGCCTGGGTACCGTCCTGCATTATCGCAGGCACCGCCTGCCGGGGCTGCCGCTGTGGCTGTCGCGCGAGGCGGCCTTCACCCTGATGCTGCTGACCGGCCTGGTACTGGCCTATCACATCATCCTGCCGGTGGGCTCGCTGGAGAACCTCTATACCTTTTCCATCTGGGCCTACCGTGCCCATGAATTCTCCGGGATCCTGTATGCCTTCGCCGCGCTGCTGGCCTTTCTCTATTACCGGGGGACCGGGCAGCGGCTGATCCTGGTCATCGGCGCCATCCTGATGCTGTTCGCCGAGAGCGCCTACCTGTTCCGCTTCTCCCAGATGTGGGACTCGGCCTGGTGGACCTGGCATTTCGTCAAGGTCGGGTTGTACCTGGGCAGCCTGGTGGTGATCGCCGCCGGCCTGGTACTGTCGCTGCGCGCCGTGCAGCGCGCGCGCGTGGTGCAGGACAATATCAACCGTCAATTGCGGGTCACGCACGACAGGCTCGATGACATGAACCGGGAACTGCGGCTGCGCAACACCATGGTCAACGCCAGTATCGGGGCGCGCAGCCTGGATCAGACCCTGGAGGTGATCGAGAACACCCTGTCCGAATTCGTGGGCAAGTGCCGCTACTCGCTGGTGCTGCGCGTGGCCGAGGACGAGGTCGAGGAGTTCCAGCGCAGCCTGCAGCGCCAGACCCTGCGCTGGAACGTGCGCGTCAGGGCCGAGCACATGCCCTGTGTGCGGCTGGTGCAGGCGGTCGGGGGCAATGACGCGCATACGGTCTACAGCTGCAGCCGCAGCGCCGATGGCCGCGCCTGCATGTGCCTGACGCTGCGCGCCCATGACGAGGTGTTCGGCTATCTGCGCCTGGAGATCGCCGGCGGTCACCCGGAACCGGCGCGGGTGGAGCAGCTCAACGTGGTCGCCGCCGAGGTCGGTCCGATTCTGTTCAACGCCCTGCTGCATTACCGCTGGATCCAGGCCATCGGATTCCGCGCCGCGCTGCTGCGGGTCACGGCCATGCTGGGCTCGACCCTGGAACTGCCCCGGGTGCTGGAGGCGGTATGCGGGGAAAGCGCGCACATGCTGGCCAGCGAGGCCTCCGGCATCCTGCTCGCCGACGCTGACGGCGACAGCGGGGAGATGCGCCTGGTCAGCTGCTGCATGCCGGACACGGCCGCGGGCGCTGCGGTGGCGCAGCCGGAATGGATTGCCAGCGCCGCGGGACGTGAGTTGTTCCGTCAATTGCGTGAGTCCGGCCGCCCGGTGGCCCTGGTCAAACCGGAGACGGCAGACGCGCCGGCGCCCTTCCCGCTCGGCACCAGCGGCTGCATCTGGGGCGCGGTGGCCCTGTTCCCCATGCTGGAAGGGGAACAGCTCATCGCGGTCATGCTGATCATGCGCACGGAACGGATCCCGTTCAGCGCGGCCACCCTGGAGCAGGGCGAACTGCTCGCCGAACAGGTGCGGGTGGCACTGGTCAACGCCCGCGCCTACGAGGCGCTCAGGGAGACCAACGCGCAACTGCGCCATTCGGAACAGGAACGCCTGCGTGCCGAGCGGCTGGCCGTGCTCGGCCAGATGGCGGCCAGCGTGGCCCACGAGGTGCGCAACCCGCTCAGTGCCATCAACAACTGCCTGGCTGTGTTGCGCCGCAACGTCCACGACGGCAACGACAGCGTCGGGTCGGCCATCGAGATCATCGATGACGAGGTGCATCGCCTCGACCGGCTGACGCATAACTTCATGAGCTTCGGCCGTTCGCCCCGGAGCGCCGCAAGCCGTGTCCATCTGGGCGGGCTGGTCGCCCGGGTATGCGAACGTATCGAGCGCCACATTCAGCATGAGGAAATGAAGGTGAGCGTGGAGCAGGAGGTCATAGGCGGCTATGCCCCGGTGATATTCGATGCAGACGGTTTTCAGGAAGTGCTGTGGAACCTGATGCTGAACGCGGTGCAGGCGATGCACGGCAGTGGCCGGCTGCGGGTGCGCCTGAATCAGAATGGCAGTCATGCCTTCCTGGCCGTCGCCGACGACGGCCCGGGCATCCCGCCCGAAAAACGCACGCAGATCTTCGAGCCTTTCTTCAGCCAGCGCTCCGAGGGCGCCGGTCTGGGGCTGGCGATCGTGCTGCAGCACGTGGAGGCATGGGGCGGCCGGCTGCGCATCTGGGGGCCGCCCGGGGCCTGCTTCGCCATGCGCTTCCCTGTGACTGAAGCGCAGGTCGTTGACCGGGGAGTGGCGTCATGAGTCTGAACGTACTGGTGGTCGATGATCAGCGCAGCCCGCGTCGCAGCCTGGGGCTGCTGCTGAAGAATGCCGGCATGCAGGCCGGCGAAGCCGCCAGCGGCGAAGAGGCCCTGGCCGCCCTGCAGTCAGGGCCATACGACGTGATTGTCAGCGATCTGCGTATGGATGGCATGTCCGGCATCGATCTGCTGCGTGAGGTCAAGAATCGCTTTCCCCAGCTGCCGGTGATCCTGATCACCGCCTACGGCAGCATCGAAAGCGCCGTCGAGGCGATGCGGCTGGGTGCCTACGATTACCTGACCAAGCCTTTCGATGAGGACGAGGTGCTGGAGAAGATCCAGCAGGCCCATGCCCTGGCCCAGGCCGGACCGACAGGCGAGGTGGCGGCCGGCACGGACGGCGGCTTGATTGCCAACAGCCCGGTCATGCACGGCGTGCTGATCCGCACCGAGCGGATTGCCGGCACCGAACTGAGTATCCTCATCACCGGCGAGACCGGAACCGGCAAGAGCCTGCTGGCACGCTATATCCACGAACGCAGCCAGCGCGCCGGCAAGACCTTCGTCAGCCTCAACTGCGCCAGTCTGCCGGAGCAGCTGCTGGAGAGTGAATTGTTCGGGCATGCCAAGGGCAGCTTCACCGGCGCCAGCGAGACCCGCAAGGGCCTGTTCGAGGAGGCCGACGGCGGCACCATCTTCCTCGACGAGATCGATACCCTGACCCCGGCCATCCAGGCCAAGCTGCTGAGCGTGCTGCAGGACCGTGAAATCCGCCGCCTGGGCACCAATCAGCCGCGCAAGGTCGATATCCGTGTGATCACCGCGGCCAACCGCGACCTGTCGATACTGATCGAGAACGGTGAATTCAGGCCCGACCTGTATTACCGGGTCAACGGCTATCACATCAACCTGCCGCCCCTGCGCGACCGGGTGGAGGACATCGAGCAGCTGCTGACGCATTTCCTGGATAAATACGCCGCCCGTTACGGCCGTTGCGGACTGAGCCTGTCAGACGCGGCGCTGCAGCGGCTGCTGGGCTATGCCTTTCCCGGCAATGTCAGGCAACTCGAGACCATGGTGGAGCAGATGGTCGTGTTCGCGGACGATTCGGGCGTGATCGATCTGGATGCCCTGCCCGAGGAAGTGCTGCAGCAGAGCGGCCGCGCCGCTGAAGAGCCTGCGCGCAGGGAACAGCCCACGAGCCTGGCCGAGAACGAGCAGCAGGTAATCGAAGCGGCGCTGGAACGTTACGACAGCCTTACCGAGGTGGCACGCAACCTCGGCATCGGACGCACCACCCTGTGGCGCAAGCTGCGCCAGTACAATATCAGCCGCGGCCCGCGCGGCACCTCGCGCAGCAGATCCTGAATCCCCCCCTCTGCACCGAATGGCACTGACTTAAGCCAAATAACGCTCGTCATTGCGAGGAACGAAGTGACGTGGCACAAGCGAGCTTGCGAGCGCAGAACGTCCGCAGGGCGGCCCTTTATGCCCTATGGGTACGAAGGGGTGAGCGCAGCGAATAATCTCCAACCGGTTGATTCTGCAGTACGAGATTGCCACGCTTCGTTTATGCCCTCTGGGTGCTCGCAATGACGCTTAAATCAGTGCCATTCCCCTCTGCACCCGTTATCCCCGCGGGTGTTTCTTACTGAAACCCGTATTGCGTTTTCCGCCCGGTTCAATCTGAAACGGGGACGTGGGTGATATCCCGCCTTGTCTGTGACATTCCTGTTAAATCATTCAGATAGCACTGTGACAAAGTCTGGCATGGAACTTGAGTGTACGGGTTGGCGGCAGGTGCGCCGGGTCGTTCCAGTTCTCGCTCTGCAGACGGACAGCACGCAGCTTCCTGCCAACTCAAGTGAGTACACATCGAAACTGAAGGAGGAATCAACATGAAAACATCCAGACATCCGGCCCGGGGCGGTCGGCTGACTGTCGGGTGTTCGGCCGTTGCCGGTGCACTTATGCTCGCACTCGCTGCTCCGGGCACCGCGGTGGCCGACAGCAAGGACGGACGTTTCCCGACGGCTGACGAGGTCGGCGGCGAAGTCTTCCCCAGAGGCGTGCAGGCCGGTGACCGGTTCCCCACCGACTGGGACATCTACGATGCCAACGGCAACAAGACCGATGTAGCCAAGCTGATCAAGGGCAAGCGCACCGTGCTGGCGTTCTTCATCTCCGCCGTGCCCGTGTCCGTGGAAGAGTTGAAGAAGCTGCAGAACGCCTTTACCGGCAAGGGCGACACCCAGCTGCTGTTCGTGAATTCCGATCAGGTCGGCGGCAAGCTGCTCGGCGTGGACCCGATCCAGGAGACGGCCCGCACCGTGCGTGTAATCAAGCGTGAGGAGAACATCAAGCATCCGATGTTCGTCGCGCCCAACGACGCCCTGAGTCCGACCGGCCTGTCCAACAAGCTCGGTTTCCGCGGCCTGCCGACGGTGTTCGTCATCGACAAGAACGGCAAGGTGGAAAAAGTCTATGTCGGACCGCAGGACTGGTCTGACACCAGGGTCTGAGACAGTCAGCGAATCGTAGGAGAATTTTCAATGAGTATTTCCCGACGCAATTTCATGAAGGGCGCCATGGCCGCCGGCGTTGCCGGCACCGCCGGCAGCTTTGCCATGAACCCGGCCATGGCCGCGGTGCATGACGCCACCGGCGAGCGCCAGCACGACCTGTTCAAGCAGTTCAAGGGCAACGTCATCCTGCTGCCCGGCAAGTACAGCGGTTCGGTCTCCGCGCTGGATCTGTCCGTGCCCGAGACCCTGGCCTGGTACAACTTCGGCCTGGCCGGCATCGACATGCCGATTCCGCACCATATCGCGGCACTGCCTTCCGAAGATCCGTATCAGGGCTTTGATTTCTACCAGACCATGCAGCCGCCGGCGGCCCCTTACGTCAACGAGAACTCGCCCGAGTGGCGTGACCGCGGCGCCTTCAAGATGTTCAAGATGCGCTACGACGGCAGCGACAAGCAGCAGAACAAGATCTCGGTGGTGAACGACATCAGTGAAACCACCGGCATGGCGCTGGGCGTGCACGTCTCCATCGGTGTGGGCCCCAACGCCAACAAGTATGTCGCCTTCGCCGACGGTCAGAAGGACATGGTGCTGATCACCGACCTGGGCGATACCCCGAAGATCGTCAAGGCCTTCCGCGTCGACTACGACCCGGTCGCCCGCCAGGTCAACGTCTCCCACGTGTTCCCGGACCAGTCGACCGGCAAGTTCGATTTCATCGACCGCAAGGGCATGAAGACCAGCCACGAGGCCATGCTGGGCGAGGAGCTGATGCCGGCCGATCCGACCGCGGTGTTCGTGGACGCCTTCACCTGGCATCCCGAGCTGCCGCTGGGCGCGATCCTGATCCGCCGTCTGGGCTGCTGCGCCATCGTTGATACCAACACCTGGGAAGTCAAGGCCATGCTGTCCACCGGCAAGGGTGCCCCGGACAACTTCCCGCTGGTCAAGCAGCAGGGCTACACCTGGACCTACTCGGTGCCTTCCGTGCTGACCCCGCTGCACGAGGCCGGCTTCATGACCAGCGGCGAGTACTTCCTGGCCTGCAACAACGTGCTGCAGAACAACATCGCGGTCTACCGTTCCGAGGATCCGGATCCGATGAAGTGGAAGAAGGAGGCCTTCGTCGAGGGCTTCGGGCGCAAGTACCTGCCGCTGCACATGGGCAACGTGCCGGATTCGCGCTGGGCCTTCTTCACCATCTGGGCGCGCAAGCCGCACCACGGCTACATCTGCAAGGTCGATCCCAAGACCTGGAAGGTGGTCGCCAAGTGGCATACCGGCCCGGATCCGCATACCTGCGATTGCACCGTTGACGGTCAGTTCATCACCACGGTATACAGTGGTCACCAGGCTGGCCAGTCCGGCATGGTGGTGATCCACGCCGATACCGACGAGATCGTCGCACGCCTGCCGAACCCCGGCGGCATGCACGACCACGTGGTGGTGCCGGAGAGCTGGGAGGGCCTGAAGTCCTCGCGCAGTACTTCGGTCTGAGGCCGTTTGTCGTGACCCGGCATCTGCCGGGTCACTTCTTTCTGTATTCTGGAGTCGATTATGAAACTCATCAGTCAGGTAGTGAAAGCGCTGTTCATGATCGCCGGCCTGATGGCCGTTCAGCCTGCGCTGCAGGCGCATACCGACGAATATCTTGACGAGCATGGTGCCGTGCATGGCGGCATGATGCGCATGTCAGGGCCCTATCACCTGGAACTGGTGGTGGAGTCAGGCAGGGCGGTGGTCTGGGTCATGGATCACGCCAACCAACCGCGGCCGACCGCGGGCGCACAGGGTCAGCTGATCCTGTTCCAGGACGGTGAGCGCGTCGTCCTCGATCTCGAGCCGGACGGCGACAGCCGGATGCTGGCCGAGGATTCACGCATCAGCGCGACCGATTCCCCGCGCGCGGTGCTGACCCTGAGCATGCGCGGCCAGGCGCCGTTGCAGGTGCGCTACGCCGAGTTGACGAAGGCGAAGGCCAAGACCGAGACCGATCATGACCATGATCACGCTGACCATGCGCATTGATCGCGCCTTGAAGACCGCGCTCGCGCTCGCGCTGCTGCTGCCCCTGGGGGCTGTGTTCGCCGCGCCGGATTCGGGCGCGCAGGCGGTGCAGCGGCTGCTGGAGACCAACGCCTGTCCCGGCTGCAATCTCGACGGGACCGACCTGTCCGGGAAGAACCTGCTGGGGGCGGATCTGCACGGGGCCAGCCTGCGCCGGGTCAAGCTGGCGGACACCGCTGTCACGGGTTCCGATCTGCACGAGGCCGATCTGACCGGCGCCGATCTGCGCGGTGCCATCCTGGGCGGCTGCAACCTGGCCGATGCGGTGCTCACCGATGCGCGCATGGAGGACGCCTTCCTCACCCGCGCCCGGCTGCAGCGGGCCAATCTGGACGGGGCCGGCCTCAGGTACGCGCGCCTGGACAATGCCAACCTGGACGGTGCCAGCCTGGTGGGCGCCGATCTGCGGGACGCGGATATGTACAGTGCCCGGCTGTTCTTCGCCAATCTCACCGATGCACAACTGCAGGGTGCGGACATGAACTCGGCGGATCTGGGCGAGGCGATGCTTGAAGGGGCGGTGACGGATTCGCTCACCGTGTGCCCCGACCGCAGCCAGGGTCCGTGTAACTGGTAGAAGGAAATTTGTTTTTGCTGTGTGGGATGTGCTCCTCCACCCTCTTAACGGGACCTTCGCGTCCCGTTTTTTTTGTCCGGGCTTTTGGGAGGCATTGGCGCCGGCGGTATTGCCGGGAACGCTGCGTTACGCCGCCGAGGCGCTGGGCAGAATGGCGGCACGGGCATCGGCGAACTGGCTGTCGGCCTCGCTGATGATGGCATCCACACTGTCCGCCGGCAGTCCGACCAGATTCCAGGCGCGGGCGTCCATGGGCGGGACCCGTTCGGTTTCCGAGGCGGTGGAATGGACCGCGCTGGCGATGACGTCGGCCAGGTGGACCATGGCCACCTCGAGCCGGTGTTCGTCGACCTCCAGCGGCTGGTGATGCCAGCGGGCGCTGGCGATCAGGTGGTCGGGCAGGTGCCAGGTCTGCATCAGCGCGGCACCGACCTGGCCGTGGTCGAAGCCGAAGGTCTCCCGCTCCAGTACATGCAGGGGTACCACGCTGCCGCGGGCCTGTTCCAGAATCATGGCGGCCTGTTCCGGCCGGTGGCGATAGATCACCAGCGAGCCGATGTCATGCAGCAGACCGGCGATGAAGAAGCGTTCGCTGCTGGGTGCGCGGTGGCGGGTGGCCAGGACGCGTGATACCACACCGGTGTAGAGGCTGTGTTCCCAGAATTCATCCATGTTCACCAGCTCCGGCGGGATGCCGCTGAAGGCCTTGATCACGCTGGTGGCCAGGATCAGGTCCAGCAGTTCCAGGGTGCCGATCACGGTGATGGCCCGGGAGACGGTGTCGATGCGCGAGGGGAAGCCGTAGAAGGGACTGTTGACGATCTTCAGCAGCCGGGCGGTCAGGGCGGGGTCGTCGGCGATGACATTGCCGATGTCGGCCGCCGAGGCCTCCGGGTCGTTGATCATATCCACGGCCCGCATGACCACCTCCGGCAGGGAGGCCAGTTCGTTGGCCCGGTGCACCAGTGCGTTGAGTTCAGTCTCCATCCGTTTCTCCACCCTCGTTGCGGCTGCGGCAAATCCGTTTGAGTTCCCTGATCAGGGGATGCGCCGGGTCATTGTGCGCAAAGCGCGTTTCCAGTCGGGCCTCCAGCTGTGCG